>PDQE01000072.1 GCA_002747735.1 Flavobacteriales bacterium | reverse complement strand
TACTTCGGCAGAATCAATATTTTTATTTTTCATTGTCTCAATAACCTGAGCATCATAGACTCGGTGCTTGCTTCTTAAAATTTCCAACATTCTGGCATTGGGCAAATAATTACAAGAAGCGTTTTTACCGTTTAAAAAAAAGAACAACAGGATAAGGCCAAATGAAAACCCTACGCCAAAAAACAAAAATCTACGTTTTGTATCCATTAGAGAATTAAAAGGTTTATGTCTCGGTAGGGTAGGTCAAACCAATGAGCAATGGCTTTATTTGTAAGAATGCCATGATAAAAATACATGCCTTTTTGCAGGCTGCGGTCAAATCTGGCGGTGTTTTCAATTCCACCTTCTTCACCTATTTTCATTAGATACGGCGTAAAGATATTGCTAATGGACTGGCTGGCCGTACGGGCATATCTTGAGGGGATATTAGGAACACAATAGTGTATAACGCCGTGTTTTATAAAAGTGGGTTTTTTATGACTGGTTATTTCCGATGTTTCAAAACAACCACCACTATCTATGCTTACATCCACTATTACCGCTCCGTCTTTCATTTGTTGCACCATGGTATCTCTTACTATTACCGGAGTTCGGGTTTTGCCTCGTATGGCCCCTATGGCTACATGGCATCGCATCAGGGCTTTTTGTAAGGTTTTAGGCTGAATGGTGGAGGTATAGACCGGACTGCCCAGATTATACTGTAATCGCCTGAGTTTAGTGATAGAGCTATCAAAAACTTTTACGGTTGCTCCCAATCCCAAAGCAGACCGTGCAGCAAATTCACCTACGGTGCCCGCACCCAGAATAACTACTTCCGGTGGCGGCACACCACCAATATTGCCCAATAACAAACCGTTGCCCTCACCTAAATTATTCATCAATTCCGCAGCAATTAAAATAGCCGAAATACCTGCAATTTCACTGAGCGATTTTACTACCGGAAATACACCGTGTTCATCGGAAATAAAGTCAAATGCAATGGCTGTAATCCGTTTTTTTGCCAGGGCTTCAAAATATTCTTTGTTTTGTGTTTTTAATTGTAAAGCCGAGAATAACACGCTTTGTGGCTTTATAAATTCAATTTCTCTGATGGTAGGCGGTTCTACCTTTATTACCAAATTACAGCCAAATATTTCTTCCGTATCATAAGAAATTTTGGCTCCGGCTTCGGAATAATCGTTGTCTGAATAGTTAGAGCCAATTCCCGCACCGGATTCAATGATTATTCTATGCCCGTTTCCGGTAAGGGCGGCCACAGCATCAGGGGTTAGGCAAATACGTTTTTCTTGTAAGTGCATTTCTTTGGGGATGCCTATAAACAATTCCCCCTTTTTGTTCTTTACTTCCAGCATTTCCGGTTTGGGTAGAAGTTCGTGCTTGCTAAAAGGCGTTTTATGCTTTTTGCTCATCTATAGTTGGTTTAAGGTAATGGTTCTTGTATTATCCTCATTTTGTGATAATTGGATAATATCTGCCGTTAAAGGTAATAAATTTTTTATTTTATCCGGCCATTCTATTAAACATAGGTTGCCGCTGTAAAAATATTCTTCAATACCCATGTCCATGGCTTCTTCTTCGGTATTTATCCGGTAAAAATCAAAATGATAAATATGTTTTCCACTTGCTGTTAAATATTCATTTACCAATGAAAAGGTAGGGGAGGAGGCTGTATCAGTACTGCCAAGTTGTTGCACCAATTCTTTTATCAGCGTAGTTTTGCCTACACCCATTTTGCCATAAAACAATATTACATTTGATTTAATCTTGGAGATAATTTCTGATACCACTTCAGAAATCTGGCTTAGTTGGTAGGTTTTTTGCATTGCCTTATTGATAAGTTCAAAATATGTTTGTTGGATTACAACATATTGTGATAAACATTATTTACATCATCTTCTTCTTCCAGTAAGTCCAATAATTTTTCTACGTCTGCTTTTTGTTCTTCAGAAAGTTTTTTAGTACTTGTGGGGATACGTTCAAATTCCGATGATAATATTTCGATGTTATTCTCTTCTAGATACGATTGGATAGCTCCAAATTGTTCAAAAGGGGCATAAATCATCAAACCGTCTTCAGCTTCAAACATTTCGTCCACTTCAAAATCAATCAGTTCCAGTTCCAGAGTTTCCAAATCCACGGGTAAGTTGTCTGTGTTTATTCTAAAATTGACCACATGTTCAAATATAAAGACTACAGAGCCTGACTTGCCTAAGGCTCCATCGGCCTTGTTAAAGGCTGCTCTTACATTAGCTACGGTACGGTTGTTGTTATCCGTGGCAGTTTCAACCAAAACGGCAATGCCATGCGGTGCATAGCCTTCAAACAATACTTCTCTATAATCAGAAGTGTCTTTGTCCGATGCTCTTTTTATAGCCCTTTCTATATTGTCTTTGGGCATATTGGCAGCCTTGGCATTCTGAATTACCACCCGCAGCCTTGAATTGGCTTCCGGATCCGGCCCGCCTTCTTTTACCGCCATTACGATTTCTTTGCCCAATTTTGTAAACGTCTTGGCCATAGCCGACCAACGTTTTAGTTTTCTGGTTTTTCTAAATTCAAATGCTCTTCCCATCGGTTTAGTTAATGGTTATTGAGTTATTAAGTTAATTGGTTTATGAGTCTATAGTTATTTTTACTTTTTATATCATAAGTTGTAAATTACAAACTCTAAAATATTTTTTGCTGCTAAAGCCAACTGTTGACTGTGTTTTATCTCAAACCTTATAGCTGAAATTTACCGGCTACTTCCGCCTTGTTTTTTTTAGCTCAAAGGACTCCCCCAGATAGACTTTACGCACCATTTCATCAGTTGCCAGTTCTTCAGGGGTGCCTTCTTTTAAAATTCCGCCTTCAAACATAAGATAGGTTCTATCAGTAATAGCTAATGTTTCCTGTACATTATGATCTGTAATTAGGATTCCTATATTTCTGTCTTTTAAATGAGAAACTATACTTTGTATGTCTTCTACGGCTATGGGATCTACACCGGCAAATGGCTCGTCCAGTAAAATAAAATTGGGGTCAGAGGCTAATGCCCGTGCTATTTCCGTACGTCTGCGTTCGCCCCCTGAGAGTAAATCGCCACGGTTTTTTCTTACGTGGTTTAAGCCAAATTCTTCTATAAGTGACTCCAATTTTTCTTTTTGTTCTTTTTTAGACAGTTTTGAAAACTGCAAAACCGCCATTATATTGTCTTCTACAGACAGTTTTCTAAAGACGGAGGCCTCTTGTGCCAGATAGCCAATTCCTTTCTGAGCCCTTTTGTACATAGAGGCTTCGGTGATGTCTTCATTATCTAAAAAAATATGGCCGGCATTGGGTTTTATCATGCCTACTATCATGTAAAAAGAAGTGGTTTTTCCGGCTCCGTTTGGCCCCAGTAACCCTACTATGTTGCCTTGTTCCACTTGTAGGGATATGCCTTTTACCACAGTTCTCTTGCCATAGGTTTTTTTAATATTTTCTACTCTTAATATCATATTTTTATATTCGCCCTTTTATTAATTCATTAGCCTGTTGCTTTTTGCCTTTTTACCACTATTTTAGAAATAAAAATACTAATTTCATATAAAATAATCATTGGTATAGCCACGATAAACTGACTAATTACATCCGGCGGGGTTATAATGGCTGCCAGAATAAGCACCAATACAAAAGCGTATTTTCTGTATTTCTTTAAAAAGTCAGGGGTAACCAATCCCAGTTTTGATAAAAAATAAATAATTATAGGTATTTCAAAAATAAGTCCTGATGAAAGCACCGAGGCTCGTAATAAACTTATATAAGAAGGGAGGTCAATATTATTATTTATTTCGTTCGATACCCGATAGGCTCCCAGAAAATTTATAGAAAGCGGAGAAATAAGGTAGTAGCCAAAAAAGATGCCTATAAAAAATAAAAACGAAGAAATAAAAATAAAACTTCGGGCATATTTTTTTTCGTTGGCATACAAAGCCGGTTTAATAAACTTCCATATTTCAAATAAAATGTAAGGGAAAGCTACTATAAACCCAGCCGTAATAGAAGTCCAGATATGTGCCGAAAACTGGCCGGCCATAGTTCTGTTTTGGACTATAAACGGTATTTCATCTATACAAAGCCCTTCTGTACCAATAGCCTGCGAAATTTTGCAGAGCACGCGGTAAGTTAAAAAATTAGCATCTTTGGGCAATAAAATAATTTTATTAAAAATAAAACCTTTCATTACAAATGCAATAGAACTGGCTATTAATACTGCCAGTGTAGAACGTACCAAGGTCCATCGGAGTACTTCCAAATGGTCCAAAAACGACATTTCATTCGATTGATTTTTTGTCATTTTAAAATATTCCTTCTTTTAATAAATCGTGCAGGTGAACTACGCCCACATATTGGCCGTTTTCCGTTACCAGCAGTTGGGTGATATTATTCTCTTGCATCAAGTCCAGAGCGGCTACTGCCATTTCGTTGGTGTTTATGGTTTTTGGGTTTTTGCCCATAACGTCTGCGGCGGTTAAATCTAGAAAATTATTGTAATTGCTAATCATTCGCCGTATATCGCCATCGGTAATAATGCCTATAATCCGGCCGTTTTTTAGTACTGCAGTTGCTCCCAGCCGTTTTTCGGAAATCTCAACAATTACCTTGGTTATTGCATCCGTATCTTTTACTTGTGGGATATTGTTCTTTTGGATAATGTCTGATACCCTTAAGTACAATTTTTTGCCCAAAGTGCCACCGGGATGGTATTTGGCAAAATCTTTACTGGTAAATTCTTTCATTTCCAACAAACATATTGCCAGGGCATCACCCATTACCAACTGAGCCGTAGTACTGGTGGTAGGGGCAAGATTATTGCTACAGGCTTCTTCTTCCACGGTAGTATTTAGGATATAATTAGCATTATGAGCCAAAAAAGAATCTGTATTTCCTGTAATGGCAATAATGGTATTGCCAGCATCTTTTATCAGCGGGATAAGCACTTTTATTTCGGGAGTGTTTCCACTTTTTGAGATACAGATGACAACATCGTCTTGTTGCACAATGCCCAAATCACCATGAATAGCATCCGCTGCATGCATAAAAATAGCGGGCGTACCGGTAGAATTTAAGGTGGCTACAATTTTGGTGGCTATATTAGCACTCTTGCCTATACCGGTTATAATTACTCTTCCTTCTGATTTGAGAATAGTTTTAACAGCATTTTCAAAGTTAAAGTCTAAATAATTTACTAAATTAGCTACCGCTTTACTCTCAATGGTAAAAGTTTGTTTGGCAAGTTGTAAAATGCTTTTTTTACCTCCGGACATTTAAAATACTTTAGATTTAAAATAAAATTGTATCTTTATTTGCAAATGTATCTAAAATAATAGATAAAATATAAATGATTGAAACAAATTTAAACTTACAAGAATCCCTTAAGAAATATTTTGGTTTTAGTCAATTTAAAGGACTTCAAGAGGCAGTAATTACCAGTATCATCAATAAAGAAGACACTTTTGTTATTATGCCTACCGGTGGTGGAAAATCGCTGTGTTACCAATTGCCGGCACTTATTCAGGATGGTACAGCCATAGTTATTTCTCCTTTGATTGCTTTAATGAAAAACCAAGTAGATGCCATAAGGGGTATATCCGAAGATGACGGTGTAGCCCATGTCTTAAATTCTTCACTCAACAAGACTCAGGTGAATAATGTAATGCATGATATTAAAAATGGTGTTACAAAATTGCTTTATGTAGCACCGGAATCGCTTACCAAAGAAGAATATATAGACTTTTTAAAATCTCAAAAAATATCTTTTGTTGCCATAGATGAGGCTCATTGTATTTCTGAATGGGGCCATGATTTTAGACCGGAATATCGCAATTTAAAAAACATTATCAATAAAATAGACGATGTGCCTATCATTGGTCTTACTGCTACGGCTACACCAAAAGTGCAGGAAGATATTTTAAAAAACCTTGGTGTGCCCAATGCTACTACGTATAAAGCCTCTTTTAATCGCCCTAATTTATTTTACGAGGTAAGGCCAAAAACCAAAGATGTAGAAAAAGATATTATCCGGTTTGTGCGGAACTATAAAGGTAAAAGCGGTATTATTTATTGCCTTAGCCGAAAGAAAGTAGAGGAGATTCATCAGGTGCTGTCAGTAAACGGTATAAAATCTGTACCTTATCACGCCGGATTGGATACCAAAACCAGAGCTAAACATCAGGATATGTTCCTTATGGAAGATGTAGATGTGGTGGTGGCTACTATTGCCTTTGGGATGGGTATAGACAAGCCCGATGTAAGGTTTGTTATTCATCATGATATTCCTAAGAGTTTAGAAAGTTATTATCAGGAAACCGGTAGGGCAGGCAGAGATGGCGGCGAGGGCCATTGTCTGGCTTTTTATGCTTATAAGGACATTGAAAAGTTAGAGAAATTTTTAGCCGGTAAACCGGTAGCTGAGCAGGAAATAGGCCATGCCCTTTTACAGGAAGTAGTTTCTTATGCTGAAACATCTATGAGCCGGAGAAAATTTTTGCTCCATTATTTTGGGGAAGAATTTGACTTAGAAACCGGTGAAGGTGCAGATATGGATGACAATGTTCGTAATCCCAAAACCAAAATAGAGGCGAGGGATGAATTAGAATTATTGCTCCAAACCATAAAAGATACCAATCAGGAATACAAAGCAAAAGAAATAGTCAACATATTAGTAGGTAAAGAAAATGCCTTGTTAAGGGCAAGGAAGACCACACAAAAATCCTTTTTTGGTAAGGGTAAGAATAAAGAGCCGCATTACTGGATGGCCTTGTTAAGGCAAGTGTTGGTAGCGGGTTATATTTCTAAAGAAATAGAGCAATACGGTGTTTTAAAACTCACCAAAAAAGGGATGAATTTTATTAAAAATCCGCATTCTTTTATGATGACCGAAGACCATGTGTACACACATAATACTGACGATAGTATCATATCTCAGGATAAGAGCAGCACCGTAGGAGCGGATAAACAGTTGATGGCCATGCTAAAAGACCTGCGTAAAAAAGTGGGTAAACAAAAAAAAGTACCACCTTTTGCCGTATTCCAAGATCCTTCTCTGCAGGATATGACCATAAAATATCCTATTACACTGGAAGAATTGTCTAATGTGCACGGAGTAGGCGATGGCAAAGCCCGAAAATACGGTAAGCCTTTTATAGAACTGATAGAGCGTTATGTAAACGATAATGACATTACCCGTCCGGATGATTTAATTGTAAAGACTACCGGTTCTAATTCAGCCTTAAAGCTCTTTATTATTCAAAATACGGATAAGAAATTGCCACTTATAGATATTGCCAAATCCAAAGGTTTGAATATGAAAGAACTTACCACCGAAATGGAACGAATTGTATATTCCGGAACCAAGTTAAATATTGGTTACTGTCTGGATGAATTGCTGGATGAAGAACAACAGGAGGAGATTTACGAATACTTTCTGGAAGCAGAAGCCGATAGAATACAAGATGCCTTAGATGAATTTGAAGGCGAATACGATGAAGAAGAATTGCGGCTTATGCGAATTAAATTTTTGAGCGAAGTAGCAAATTAATGATTAGGCAGTAGTAGCAGTTTTACCCTGCTAACCGGTGGGTTTTGGAGGAGGGGGAAGTTGAGATTAAAAAAAATGCCAAAACCTGAATATACCTGCTCATTACACTTCATAATGTGAGTGTTTTAAGGATAGCTACACCAATCAAATGGTTGAGTTTAAAAACCGCTAAAATTTATAAATGCTTAGGAAGCAATAAAACCTCTGCTTATAGATATTTTTGCAGCAGCTTTTTTTAACAGTTTAGTTGCATTACCGTCTAACCTGTCATCCAATCGGTTTATTCTTCCCATAATGGTTAAACCTGCTATAATGGTATTGGAATAGTCAAAGATAGGAGCAGAAATTGCGGTATAATCAGATAAAATGCCCCCTCTGCTTTTGCTAACACCATGTTGTTTTATTTTTTCTAATCTATTTTGAATTTCTGCCAGATCATTAGGGAAGTCATCAGAAGCTCCTTTTTTTTCAAGTTCTTCTATAAGCATAGGATGAACTAGAGTTTCTGGTAAATGAGCGGCAAAATTTTTTCCCAAAGCAGAAGACAGTAAGGGTAAAACACTGCCAATACGCAAATCAAAAATAGTTTGACTAAAAGCACCATCTACTCTGTTTATAATGGTTGGCCCTCTATTGCCCCAAACCCCAAGAAATACAGTATGCCCTAAATCATGGGCTAAATCTTCCATAACCGGTTTGCATGCAGATAGCAACCCTACTTGATCTAGATACCCAAGCCCTAGTTTTAAACAATAGTTGCCCAGACTGTAAAAACCGGTGGTTTTGTTTTGCTCTACCACATTTAACTCTAAAAAGCTAACGAGATAGGAGTGTATTTTACTGGGAGATAAACCACTTTTTTCTGAAATTTCTTTCAGAGGTAAAGGGTGTGGCGATTTTAGCATAACGCTTAATATTGAAAAGCCAACACTAATAGACTGTATGCCGTTTTTTTTTTATTTGTTTCCATCATAGATAGGCAAAAGTACTAATAATTTTAGTATTTACCGGATAGTAAGGCACCGGAATTAGGTACTTTTGTGTCTAACCGCAACTCTTTCAGCATTTTATATGTGGTACAAATGGCTGCGGTGGTAACTGGTAAACCTACTTCATCTTGTACGGCTTGTACAGCCGGTAAAGAAGGCATTTGCACACAGGCAGATAAAACAATAGCTTCTACACCATCAAGATTTAAATCCTTATAAATTGATTTTAAATTCTCGGGATTTAAAGCCGCTACCTCAAGATTGTCCGCTACTTCTAAAGCAATATAATCTTTAACTGTAAATCCTTGGTCTTCAATATATTCTACTACCATTTTAGTTAAAGGTTTCATATAAGGAGCAATAACAGCAATATTTTTAACTCCCAGTGCTGTTAGCCCTTCCACCAAAGCACCTGCACTGGTTACAATGGGTGTAGGATAGCCGTTTTCTATTGTTTTTTGGTGTAATCTGTCTTGAGAAACACAATGATAGCCTTTGCCCATGGCCATAATAGCTACCAAGCATGCATATCCCATTACATCTACATGGGCATCAGATAATTCTGTAGCACATACATCTGATGCCGCATCCATGGCGGCCAATTCTTCTTTAGTAACTTTTTTCATTCGCATTCTGGCAGAATGAAAAGTAAAACGCTCAGGAGAGATAGTTTCTCTTGATCTAAACATGGCGGGTATTTCGGTTTCCATGGTTATGTTAGAACTGGGCACAATCTGCCCAATTCTATATAGTTTTTTAGTAGTCATTATCTTATCCTTTTACAATGTAATTTTTTAAGTTACCAATCGTATCAATACTTACTTCTACCGTATCACCCGGCCACATCCATTCTTGTGGTTCTCTTCCGGCACCCACGCCGGCAGGAGTGCCTGTGGCAATAATATCACCGGGTTCTAAGGTCATTCCTTCGCTAATATCTTCAATAATAGCATTTACATTAAACAGCATATATTTGGTATTGCCGTTTTGTTTTTCAACACCATTAACTTTGGTTATAATTTGTAAGTTATGTGGGTCAGTCAGTTCATCAGCGGTTACAATGCAGGGACCCATGGGTGCATACGTATCTTGTCCTTTAGAAACAATCCACTGTCCGGATCTACGGCAGTCTCTTGCACTTATGTCATTTATAATGGTATATCCAAAGACATAATCCAGAGCCTCCTTTTTAGTAACTTGCTGTGCTTTTTTACCTATAATAACACCCAGTTCTCCTTCCCAATCCATTTGTTGTGTAATATTGGCAAAATGCTTTATAGCATCATTTGGCCCTATAACCGTTGTTGGGGGTTTGGCAAAGATGACACATTTTTGAGGCAATTCTTTAGCAGTGTCTAAAGAACGGGCAGATTCTGCTACATGTTCTGTATAATTTAATCCAATTCCAAATATATTTTTACGCGGTTTAGGTATGGGAGCTGTTATAATGGCATTGCTGTATGCAATACTTATAGCTGCTTTTTGTAGTGGTGGTAAGTCTTTTAGACTTTCTGCTACTGCTTTTACAACCTCTATGCCCATGTCTATAAAGGCTAACATGGTTGAGGGTAAATCTGTTCCAATACAATTTCCTAAACTTTGTAAATCAATAATAAGGCCGTCTTGTACTATACCGGCTCTTATTTCAGACTCTATGGTTTTTCTATAACTTACTAATTTCATTTTTTTATTTATTATGCGGTTACTTTTTGATGTCCTTCCGGATGAGCTTTTTCTTGGTAATAATTTAATTTTTCAATAGTTGGTAAATCATTAAAATTAAACAGGTACAATTCTTCTGTTGATGAGGTGTTAATAAATTCATGGTATAACCAAGACGGAATGCAGAACATGTCTTTTTCTTTAAAATCATAACGTTTTCCGTCAATGATTACGGCTCCTTGCCCTTTAGCCACCTGAAACATAAATGATCCGGTATGTTTGTGTGCTTTGGTATGCATTTTTGGAGGTAGCATTTGCATACTGGCTCCCATGGTTTGCATTGGGTGTCCGCCGGTTACAGGGTCTGCATAACGCATTAAAAAGCCGTCATACTCAGATCCTTTACTTACTTTTGCCATATTTTGTAATGCTTTTTGGGTGGTTTTCCAAGGGTATTTAAACATTGGAGAGTAGGGGTTATTCCATTTCTCATCCATAGGAATTACTCCTGCTTGTGAGTAACGGTTTGGCGAGTAGTTTCTGGGTACAACTTCTTCTTGTCCGCCTGAATCTTCATCCAATACGGCATAATCATTAGCTTCCAAGGCATTGGCAAGCGGAATGTCTAGTCCATCCATCCAAATACAGGTTTTTCCGTCTTTTGCAACTCCATGCTCATGCCAGGTGCCATTTGGGGTAATTACAAAATCTCTGGCTTCTAAATCTATTTTATTTCCGTTTACAATGGTATATCCTTTATCACCTTCCATAATAAAGCGAAGTGCAGAAGCTACGTGTCTGTGTGCCGGAGTAAACTCTCCCGGTTGTGTAATCTGAATACCGGCATACAACCAGCCTACAGCTGCTTTTTCTTTAATTCTATTTTTGTTTTGCAGATATACTACACGCCTGCCAGCATCTCCGGGAGTTACTAAACGTGCTGCTTCCAACACATAAGGTCTGAGTTTGTCATAATCCCAAAACATAGGGGCAGAGATGGTATGTGGTTCCCAAGGTTCAATGTCATTGGCTACCGTCCATAAAGCTCCAGTGTCCATTTTTTCCAGATCTTTGTAGTATTGTTGCAACTCCTTGTTGTCTTTTACTCTAGATCTTCCGTAGATTTCATTGCTGTAGATGTTTGTTTCCATGGTGGTACTTTTTTGTGATTAATCTTTTATGTTTACTGCTTTTATGGGTTGGTTGTTAACTCTTAAATCAAAAATGTCAAAACGATTATAGTGCCCGATAATATCGTGCATTTGTTTGGGCTGAATACAATTTTCTAAATCAATTTCTGCATAGGCTATACCTTCTTCATCTATCAGTGAATCCCCTATTACTTGTCCGTTAGGGTCTATAAAGCCTGAAAATGAACTGTTCTTTCTTTTAAATAGTGCTCTACAATCAGGTGCTTCCTTTTCAAAAAGTTGAATGATTTCTTCACTTATAGCAGAACAAGAGACTACGGTGTATAATTTACCTTCAAAAGAATGTGCGGCAGCCCGTATCTTTATGGCTTCGGACATGTTGTAGTCTGTTGGTGCCACTGGTAAACTTATATAATTGGCAACGTGTACAAGTTCGCCTTGGGCAAGAAGGGTAAATCTAGCCAGTGAATTGGTGTTTTCTCCACAGGCTAAAGTGCCTAATGGACCAATAGAGGTTGGATGCACTTTTAATGAAGAGCCGTCTCCACCTGTCCATGTTAATTTTTCTGCCCACGTAGGCACAAGTTTTCTGTGTTTTCCTAGTAATTTTCCTTCATCAGATATGATAAGGTTAGTGTTATATAATGTGCCGGGTTTAACAGGGTCTTTTTCGTTCATGCCGATAACTACATTACACTTATTTTTCTTGGCAGCTTTAAAAATCAGTTTTAAATCTTCATTGTCTGTGGTTATGGCATTTAGGTATAGTTTTTTAAACCATTTACTGCCTTCAATTGGGTTTAGTAGCCAATTCCAATAAGGGTATGCAGAGATGAAAACTTCAGGAAAAGCAATAAGCGTAGCACCATTAGAGGCTGCTTCTTTAATAAGGGAGCAGGCTTTTTCTATGGTGGCCTTTGTGTTTAAAAATACCGGGCTTGCTTGTATAGCAGCGGCTTTAAATTTATTTAGGTTATCTATAGTGTGCATCTATTTTCTTTTTGGTAAAAGTAACTTTTTTATTCAATTTAAACAAAATTAATTCAAAATAATTAAAAATAATTAATAAAATATTTGTTTTCGTATAATATATAAGGTGTTACTTGTACTGTGTTATTGTCTTATTTTATGGCGATAAATGTACCATATTATTACCTTAATAGAAAATAAAAACAAAATTAAATGCAATTTTATTTTTAAATTATCAAATATTTTATATATTCGCTCCATTCAATATTATTAAATTTAATTTTATTTAAAAGAATTAGCATGATTAATTTAGAAAGTAAAGTTTGCATTGTAACCGGAGGGGCAGCATCCATAGGTTTAGAGATATGTAAAAAGTTAGTGGCATTAGGGGCTAAAGTGGTTATTGCAGACAAAACACAAGAAAAAGGTGTTGCAGCACAGCAATTATTGGGTGATAATGCCTTGTACGTGAATACAGATATTTCTGTAGATGCAGATTGTGAAAAACTTATTGCTAAGACCTTAAATGCTTTTGGAAAAATAGATGTATTGATTAATAATGCGTGTTCTTATGGAGATGAAGGTGCTAAGACATCCCGTGAAGTATGGTTGCAAACCTTAAATGTAAATGCGGTATCTGTGGCTATTTTAGGCGAATTAGCACGTCCTCATTTAAAGAAAAGCAAAGGTAATATTATAAATATAGGGTCTGTTTCCGGAGTCTTTCCTCATATTCAGCGTTGGGCTTATCCGGTGTCAAAAGCTACAATGCTACATTTAACCAAAACACAAGCTGTAGAATATGCACAAGATGGTATTCGTGTAAATATGGTTCGTCTAGGGCATATTTGGTCAGACCCTTTTGAAGGGTTAACAGGCGATAACAGGCAACACGCTAATAAAGTATCTGAGCCTTATAATTTAATGGGTAGAGTTGCGGATGGAGAAGAGGTGGCTAATGCAGTGGCTTTTGTGGCTTCTGAAGCGGCGTCTTATATGACGGGGGCTGAAACTGTTGTAGATGGCGGGTATAGTGCCATGGGGCCGGAACAGCATTATCCGTTAATGCCATTACTAATGAATCACTAAAAAACAATTAAATAAAGTAAAATTATGTCAAGAAAAATAGCAATTATTGGTGCAGGCCAATCAGGATTACAGCTAGGAATTGGACTAGTAAAAAAAGGATACGATATTACTATTTACAGCAATCGTACACCAGAAGAAATTTTAAATGGTAGAGTAACATCAAGTCAATGTATGTTTGATATTGCTTTGCAAAACGAAAGGGAAATAGGAATTAATTTATGGGATGAAACATGTCCGCCTGTAGAAGGTATTGGATTAACAGTTCCAAACCCTGAAGTACCCGGGGAAAAATTATTTAGTTGGGCAGCTAAAATAGATGCAAATGCACAATCTGTAGATCAACGCATTAAAATGCCTAAACTTATAGAAGTTTTTGAAGAAAACGGTGGAAAAATGGTCTATCAAAATATAGAAAAAGAAGATTTAGATGGTATTGCATCTCAAAATGATTTGACAATTTTGGCTGCGGGTAAAGGTGATATTGTTAGGATGTTTGAGCGTGATGATGAAAAATGTATGTATGATAAGCCAATGAGAGCATTAGCATTAACATATGTTCATGGGATGAAACCAAACAAACCTTTTTCCAGAGTGTCTTTCAATTTGATTCCGGGTGTAGGTGAGTACTTTGTTTTCCCTGCTGAGACGATTTCAGGTCCTTGTGAAATTATGGTTTTTGAAGGTATTGTTGGTGGTCCTATGGATTGTTGGCAAGATGCCAAAACGCCGGAAAAACATCTGGAA
>PDQE01000071.1 GCA_002747735.1 Flavobacteriales bacterium | reverse complement strand
TTGTTTTTAACAATAGCTATACGTTGTAAATCCAAACAAACTAATTGAATTTAAGGGCCAATTTTGTTGTTAAAATACGTGTTGAGGAAAAGGAAAAAAGATTAAATTGGGTGTTTTTTATTATTTTCACAGCAACATGTTTTTAAACATATTTCAAATATAGTTAAAAAAAGTTAAATTCCAAATTTTTAATTTGGCAAATTGGCATTAGGCAATGGTTTAGTTGAGTAGCCAAGAAATTGTAGAAAGAAAAAAAACTAAAAAAGTATTTTTTTACGAGTTAAAAAAGTTTAAATGAGTTGGCCTAATAAATTTGAAAAAACTAAAAATATTAACTTTATAGAAAATGAACTCTTTTTGACTCTTTTTTTCTCTGTAAATTTCAATAGTTTTATAAATAAAAAAACCGTTTCCGGTGCAGGAAACGGTTTTTTTTTAAATTAAGTTTTATTTAGTTAGCTTGAGAGACAAAAGAAGTATTTCCATTTCCAATTTGGTTTACTGTATTTTTGTGATAACTACCAAATTGTAAAGATTTACTGTTGTTCATCATTCCATCTTGGGTAATGTTGGCATTATTAGAATTTCCTTTTTGATAAACCGAAGACCAATTTTCGTCTCCTTTTTGGTCTATATATGCTTTATTATATCCAAGTTTTTGTTCGGCTAAACTCCAGTTTTTAAGTCCGTTTTGGTCAGTTTCTTGTTCAGAATAGTTTGATTTTCCTATTTGTTGTGCTAAAGCCACATTATCGTTTCCGTTTTGATATTGATCTGCATAATTCCAAGAAGATGGCCCGCTTTGCCAAACTCTGGCGGTATTCCATTTACCTATTTGATTTTGCATGGAAACGTTTCCGCCGCCACTGCCTAAATCATTTTGAAGAGATTCCGAAAAATTATTGTCACCTTTTTGGCTCTGAGTAGCCTTGTTATTACTTTCGTATTGAACAACATAGGCTTCATTTTTCATTCCGTCTTGCATCTGATTAGACATATTGTTCTTTCCGTCTTGGTATGCATCGGCAATGTTTTCGTCTCCCACCTGTTTTTGATTGGCATCATTGTTCAATCCCATTTGCATAATGTCTGCATCATTTTTATTGCCTTGTTGGTAAATAGTTGCCTTGTTGGTGGTGCCGGTTTGGTCAACTGTGGCCATATTGCCGTCTCCCATTTGATCTATATCAGATACATTGGCATTACCTATTTGAGTTACTTTAGCATCATTGTTATTACCGGTTTGATCTACCGTACTTTGGTTCGCCTGAGCAAATACCATACATGTTGCTCCTAAAAAAAGAGCAGAAAAAAATAGTTTTTTCATAGTAAAAAAATTAAGTTAAAAATTAGTATTTAAAAATCCTAGCCACTTATTAATATTTTTAATGCTGGATCTTAATCAAGAACTTATCTTGACTTTTTTTGAGAAAAATGAAAGATTGTGAATATTCATGTTGCTAAACATAAAGACACAACTCCATATATCAATTACTTAACAAATATATGATAGAAATGTAAATAATTCCATATTTTTAGAGATAAAATGAGGTTTAAATAAGTAATCATCTCTTTGCAAGGTAATTAACCCAAAACATTCACCTGTAATCAAATCAATTTGGTTTAATTCAAAGATATTTGTTTACTTAAAAATTAAGTTTATCGTTGTAATAACGAAGAGTTGTTTGATAATGCGGGTTGCATCTGTTTGATACTTATTCAGTATATTAGTCACATAAACAGCTTTAAAAGGAGAAAAAAATGGGTTATTGAGTAAGAAAAAATGCAAGGTCACTAATGTTTCTTTGGCTATTGGCAATTTTTATCAAAACGATAAAAATTCAATTTAACAAATGTTACATTATATTTTTAATATTCTCAGTAACTTTGCATTTCTAAAAATGAAATTGTAAACTTTACTCATAAAATAAACAAGAACATGAACATTGAACAAATTTACACTGGTTGTTTGGCACAAGGAGCTTATTATATAGAGAGCAAAGGAGAAGCAGCCATTATAGACCCTTTAAGAGAGGTGGCTCCTTATATAGAACGAGCAAAGAAAGACAATGCTAGTGTAAAATATATTTTTGAAACGCATTTTCATGCCGATTTTGTGAGTGGGCATGTAACCTTAGCGGAAAAAACCGGAGCCAAAATAGTATATGGCCCGGGAGCCGATACGGGTTTTGATGCTTATATAGCCAAAGATGGTGAAACATTTCAATTGGGAGATATAACTATCACAGCATTACATACGCCGGGGCATACTATGGAAAGCACTACATATCTTTTAAAAGACAAGGATGGGAAAAACCACGCTATCTTTAGTGGTGATACTTTGTTCCTTGGTGATGTAGGCCGGCCGGATTTAGCACAAAAAGCAGCTGATATGACTAAAGAAGAGCTCGCAGCCGTTCTCTTTGATAGCTTGCGTAAAAAAATAATGACTTTGGAAGACCATGTAATTGTGTATCCCGCTCATGGTGCAGGCTCTGCTTGTGGCAAAAACCTGAGTAAAGAGACGGTAGGTACCATTGGAGAGCAAAAAAGAACTAACTATGCTCTTAGGGCTGATATGACCAAAGAGGAATTTATAAAAGAAGTAACCGACGGATTGTTACCACCACCTGACTATTTTCCCTTAAATGTAAAACTGAATAAAGAAGGTTATCAATCTATAGATACTGTGTTGCGGAAAGGCACTACGCCTTTATCTCCTGATGAGTTTGAAAATTTAGCCAACGAGACTGGTGCAGTAGTCCTTGATGTAAGGAATAAAAGTGAATTTATAAAAGGTTTTATACCACGTTCTATATTTATAGGGTTGGAGGGCAATTTTGCTCCGTGGGTAGGAGCTTTAATTGTAGATGTGCAACAGCCCATTCTTTTAATAGTGCCGGAAGGAAAAGAAGAAGAAGCGGTAACCCGGCTTTCCCGAGTAGGTTTTGACAATACTTTGGGCTATTTAAAAGGAGGAATACAGGCTTGGAAAAATTCAAGTAGAGAAATAGACACTTTAAAAAGTATTACTGCGGAAGAATTTAATCAAATCTATAATACACAGAAATCTCCTGTTTATGACGTAAGAAAACCCGGCGAATATCAAAGTGAACATATAAAAGAAGCAGTAAATACTCCGCTGGATTTTATCAATGGCCATTTAGATGATTTTACTACAGAGGAAGATTTTTATGTCCATTGTGCCGGAGGTTATCGTTCTGTAATTGCGGCATCTATCCTCAAAGCACGTGGTAATCACAAAGTAATTGACATTGCCGGAGGTTTTGATGCACTTAAAAATATCAATATTCCGTTGAGCGAAAAAGTTTGCCCAAGCACTTTAAAATAAAATACTTAAAAAATAAATATATGAAGAACTTATTTTTAATCTTTCTAATTATTAGCACCGCTGCCTTTTCCTGTAAAGACAAAACATTATCATCGAATAGCAATCAAGATGAAAATATAGTGCAGGGAACTACAGCAGATTTTAAAACGGCTACAGAAAACGCTAATGTACAGTTAATTGACGTTAGAACTCATAGAGAATATGCCGGAGGACATCTAAAAAATGCCAAAAATATCGATTTTAAAAACAAGAATTTTTTGCAGCAAATAAAAAAACTAGACAAAAATAAATCTGTTTATCTTTATTGTAGGAGTGGTCGTAGAAGTGGCTTGGCAGCCAGACAATTGGCTCAAGAAGGGTTTTCTAAAATCTATAATTTAGATGGCGGAATTTTACAATGGAACAAAGAAAATTTACCAATAAAAAAATAATTATGACAACAATAGAAATTTTAAATCTTAAATGTGGCGGGTGTGCCAATACCATAAAAAAAGGATTATTGTCCATTCAAGGTATCTCTGAAGTTACGGTTGATTTAGAAAATAGCCTTATCACTATTAATAGTAACGAAATGCCGGTATTAAATGAGGCTAAGAATAAATTGGCCGCAATGGGATATCCGGAAGCAGGTACTTCTAACAATATTATGTACAAAGCAAAATCCATGGTGAGTTGTGCTATGGGAAAAATGGCTAAAGAAGGTTAGTATGGCCTCATTTAAAAAGATTATTACCTCAAATAAGCTGGTTTTAGTTGATTTTAAAGCGGATTGGTGTGGGCCCTGTAAGATGATGACGCCTATTTTAAAACAATTAAAACAAGAGGTTAAAGATACTGTTAAAATTGTAAAAATAGATGTAGATAAAAACCCTCAAGTAGCTACTCAGTATAAAGTGCAAGGTGTTCCTACGCTTATTTTGTTTAAAGATGGCAAACAGGTTTGGCGGCAGTCTGGAGTGTTACAGGCCCATGAGTTAAAAGCGATTATTGAGGGTCTTTAGATATAGTACCTATTTTACACTTTTTTATTATAATGGTATGAATAATAGGGATTAGACGATAAAATTGACAAATTTTTTGTAGGTTTTAAAAACCGTAAGGACTTATTTCGTCTATTATTCACCTAACAACTGATTAATCTCATCTAAATTAGGAGCTAAAATAATTTCTATACGCCGGTTTTTAGCACGTCCAAAATCTGTAGCATTGCTGCCTACAGGCATAAATTTACTTCTACCGGCGGCAGTAACTTGTTTGGGGTTTACATCATTATTGATTAGAATCCGAACAATGGCCGTAGCTCTTTTAACGGATAAATCCCAGTTATCCAATAGAATACCACCTTTGCCATTATAAGGTACATTATCCGTATGGCCTTCTATCAGTACGTTTATATCAGGGTTTTGTGTAAGGACTTCGGCTAAGTTTATTACGGCTTTTTGTCCCTCATTGTTCACCGCCCAACTTCCAGATTTAAACAACAGTTTGTTCTCCATAGACACATAAACTTTTCCATTTTTTCGTTCTACGGTAAGGCCCCTGCCTTCAAAACCACTTAATGCAGCCGAAACTGCATCTTTTAATTGCTGCATTGCATTTTCTTTAGCGGCTATAAGGCTTTCCAATTGGTCTATACGAGAAGATTTTTGATCCAATTCTTTTTGTAAAGTGTCTAATCGATCGCTTTCCTCTGCCAGTTTAGCCTCCTTTTCTTGAAGTTGGACGAGTAATTTTTTGTTTTCTTCCGCTTTTTTAGACAATTGTTGCTCGCTGAGATTTTCCAGTTCGCTGTAAGCTGCTTCCAATTTTTGTTTACGTTCCTCTAATTGGGCTACTTCTTCACGTACCCGTTCTTTTTCGGCATCTAGCCTGTCCACTTCCGATTTTAACTGGAGTTTGCTTTCTTCCAAGGCTTTTTTTTGTGCTATTAAATCTTGATTTTCGGCAAAGAGATTTTCGCTATTACTGCGTAATTTGTCATATTTGGCTTCCAGTTCTTCATATACTCGCTTAGAAACACAAGCATTAAGAAGCGTTATGGTGAATATGAAAAGGAATAATTTTTTCATGATTACATTCATTTTTATTCTATGCAAATATATAACTATTTGTTACATGTTTAATACTACGCCAACCGGACAATGATCAGAATGATGGGCTTGTGGCAAAATATAAGATCGGTTTAACTTTTCTTTTAACGGGATGGCCACCATACAGTAATCAATTCGCCAGCCTTTGTTATTGTTTCTGGCATTGGCACGATAACTCCACCAGCTGTAATTATGCGGACTTTTGTTAAAATGCCTAAAGCTGTCTATAAATCCACTTTCAATAAAATTACCAATCCATTCTCGTTCCACAGGCAAAAATCCGGAGGTGTTTTTATTGGCAATGGGATTGTGAATATCAATAGCTTCATGGCAAATGTTAAAATCACCACAAATTATTAAATTGGGAATATCTTGTTTTAGCTGGTCTATATATTCCTGAAATTCTGCCATATAGTTTAGCTTAAAATCCAAGCGGGCAGTATTGGTGCCGGAAGGCATATAGAGGCTCATTACTGAAATGTCTTCAAAATCTACGCGTAAATTTCGTCCTTCAAAGTCCATCGTTGGGATTTTTGTGCCAAAAGCTACATTTTTCGGTTTAATTTTTGACAATATTGCCACACCACTGTAACCTTTTTTTTGTGCCGGATACCAATAGTGATAAGGGTAACCCGCTTTTTCAAACAAAGTAAGGTCCAATTGTTCACGGTGGGCTTTTATTTCCTGAAGACAGAGTACATCAGGTTGAGCAACTTTTAGCCATTCTAATAAACCTTTTCTGATAGCGGCTCGTATGCCGTTTACATTATAAGAGATGATGTTCATTCGGGTTGTTTTTTTGGTTTATAGCCACATTATATTGCGTTTCTAAGCCATGATAGGGTTATTATATTGGATATAGAGATATCATATAAAAGATGTCTTTACACTATGCTATCATACATATCCCTTAGTTTACACCGCATTACCTTGTTGGATGCGGTTCTGGGTAAAGCATCTATTTTTATTAGTTTACTCAGCTTAAACAATGGGTTGAGTTCTGTTTTAATGCTTTTTGCGGCTATTTTGGTTAATTCTTCTTCACTAAGTTCGCATTTATTGGGTACATAATACACCACTAATTCACCGGGTCCTCCATCTAAAGGAGCTACAGCTATAGCAGCAGATTCTTTTACAAAATTTAAATGGTTAATCACAGCTTCTATTTGTACGGAACTAACTTTAATACCTCCAAGGTTCATGGCATCATCTACCCGCCCCATGGCTTTGTAATAACCGTTTTTCATACGTTGTAGTTGATCACCATGACGTCTGAGTTGCCGACCTTTGTACTTAGGTGTTCCTTCGTAATATGTTTTGTGATGGTCTTTGTTTAAAAGTGTATTTGACAATCCTATTATCGGTGGAATAATAAATACTTCACCTTTATCAGCCGGTTTACCATCTTCATCTAGTAAAATAAAAGAAGTTCCCAAGGCCTGTGAGGAGAATGTACTCGGGATATTTTCCTGTATTACCGTTCCGGTTACGTACCCGCCACCTATTTCTGTACCACCGCAATATTCTATAACCGGTTTGTTTCCGGCCAGATTCATAAGGTAATCCATTTCTTTAGGATTGGAAACTTCTCCGGTGGAACTGAAACATTTTATGGATTTCCAATCTACATTTTCCATACATTGGGTTTTTATCCACTGTTTTACGATACTGGGAATAACGCCCAGCATGGTTACTTTTGCGTTTTGGACAAATCTACCAAAACTTTCTCCTAACGGAGCACCGTAATATAGTCCGATAGCGGCGTTATTAATCAAAGTTGCAAAGATTAACCAGGGTCCCATCATCCAGCCTAAGTTGGTAGGCCAGCAAACCACATCGTTTTTTTGGATATTGTGATGGTAAAAACCGTCCGATGCCGCTTTAATAGGCGTAGTATGTGTCCAAGGAATGGCTTTTGGGGCTCCTGTGGTGCCGGAGGAAAATAAAATGGTGATAACATCATCAGGAGATTGAGGAACACTTTTAAATTGGATATTATCTGACAAAAAATCATCCCAATATACATCACCGTTTCGTAATGCAATTTTTTCGTCAGAAACTTTTATCACAATAGCTTTTGGCCCATTAGCTTTTTCTACTTTTTCGTATAAAGGCAGTATTTTTCCAGCTCTGGGCAGCACGTCTTGGGTAAAAATAAGTTTTGGATTGCTTATCTTTAACCGAATGGCAATTTCATTTGGCGTAAAACTATCGGCAACAGTGGCTACTTGTATGCCCGCTTTTATGGCGGCCAAATATATAGATACTGCTTCCACAGTCATAGGCATATAAATAGCGATGCAATCACCTGTTGTAACTTTAAATCTTGAAAAACTATTGGCAATTTTATTGACCAATTCTTCCAACTGTGATTGTGACAAGGTAGTCAGTTCTCCATTCTCTTTCTGATAAACCACAGCCGTAGCTGAACTATCATTTTTAAAACAACTATCAACGATGTTTAACGTTGCACCGAAAAGCCATTGAGGTTGGGTGACTCCTTTATCCAAATTTACAATTCGGGTATAATTATTTTTAAACTTTAGGCCTAAGTTTTTAATAGTGGTATCCCAAAACTGCTCTCTTTTGGTAACTGACCATTCCCAAAAGGTATTGTAATCATTAAAGTGATGTTGTTGCATCACTTTATAAATATTTGAATGTTCAACAATTTCTTTATCCGGCCTCCAGCTCATAATTTAAGAAATTTAAAAGACGGGGTCTTTTTGGCTATCTTCCTCTTCCTCTTCTTGTTCTATGTATTTTTCACAGTCTAGTTCTATGTCTAAATCGGGTGGTTTTACAAAGGGTTTGGTACTTATATCCAAATCCTTGTCTGCATAACATTTTTTCATATATAGTGCCCATATAGGCAGAGCCATAGAAGCCCCTTGTCCGCGAGCTAGATCTGCAAAGTGGATAGCCCTGTCTTCGCCGCCTACCCATACACCGGTGGTTAAATTGGGTACAAAGCCCATAAACCAACCATCGGATTGGTTTTGTGTAGTTCCTGTTTTTCCGGCAATTGGAGTTGTAAATTTATAAGGATGGCCGGTAACTATACTATCTGGGTTTCGGGTCCAGCCGCGTAAACGGGCTCCGGAACCGTATTGGGTTACACCTTCTAACAATTTTACCACAGTATATGCGGCTTCTTCACTCATTACTTCTTTTGTTTCAGGAGCAAAATTCTGTAAAACAGTACCGTTTTTATCTTCTATTCTTAATACCATCATTGGTTTTATGTACATACCTCTGCTGGGAAAAGTATTGTAGGCTCCTACCATCTCATAAAGTGATAAATCCACACTTCCTAAAGCAATAGAAGGTACCGCAGGCACATCGCTTTCCACGCCCAAATTCTTAGCCAGTTTTACTACATTTTCAGGTGTTACCCTGTCTATGAGTTGTGCCGTAATTACGTTTGTGGAGGTTGCTAAAGCATCTTTAAGCGTTTTGGGCTCACCGTATTTTCCGTCAGAGTTTTGCGGTGTCCAGTCTTCGGGCATATCGTATTTGCCTTTTGGAATGGTGTAAGGGGTATTCGGGAATTTTTCACAGGGTGAGAGTCTCAATTGATTGATGGCAGTGGCATATACAAAAGGTTTAAAAGTAGAACCTACCTGCCGTTTGCCTTGTTTAACATGGTCGTATTGAAAGTGCTTGTAATTAATACCGCCTACCCATGCTTTTACATGGCCCGTTTGGGCTTCTACAGAGAGCAATCCGGAACGTAAATAAAATTTGTAATACCGGATGGAGTCCATAGGTGTCATTATGGTATCTTTTTCGCCTTTCCAACTAAAAACCCGCATTTCTGTTTTGGTATTAAAAGATTTTTCAATTTCATCTTTAGAAGCACCATTATTTTTCATGCGTTTATAGCGGTTAGACCTACGCATGGCCTGCCTCATATTTCTTTTAATTTCTTTTTGGGTTAATTCATAAAAAGGAGCTGCTTTATTGTTCTTTTGCCGTTCAAAAAACACCCGTTGTAAGTTGGCCATATGTTCCATGGCAGCCTCTTCCGCATATTTTTGCATCCGGGAGTCTATGGTAACATAAACTTTTAAACCGTCTCTGTAAATACTGTAATCAGAGCCATCGGGTTTTTTATTGTTTTTTACCCAATTTTTTAAAAATCCTCTAAGGTATTCCCTAAAATAAGTGGCAGTGCCATAGTTGGTGTCTTCTGGCGAATAGTCTAGTTTTAATGGTAATTTTTGTAGCGAGTCTTTCTGAGCTTCTGTTATAAAATCATTGCGTTCCATCTGTTTAAACACCACATTACGCCTTTTTTGAACCCTTTCCGGAAAGCGAATGGGGTTGTATAGTGATGAATTTTTGAGCATTCCTACTAATGTGGCAGATTCTTCTATACTTAAATCTTGAGGTTCCTTACCAAAATAAATACGCGAAGCAGACCTGATGCCAACCGCTTGGTTTAAGAAATCGTATTTGTTAAAATACATGGTTAGGATTTCCCTTTTTGTGTATTGCCGCTCCAGACGAATGGCAATAATCCATTCTTTTACCTTTTGCAATAGTCTTTTGGTAATATTGCTGGCACCTTGGCCGTGAAAAAGCTGTTTTGCCAATTGTTGTGTAATGGTACTGGCACCGCCGTCTTGCCCCAGTTTTACAAAGGCTCTTGCTGTACCCCTAAAGTCAATACCGCTGTGGTCATAGAAACGCTCGTCTTCTGTTGCAATAAGAGCGTTTACTAAATTTTCCGGCAAGTCTTTGTATCTAACCGGGGTCCTGTTTTCTTTAAAATATTTACCAAGGGTTTTACCATCTGAGGAGATGACTTCTGTAGCCAAATTATTTTCGGGATTTTCTAACTCTTCAAACGTGGGTAAAGGGCCAAATGCTCCAAATGAGCCTAATAAAAACAAGAGTGTTATTAGCCCGATACCTCCCAGAAATAAAATCCACATCCACTTGGTGAATTTCTTAAATTTATTTTCGCTATTTTTTTTCTCAGTCATTTGCGTTTATTTTTTCTATGCTTATGCCTACATCCGTTATGCCTTCTAATAGATTAATGCCTTCGGTTTCGCCGGCTTTTCGCATGGCCTGTTGCACCGTAAAAATGTACTTACCTTTGTTTGGGAATACTACATTGGTTTTATATTCCAGCTTATTTTCTTTTAAATCCGTAAGCCCAGACCCTAAAAACCTGCCTTCTGCATCTGCCATTTCGTATTCTAAGGTATCAACAATGGTAGTAGCATCCGGAAATTGAATACCTATGATTAACCACAGATTGCTATATCCAAAGTTCTCATTGTTACGCAAGTTGACATATACGTTGTTTTTAGATATTGTATCATTGGGATTATAGCTAAAAGAAATAATAGAGTCTTTATCCCAACCATTATCCCCAACGGTTTTGTACTCATTGTAAACACTGTCGTTACAGCTGATGAGGAATACCAAAATAATAATAAAGGCAAATACACTACGCATTTCTTCTATTGGATTTCTTTTTTCTTCTTTTCTTTTTTCTTTTTTTACTTTTGTCAAAACGGGTAAGGCTGTCTTGCCCTACACCATCTGTAAACAAATTTTCGTTGTCATTATTGCCATCAATATGGGTAAATTCTTCTAAACTGTCAATTTTTTTTCCGGTTTTATTAATTTTAATAATCCGGTTTACGTCATTTACATGGAGTGGTATCCACTGTAGGCTGTTTTCTTTATAGGCGTACCATAAGGTTTCTTTAAAAATATCCATTTTCTGAAATACAGCTACCCCTTTGTTGGTTTGTAACCAGGTATCGGTTTTTGGAAACTCTTTCAGGACATCTAAGTAGGTATCTAATTCATAATTTAAACAGCACTTTAGTTTACCGCATTGTCCGGCCAATTTTTGCGGATTTAATGACAATTGTTGATATCTGGCAGCAGATGTTGAAACCGATCTAAAATCTGTTAACCATGTAGAACAGCACAGTTCCCTGCCACATGATCCAATTCCGCCCAGCCGGGCAGCTTCTTGCCTAAGCCCTACTTGTTTCATTTCTACCCGTATTCTAAAGGTGGAAGCCAGTTCTTTTATCAATTGCCTAAAGTCTACACGGCCATCTGCCGTGTAATAGAATGTAGCCTTGTTGCCATCGCCTTGAAACTCTACATCGGATAATTTCATTTCTAAGCCTATTCGGCTTATAATAATTCTTGATTTTCTTTGAACTTCTGCTTCACGATTTCTGGCTTTCTGCCAAACATCAATATCTTTTTGGGTAGCCTTCCTGTAAATTTCTGATATTTCGTTACTTTTAGGGCTTAGTTGTTTTTTACGCATTTGAATTTTTACCAATTCACCTGCAAGAGAAATGATGCCTACATCATGCCCCGGAGAAGCATCTACGGTAACAACATCTCCCATAGAGAGAGGAAGCCCTTTTTTGTTGAGGTAAAAATGTTTGCGGCCGTTTTTAAAACGTACTTCAAATATATTAAAAGGTTCTTGTCCGGAAGGCAAAGACATATTGTCCAACCAGTTAAAAACAGTTAGTTTATCACAACTTTGGATACCGCAACTACCATTGTTTTTGCACCCTTTTGGTAAACCGCTGGCAGTAGTTGAGCAGTTTGTACAGCTCATAAAGATTTTTATATTTTAAATTGCACCGCTACGGGCAACAATATATTCATAATTTTAAAGGTGTAAATATAATTATAATTGAGAACTTTAACCCCCTTATTATTTCAATTTGACTATTTTTGACAAATAAACAGTGATAATGCGGATAATTAATGCCATTATCTTTGTTTGAGGACAAAGTGTCTGATTTTGCAGTGTACAACTGTATTTAAGAAAGCACACAAAGCCAGTTGTCACCAAAGAGAATGGACTTAAAAATCAGGTTATTTACAAAATGGCAGACTTAATTTTAAGTAACTGAATATCATTAAAATAAAATGGTTTAAATTTACATGAAATATTAGGGGTAAAATCCATAAATGTAAATCCTGTTACTATGTAATTTAACTAAAACAAAAAATGATGAAACTATTATATTTTATATTGGCAATGATTACGCTTTCTGTTTCCGCTCAAACAGAGAGTATACCACAAGGCGGAGAGTATCGTTTTAACTCCGATATCATCCCCTGTATTACCACCGAACAACGCTTTGAAATTAAAAATAAGCTAAAAATGGCTCGGAAAGTATTGATTGATAAAGGAATTTTGCCGTTGCAATACAAATCTGCATCAGCTCCTCCCAAATTTATTATTCCGGTTAAAAAAGCGGCAAATACAGCCATGAATGAAGTATGGGCTATTTCCTATTTTGTAGATCACAACTTAGAATATCCAAACAAATTACAAGATTACAACTGTGGTACCAGAACGTATGATGATGGAAACAAAGGTTATAACCATCAAGGTACTGACTTTTACACCTGGCCGTTTTCGTGGTACCAATTTCAAAATAATATGGCAGAAGTAGTAGCTGCCGCACCGGGAAAGATTATTTATAAACACGATGGCGAATTTGATATGAGTTGCGATTTTAACAATAACCAATGGAATGCCATTTATATAGAACACAATGATGGCAGCATAGCTTGGTACGGCCATTTAAAAAAGAATACCCTTAGTACCAAAGCCGTAGGAGCTACGGTGGCGGCTGGTGAATATTTGGGTGTAGTAGGCAGCTCTGGTAACTCTTCCGGGCCACATTTACATTTTGAGGTGTATGACAGGAACGATAACCTTATAGATCCATTTACAGGAAATTGTAATTCAGGTAGCAGTTGGTGGCAAAATCAGGTGCCTTATAGAAATCCTACTATAAATGCTCTGTTGTTGCATACTGCAGAGATTGCTTTTAATACCTGTCCGGAAACAGAAACCACAAATATTAGTTTTCAATTTCTGCCTAATACGTCTGTCTATACCGCCAGTTATTTTAAAGACCAATTGGCGGGTACCTCTGCTTTTTACAAATTGTACAAGCCTGACGGAGAAGTTTTTGCTGAGTGGACTTATCTGTTTAATGAAAACTACGATTCTTCTTACTGGTATTGGCATTTCAATAATTTGAGCGATTTAGGTGAATGGACTTTTGAGTGTACTTATCAGGGTAAAATGGTTCAGCAAAAATTTAAAGTGGTGAATTTAATTAGTGTTGCCGAAGAAAACCTTGAAAAACTAAGCCTTGCTCCAAATCCTGTATCGGATAAGGTAAAATTTATTGGAACTTTGCCTGATGCGGAAAACTATCAGATGAAATTATACAATACTATAGGGCAGGAAGTTTTTAAAACCCCTACTTTTTTATCTCAATTTGACTTGGGTAATTTGGAGAAAGGCGTATATTATCTTAAAGTTTATAATAATCTGAGTGGAGTTTCAAAGACTTATTCAATTATAAAAAGATAATAAATCTTATGCTTTTTAGTGATATTATCAATCAGGAAAAGGTAAAAAAACAATTGATAAAAGCTGTAAACAACGGACGGGTTCCACATGCCCAGCTTTTTGTAGCCCCAGAAGGTACGGGCGGATTGCCATTGGCCATAGCTTACGCTCAATATCTATTGTGCAAAAATACGAATGGCGAAAACAATACAGGCAGTTCGGCTTGCAATCAAAAATGTAATAAACTGGCTCATCCGGATTTGCATTTTGCTTTTCCGGTAGCCACTACAGCTCAGATAAATAAACATGCCGTCAGCGATTTGTTTTTGGAAGAATGGCGGACGTTTATAGCTACCCGGCCATATGGGAGTTTAAGCGATTGGTATCGGTTTTTAAATATAGAAAACAAACAAGGCAAAATAGGTGTAGAGGAAGCCGAGGCTATTGTAAAAAAACTCGCTTTAAAATCATACGAAGGCGGATATAAAGTCCTGATTATTTGGATGGCGGAGAAACTCAATACTCCGGCAGCCAATAAACTGCTTAAACTTATAGAAGAACCTCCTGATAATACCGTAATTTTGTTAGTGGTAGAACAAGTAGAGCAGCTTATTGGCACCATTGTAAGCCGATGCCAGCAAATTTTTTTACAGCCACTTGGTGATCAACACATTATGGTAGCTTTAACAGACAAAGAAGGCCTGTTAGAAAATAGGGCTATGGCTATTGCCCAAAGGGCGGATGGCAGCTATAACAAAGCTTTACAATTGGTAAAAAATACAGGTACAGAAGCTCAATTTGAACAGTGGTTTATAAAATGGGTACGTACCGCTTTTAAATCCAAAGGTAATGCGGCTGCCATACAGGAGCTTATCCAATGGAGCGAAACTATAGCCGGTAAAGGAAGGGAGATACAAAAAATTTTTCTGGATTACTGCTTAAGTTTTTTTCGCCAAGCCCTGTTACATAATTATGGTGCGAATCCTTTGGTGTATTTGGAAACGGAAACCGAAAATTTTCAACTGGCAAAATTCGCCCCTTTTATTCACAGTGCAAATATTCTTCAAATAAACCAAGAGTTAAATGATGCTATCTATCACATAGAACGCAATGGTAATGCCAAGGTTATTTTATTGGATTTATCTATAAAATTAACACGGTTGTTACATACAAAGGAGTTGGGTTAATTCAATACATAAAAATACACTGCCATAAAATGACAAAAACTACCTAATAACACAAAAACATGGAAAATGGCATGGTTATATTTTATCTTTTTTATACTGTATAAAATGGCACCTATCGTATAAAAACCTCCACCACCAAAAATCCATACCAAACCTTTAACCGGAAAGTTTTCTACAAGAGGTTTAATGGCAAAAATTATAATCCATCCCATAAGTACATAAGCTACAGTTGATATTTTATCATACTGGCCGGTGTAAAATAATTTAAAAAAAACACCAACTAAAGCAATGCCCCAGACAATACCAAAAATAGTCCAGCCCAGCCATCCAGAGAGCGTTACTAAAGTAAAAGGTGTGTAGGTGCCGGCTATTAACACGTAAATAGCTGCATGATCCACGATATTGAGCCGTTTTCGCCAGTTGGGTTTTTGTACGTAGTGATAAAAAGTAGAAGCAGCATACATTACCAATAAACTGGTGCCAAAGATGGCAAAACTTACAATATGCGTAGCTGTTCCGTAAGTGGCAGCTTTTACCATTAGTAGCACCAAAGCAGATATACTTAGAACCAACCCAATGGCATGGCTTGCCACATTTAGCTTTTCTTCGGTTTTGGAGTAGTAGGTAAGGTGTTCGTATTTCATTTTTTAGATATAAGATATGATATAATGTAGCTTTATTGAGTAAAAATTATGCCGGTTTGGTAGGTTAGCATGATTAGATTTACTAATCATCATTATCAAAATCCGTTATTAATTCATTATAAATAAGCGTATAGGCTTTATTCTTAATTTTTTCAGTATCTTTTAAAGTTAGGTCTTTAGTTTGTATAAACTCATGGACTTTTACCCTGAGTTCTCCCGGCCATCCACTAAAAAACTTCCAGGAAAAACGCTTCTTTACATCATAAAAAGTCATTGGGACTATGGGTAATTGATGTTCTATGGCCAACTTAAAAGCACCGTTCTTAAAATCTGCTAAGACTACATCGTGAGGAGGCACTAATCCTTCCGGAAAAATAACAATACCCAAGCCTTGTTCTATTTTTTTTCGGGCGTGGATATAAACTTTTTTACGGCTTTTGGCAATGCTTCTGTCCACTTGGATACTGGTTTTTTTAAAAACATAACCAAATACAGGCAACTTAGCCACCTCTTTTTTGCCTACAAATACCGCCGGATTTTTCATAACGGCAAGCATGAGCATTACGTCTATTAACGAAGCGTGATTGGCTATAAACATATATGCGGTATCCGGTTGTATTTTTTCCTTATAAATAACTTTTGGCCGAAAGCCCATTACAAAAAGAATAGTCTTTCCCCAGAAAATGGCAATTTTGAAAAAAATTTTATAAAATCGATCAAAGGAAATGAGGATGATTAATAGCGGCAAAACAAATAAAATGCTAAAAAACACCCAGCCGTAAAACCAAATTCGCCAAAAAAGCCGAAAAATATTTTTAAAAAACGCCATAAACAAGGGTAAATTTAGCAAATAGTTGTTTGGGAATAGTTATTAATGAACGGAAAATCATTAGAAAGCAGCTATCTGTCTGTAATAATAACCTGAGTTCGGTTAATCTTGTTTTCACAGAACGTATAGAATACTTTAGATTTGTACTTAAAAGCATGAAGAAATATCAAGATATTTCAAAGGT
>PDQE01000070.1 GCA_002747735.1 Flavobacteriales bacterium | reverse complement strand
ATAGCAGCACATTTAAACTTATTAGATTCAGACAAAAAAGAAATATATAAACAATTAACAAAAGCAATACAATACACTTATGGAAAAAAACTATAAAGAATTAATGCGAGACATAGATACTTTTATCCTTGATGTAGATGGCGTTTTAACCGATGCCACCGTTACGGTTTTACCCGATGGCGAATTAGTACGTACCATGAATATGAAAGACGGTTTTGCTTTAAAAACTGCGGTGGATTGCGGGTATAAAATTTGCATCATAACCGGAGGTACTAATGAAGGTGTCCGGTCACGGCTAAACGGTTTAGGGATAACCGATATTTATTTAGGCTCCCATAATAAAACAGACCAATTAGAAGAATATTTAGAGTTGCACAAAATCAACCTTCATAAAGTACTCTATATGGGCGACGATATCCCTGATATTCCGGTTATGAAAAAAGTCGGGTTACCTACCTGTCCCAAAGATGCCGTTCAGGAGGTAAGAAATGTTTCCAAATATGTTTCCCAAAAAAATGGTGGTAAAGGCTGTGTAAGAGATGTGATTGAACAAGTTATGAAAGTACAGGATAAATGGGAGTTCTAAGATGTCTCCTCTCGGCCCTCATCAAAAAAAGAGGGAGCTATTTTATCCCACTGTAAGTACTATTCATCCGATAACCAAATAGCTTTATAACCATGAAACGGACATTAATAAATTTTAAAGATTTCTTCACAAAAAACACTATTTAAAATTTTTAATGTGAGAACGTAATGGTTGCATACGTTCTCAATTTTATAATTAATTTATAATCAATGTAATTACTAAAAAAATTTAAACGTGTGAAAACCGAAGAAAAATTAATAAAAATTCCCATTATCGGTTGGGTAGTACAATTGCTACAGCGGTTAAAAGTTCCCGGCCTGGAGGGCTTATCCATTTATAATGTTTTAGAAATGTATGGATTAGGTATTGTTCGCGGTGCTTTAACTTCCAGAGCCGGCGGGATAGCTTTTAGCTTTTTTATGGCCTTGTTTCCGTTTGCCCTATTTGTTTTAACACTCATCCCATATATTGATATTGAAGGCTTTCAGGAAGGATTTATGCAATTTATTAACCAGGCATTGCCGCCACAGACATTTGAAGCCGTTGATTCCGTGTTAAGAGACATTATTAACAATAAATACAGCGGATTATTATCGTTCGGTTTTATTTTATCTATTTTTTTGATGACCAATGGAGTAAACGCACTTTTTGGAGGCTTTGAATACAGTTATCACCAATTGCAAACAAGATCTATCCTAAGACAATTTTTTGTCTCAATGATTATCTCCATTATGTTGGCTGTTATTTTATTGATAAGCGTAGCCATTATAATTTATTTTCAGTTGCTCATCAAAAATTTTAAGGAATCCGGTTATGTATCCAATGAATTATTTTGGATTCAGACAGGCCAATATGCCATATTCTTAATTGCCATTTTTGTAGTGGTTTCGTTGTTTTTTTACTTTGGCACAAAGGAGAGCAGACAAATACGCTTTTTTTCACCGGGTGCTATCCTTACAACAATTTTAATCATTATTAACTTTAAGCTATTTAGTATTTACGTAAAAAAGTTTTCGCAATACAACGAACTCTACGGCTCTATAGGAACATTACTGGTTCTAATGCTATTTATCTGGCTTAACTCCATTATTTTATTGCTGGGTTTTGAATTAAACGCCACCATTATTGGCTTAAAACGGAAACTGGCCGGAAGAAATGGAAAGTAAATATCAAAAATAAAAAACTGATTACAACACGCATTTCCACAAAATTTCTTCCTCCGGTTTTATAAACTTATTTATAAATTGTACCTTTGATGGCGTTTAATTTTTTTACTAAATTTTCATTTAATGACTAAACCCGCACCCATAGTTTACACCAAAACAGATGAAGCTCCGGCTTTGGCCACTGCTTCTTTTTTACCTATTGTAAAATCCTTTGCCCAAGCGGCCAATATAGATTTTGAAGTCAAAGACATCTCTCTGGCAGGAAGAATTCTGGCTAATTTCCCTGATTTTTTAACAGAAGAAGAACGTGTACCGGATGCCTTGGCAGAACTGGGTGAATTGGTAAAAAAACCAGAAGCAAATATTATTAAACTTCCCAACATTAGTGCCTCTATACCTCAACTGGAAAATGCTATTGCAGAATTGCAAAACAAAGGGTATAACATCCCTGATTATCCGGATGAACCCAAAACAGACAAGGAAAAAGAAATTAAAAAACGTTATGACAGTATAAAGGGAAGTGCCGTAAATCCCGTGCTTAGGGAAGGTAATTCTGACCGGCGTGCCCCCAAAGCGGTAAAAAATTACGCCAAAAAACATCCCCATAGTATGGGTACTTGGGATACCCATTCAAATACTGATGTAGCTACTATGGATAAAGGTGACTTTAGGCATACGGAAAAATCTGTTACGCTTTCGGAAGCCGTAAAAATAAGTATTAACCATATCAGTAAAGATGGTGATAAAACATTGCTTAGACCGCCTCTTTCTTTACAAAAAGGAGAAATAATTGACGCTGCCGTAATGCGTAAAAAAGCATTGCTTTCTTTTTTGTCAGACACCATAAAAACGGCCAAAGACAAAAACATACTCTTTTCTGTACACCTTAAAGCTACGATGATGAAGGTGTCTGATCCTATTATTTTTGGACATACATTACGCACTTTTTTTAAGGAAGTTTTTGACCAATATGGTGATAAATTTAAGAAAACAGGGGCTGAAGTAAATGACGGATTGGGCAGCATAATAGAAGAATTAAATGAGTTGTCAGATTCTGACAAAAATGATATTTTATCAGCCATTGACCATGCTATAACTACCGGCCCGGATTTAGCCATGGTAAATTCTGACAGAGGCATTACTAATTTGCACGTTCCCAGTGATGTTATAATAGATGCCTCCATGCCGGCCATGATTCGCAATTCGGGTAAAATGTGGAACAAAGACGGAAAACCTCAAGACACCTTAGCGGTAATTCCGGATAGTTCCTATGCCAGCCTGTACCAAACCACCATAGATTTCTGTAAAAAACACGGAGCCTTTGACCCCACTACAATGGGTACTGTACCCAATGTAGGCCTGATGGCTCAAAAAGCAGAAGAATACGGTTCACATGATAAAACTTTTGAAATTGCAAATGACGGAAAAGTAGAGGTAATAACTGATGATGGCGATATTTTAATAGAACACAATGTTGAAAAAGGCGATATATGGCGAATGTGCCAGACAAAAGATGCCCCTGTAAAAGATTGGGTTAAATTGGCTGTGCAACGAGCAAGGGCAACCCAAACACCAATCGTATTTTGGCTGGATGAGAACCGCCCACACGATGCTGAATTGATTAAAAAAGTGCATAAGTATTTGCAAGAACATAATGTAAGTGGTTTAAGCATTAAGATTCTTTCAGTTGAAAAAGCCACAGAATATACGCTTAAACGTATAAAAGAAGGCAAAGACACTATTTCTGTTACCGGAAACGTATTGAGAGATTACCTTACAGACCTCTTCCCAATTCTTGAAGTAGGTACCAGTGCAAAGATGCTTTCCATTGTTCCGCTAATGAATGGTGGCGGTTTATTTGAAACCGGGGCAGGCGGTTCTGCACCCAAACACGTACAACAATTTACGGAAGAGAACCATCTGAGATGGGATTCGCTAGGAGAATTTTTGGCATTAGCCGTATCTTTAGAACATTATGCGGAAAAATACGGTAATAAAAAAGCAAAAATACTGGCCGAAACGCTAGATTCAGCTACCGAAAAATTCTTGGAAAACAGCAAATCTCCATCCCGTAAAGTGGGCGAATTAGACAATCGTGGTAGCCACTATTATCTCGCATTATATTGGGCAGAAAATTTGGCCAACCAAAATAAAGATGCAGAACTAAAATCTCATTTTGCCCCTATGGCACAATCCTTTAAAGAACACGAAAAAGAGGTCGTCTCTTTTTTAAATTATGTTCAAGGTACGCCGGTAAACTTAGACGGCTATTACCTACCCAATGAGCAATTTAAACAACAATCCATGCGGCCTAGTGAAACGTTTAATAAAATTATCTCTTAAATTAAAAGGTTATTATACGATTGAAGCCCACGCCACGACATGAGTAACTGAACAAAATCTAATAACTTGAGTTTGATTAATATTGTATTATATCAATAGAATTGGCTATGGCAGTAAGTAAGAGGAAATACAATACTTCTTATCTCAGATTTTATTTTAGGATTTCTTTAACAGATTATCACTGCTATTCTAATGCCAATTTTCCATCTTTGTTCAAATTTAAAAGATTTTTTGATTGGCAAAATCTAAATTATTTTTTGTTGCGTTTTTAGTATGGACACCTCTGCTGCTTTTTTCACAGAAAAAATACACATTAAGTGGGGTTATTTCCGAAAACACTGGAAATGAAACTTTAATTGGTGTATCGGTTATTATTCCGGAATTACAAACCGGCACCACTACTAATGATTACGGCTTTTACTCCATAACCATACCGGAAGGCACCTATAACGTGGTGATAAGCTATATGGGTTATAATACCATTATCGCAACAGTAAATTTATCAAAAAATCTTAATAAAAACTTCACATTACAGGAGTCCGTAGAGACTTTAAATGAAATAGTCATAAAAGAAGATGTGGAAAAAATAAATGTCCAAAGCCCTCAGATGAGCGTAAATGCTTTATCAGCGGGAACCATAAAACAAATTCCCGTTGTTTTGGGCGAAGTAGATGTTATAAAATCTATTACTTTATTACCCGGCGTAACCAATGCAGGCGAAGGTTCTTCAGGTTTCAATGTACGTGGCGGGGCTGTAGATCAAAATCTGATTTTATTGGATGAGGCCACTATCTACAACAATTCACATTTATTTGGTTTTTTCTCCTTGTTTAATCCGGATGCAATAAAAGACCTGAGACTATTCAAAGGTGGCATTCCTGCACAATATGGCAGCCGGGTGGCTTCTGTATTAAATATTTATCAAAAAGAAGGCAACAACAAAAAGTTCTCTGCCAATGGCGGTATTGGACTCATCTCGTGCAGGTTACTTTTAGAAGGCCCTATCAAAAAAGAAAAAGCATCGTTTTTAGTAGGTGGACGGTCTTCGTATGCCCACTTGTTTACCCCGATTTTTGACATTAATAACAAAGCCTACTTTTACGATTTAAACACTAAAATAAGTTATAAGATTAACAAAAACAACAGCGTGTATGTATCCGGATATTTTGGGCGAGACCTTTTTAGCATTTCGGATAATTTTAAAAACTTATATGGTAACGCCGTGTTTAATTTACGATGGAACCATTTGTTTTCTGACAAATTATTCTCCAATCTATCCGTTATCTATTCTGACTATTACTACGGACTAAAACTCAACTTTGTTGAATTTGATTGGGATTCCGGCATTAAAAATCTGAACCTAAAATATACCTTTAACCATTATATTAATGATAAACTTACGTTGTCTTACGGTTTAAACAGTATTTATTACAAATTTAATCCCGGAAAAATTGAACCCAGTACGCCTACATCAGGCATAAACAAGTTTAAACTAATAGAAAAATTTGCTTTTGAAAATGCCTTATATTTAGATATATCGCAAAAAATATCAAAAAAACTCAGCGTTAATTACGGACTGAGATACAGTTCATTTTTACGAATGGGACAAGATTCTTTAAATACCTATGCCAATGATATACCGGTTATATTTAATAACAACTTACAAATTTACCAAAAAGCTACACCTATCGGAGTAGAAAAATACAGCCGTAGTGATGTTATAAAATCCTTTAGTAACTTAGAACCACGTATATCTGCAGCGTACCAGTTGAATAAAAACAGTTCTATAAAAGCCAGTTATCACCGTATGAGTCAATATTTGCATCTGTTATCCAATACCAGTTCGCCCACACCATTGGATGTTTGGACACCCAGCGGAAAATACGTAGCACCACAATTGGCAGACCAATGGGCTATCGGATATTTTAATAATTTTAGAAACGACAACTATTCCTTATCTTTAGAAGCTTTTTTTAAAAAGGTAAAAAACAGAATAGATTATATAGACGGAGCAGATCTCATTGCTAATAACGCCATAGAACAGGTTATTTTAAACGGTAAAGCCAGAGCTTATGGTCTGGAAGTTTTATTAAAAAAGAACACCGGAAAAATTACCGGATGGCTGGCCTACACGCTCTCTAAATCGGAGCAAAAAACACCGGGCAGAACGCCATCCGAGCTTGGAATAAACAACGGAAAATGGTACAATACACCTTATGACAAAATCCATGATATTTCACTGACGGTTAATTATAAATGGTCTAAAAAATGGAATTTTAACGCTAATTTTTTATTCCAAACCGGCCAGCCCACTACCTATCCTACCGCACAATATAGTTATAACGGGCTTACCGTACCTAATTATGGCGACAGAAATGCCTTTAGAATGCCGGCTTACCACAGATTAGACCTGTCCGCTACATATACTCCAAAAGCCGGTAACAAGAAACGTTTTAAAGGCGAATGGGTATTTAGTATTTACAATATTTACAACAGAAAAAATGCGGCTTCTATTAGTTTTAGGGCCAATGAAGAGACTTTTAGAAATGAAGCTATAAAACTATACGTATTTGGCATTGTACCTTCTATTTCGTATAATTTTAAATTCTAAAAAATGAAAAAAAGCAGGTTATTTATATTGCTTATATTTGGATTATTAGGTTGTGAAGAGGTAATAGACATTAAATTACCCGAAGCATCTCCAAAACTGGTTATAGATGCTTCTATCAATTGGCTTAAAAATACAGATGGCAAAGACCAGTATATAAAGCTGAGTTTAACTACGCCTTATTTTTACGAAGATAAAGTAGCCGCCACAGGTGCAGAAGTCTATATTACACACAATAATAATATTTATTTATTTAAAGAAGATAAGAATTCCGGAATATATATTACCAATAATTTTAAACCGGAACTTATGGAAACCTACGAACTTACCGTAAAATATGAAGGAGCCACATACAAAGGAACAGAACAACTCTTTCCGACACCACCAATAACCAGAATACAACAATCACAAGAAGGTGGTATCTATGGTGAAGATTATGAAATAAAAGCATATTATGAAGATCCGGAAGATGAGGAAAACTATTATCTGTTCAGGTTTGAAAATGACATTCCTACTTTGTCATCATTAGAAGTGTATAGAGATGAATTTATAAATGGAAATGAGATTTTTGCTTATTACTCTAACGATAAGTTAATTGCAGGCAGTAATATAACTATTACTTCCTACGGTATTTCTAAACAGTTTTATGAATATATGTATATTGTGTTACAACAAAATAGTATAGGTGGTGGCGGACCATTTGAAACCCAGCCTGCTACGGTAAGAGGTAACTGTGTAAACATCACTAATCCTGATGATTTCCCACTTGGATATTTTAGATTGTCAGAAATGGATAAATTAACCTATACACTAAAATAAGGCCTCTTATTAAACGTATTTTAAAAAACCCACTAAACAAAACGAATAATTTTACTATTTTTGAATTTATGAACTTTACCAAAACCACAGAACAAGATTCCAAATATAATCATTTGGAAAAGATGAATGTAAAAGAACTACTGGCCAATATAAATAATGAAGATAAGACCGTGGCCTATTCTGTAGAGAAGGCCCTGCCTCAGATAGAGTTGTTAACACATCAGGTGGTAACAAAATTAAGAGACGGTGGCCGGTTATTTTATCTCGGTGCCGGCACAAGTGGCAGGCTGGGTGTAGTAGATGCCTCTGAATGCCCACCTACCTTTGGAGTTCCCTACAATATGGTAATAGGTTTAATAGCCGGTGGCGAAAAAGCCATAAGAAAGGCAGTAGAATTTGCCGAAGATTCTAAGACACAAGGCTGGAAAGACCTCTGCGAGTATCATATATCGGATAAGGATGTGGTAATAGGCATAGCAGCCAGTGGTACTACGCCTTATGTAATTGGAGCTTTGGAAGAGTGTAATAAACAAAACATAATTACCGGTTGTATCACTTGTAATGCAAATAGCCCGTTGGCATTAACCGCTAAATTTCCTGTTGTAGTGATTGTAGGGCCGGAATTTGTTACCGGCAGCTCCAGAATGAAAGCCGGTACCGCCCAAAAAATGGTGCTTAACATGATTACCACCACTACCATGGTGCAACTGGGCAGAATAAAGGATAACAAAATGGTGGACATGCAATTATCCAATGAGAAACTGGTAAATCGCGGTATTAGAATGTTACAAGATGAACTAAATGTTAATCCCAAGGTAGCCGAAGACCTCCTTAAACAATACGGAAACGTTAGAAATGCAATAAATTCTTACAAAAATGGCTCCCAAAAAGTTTAGCGTTTTTAGTGCTTTTAAATATCTGATATTCGCATTGCCCTTGCTTATTATTGCACCCGTTGTAATCACAATTGGTTTTAAAGCATTGGCAAAAGACAACAGTTTTATTATTTTAGTCATTGGTATTATTCTGGCTCTGTTGGCCATTGTTATTACAGCTTTGGGTATTATACGAGTAGTACGTTATATTTTTGAAAGAGACCATGCCTCTTAAGCAGCCTGTATTTCTAACCAAGCTGTTACATTCAGAGCATTGGCCTGCCTACCTATATTATTTTCCTTTAATTCCCTATTATATTTTTTCTGCTTTACAACTAAGAAACCTTACTTTCTATTTAGCTGCCAACCCAAGTATAAAATATTCGGGCAATGGCAGTGAGTCTAAATATAAAACACTACAATTAATACCCAAAAAACACATTCCAAAAACCATTTTGGTTCTAAAGGATAGTGCTTTTAGCGAAATAATCAATAAGTTGGAACAAGCCGGAATTACTTTTCCTATCATTGCAAAACCCGATATTGGCTTTAGAGGGCTATTAGTAAGGAAAATTCACAATAAACAAAAATTACAGGAATTTCTAAAGAAAAATAACATTAATTTAATACTGCAAGAGTATATAGATTACCCCAATGAATGTGGTATATTTTTTGTCAAAATTCCGGGTGAGCCTACCGGCAAAATTACTTCCATTACCTTAAAAAAATTTATTTCAGTAACCGGCAATGGTACAGATAACTTAAAAGATTTAATTTTAAACCACCAAAGAGCCTGTATCTATAAAAAAATTTTTTTTAAGCTCCATACTGATAACCTCAATAAGATTATAAAAAAAGGCCAGATAATAAAACTAACTGATATTGGCAATCACAGCAAAGGCACAACATTTATAAATGGCAACCATCTCATAGAAGATAAATTAACAAGAACCTTCAATGCCATTGCCAAAGAAATACCACAATGGCACTACGGTAGAATTGACCTAAAATACCACAGTTGGGAAGCACTACAGGATGGCAAAGATTTTAAAATTATAGAACTAAACGGTATTATTGCAGAACCTACCCATATCTATGATACTAAAAAAGGTTCCTATTTTGCATCCTTAAAATCTATTCTCACTCACTGGAGATGGCTTAAGAAAATTGCCGTTAAAAACCACAAAATTAACAAAACAAATTACCCAAAAACAAAGCCCTATATTGCAGATATGTTGGCATTAAGAAAATATTCCAAAAATTTGGTGCGTCTTCATCATAACGAATAAGGTTTATCTGTTCTTTTTTGCCCTAATCATTTGCTCCAACATATCCCACATTTCAGCAGGGATAGCCTGTAACATGTTAAATTGGCCGGCACCCTGCAGCCATTCGCCACCGTCTATAGTGATAACTTCACCATTGATATAAGCAGAAAAGTCAGAGACTAAATAAGCAGCCAGATTGGCCAGTTCCTGATGCTCCCCTACCCTTTTTAAAGGAATTTTCTTTTTCATATCAAATTTATCTTTTAAATCTCCGGGCAGCAACCTTTCCCAGGCACCTTTGGTAGGAAACGGCCCGGGAGCTATAGCATTAAACCTTATGCCATATTTAGCCCATTCCACTGCCAGCGAGCGGGTCATGGCTAATACACCTGCCTTTGCCGTAGCAGAAGGAACTACAAATGCTGAGCCTGTCCAGGCATAAGTGGTAACAATATTTAGCACCGTTGCTTTTTCTTGTTTTTTATCAATCCAATGTTTACCAAATACCAGAGTACAGTTTTTAGTGCCTTTTAGCACAATATCAATAATGGTATCAAAAGCATTTGAAGACAATCTTTCTGTTGGGCTTATAAAATTTCCGGCAGCGTTATTAAGCAATGCGTCTATTTTCCCAAACACTTCTAATGCATTGGCCAGCAATTGTTCCACTTCTTTGTAATGTCTTACATCACATTGTACCGGCAGTACTTTTCCTCCGGTTTTTTCTTCCAATTCAGATTGTACAGATTTTAATTTTTCAATGTTTCTGGAAGTTATTACCACATTGGCACCCAGTTCTAAAAAACAGGTAGTCATAGCCTTCCCCAGCCCACTGCCTCCGCCGGTAACTACTATTGTTTGGCCTTTTAAGGCATTTTCTTTTAACATTGATTTTTGGTACGGTTTCATTTTTTTGAAAATTTTCTTTAAATTTAAACAATTAGATTAGAAATTTAATTTAAAAAATAATTTTTATTTTTACTACAAAATGATTTGCTAAACATAAAATCTATTGTATATTTGCAACCGATTTTTTACGGCGAACTATAAAAACTTCGCTATAATTTGAAGAAAAGCACCAAATAATGAAGAGAACATTTCAACCATCCAAAAGAAAGCGAAAGAACAAACATGGCTTTAGAGAGCGTATGGCAAGTGTTAACGGCAGAAAAGTATTAGCAAGACGAAGGGCTAAAGGCCGTAAAAAATTGTCTGTTTCATCTGAACCAAGGCCAAAGTATTAATGATAGTGGTACTTACAAATATACAAGGTGTTACCGTTTGGTAACACCTTTTTTTATATCTTTTTAATAAGTTTTCTAATATCATCTATTGAAAAATAGGCTAAATTTTATATTTGTAATCGCAAAAAATAAATAAAAAAATATGCCCAAAAATCCTCAGATTAAATCCGTTTTAATTATTGGTTCCGGCCCAATTATTATAGGCCAAGCTTGTGAGTTTGATTATTCCGGTAGTCAGGCCATCCGTTCTTTAAAAGAAGAAGGAATAGAAGTTACTTTAATTAACTCTAATCCGGCCACCATTATGACCGACCCCTCATTGGCTCATAATGTTTATCTAAAACCACTTACTACTAAATCTATTATAGAGGTATTACAAAAGCATCCGAAAATAGACGCAGTATTGCCTACCATGGGTGGACAAACGGCACTTAATTTATGTATAGAAGCACAAGATAAAGGCATTTGGGAGGATTTTGATGTAAAACTCATTGGCGTAGATATAGATGCCATTAATATTACGGAAGACCGGGAACAGTTCAGGCAACTCATGCTAAAGATTGGTGTGGGGCAAGCCCCTTCAACCACGGCTACTTCCTTTTTAAAAGGAAAGGAAATTGCTCAAGAATACGGTTTTCCTCTGGTTATAAGGCCCTCGTTTACTTTAGGCGGCTTTGGGGCATCTATAGTTCATGATAAGGAGGATTTTGACGAATTGCTAAGCCGTGGTTTAGAAGCCTCTCCTATTCACGAAGTTATCATAGACAAAGCCCTTATTGGCTGGAAAGAATACGAACTGGAATTGCTTAGGGATAAAAACGACAATGTAGTCATCATCTGTACTGTAGAAAACATGGACCCTATGGGCATCCACACCGGTGATTCCATAACGGTAGCACCCGCCATGACCTTATCTGACCGTACGTTTCAAAAAATGCGGGATATGGCCATCCTTATGATGCGATCTATTGGTGATTTTGCCGGTGGATGTAATGTGCAATTTGCTGTAAGCCCGGATGAAAAAGAAGACATTATTGCCATAGAGATAAACCCAAGGGTATCCCGCTCATCGGCATTAGCCTCTAAAGCAACAGGATACCCCATTGCAAAAGTTGCAGCTAAATTAGCTATTGGTTACCATTTGGATGAGTTAAACAACCAAATTACAAAAACCACCTCTGCCCTTTTTGAGCCTACATTAGATTACGTAATTGTAAAAATTCCACGATGGAATTTTGATAAATTTGAAGGCTCTGACCGTACCTTGGGGCTGCAAATGAAATCAGTAGGAGAAGTAATGGGCATAGGCCGCTCTTTTCAGGAAGCCCTACACAAGGCCACCCAATCTCTTGAAATAAAACGAAATGGCATAGGTGCTGACGGCAAAGGTTACAATGACTACAATGTAATTTTAGAAAAACTAAAAAATCCGAGTTGGGACAGGGTATTTGTAATTTATGATGCCATTCAAATGGGTATCCCTCTCAGCCGAATTCACGATATTACCAAAATAGACATGTGGTTCCTAAAACAATATGAAGAATTACATTTTTTAGAAAAAGAAATCAGCACATACACATTAGAAACACTACCAAAGAATCTGCTATCTGAAGCCAAACAGAAAGGTTATGGCGACAGGCAGATTGCTCACATGCTAGATTGCTACGAAAGCGAAGTACACAAAAAACGAAAAGAGTTAAATATAAAAAGAGTTTATAAGCTAGTAGATACCTGTGCGGCGGAATTTAAGGCAGAAACACCTTATTACTATTCTACTTTTGAAAATACGAGTGTTCAAAACGGAGAAGAAATTACCCAAAATGATTCTGTAGTCAGTGATAGAAAAAAAATTGTAGTACTGGGCAGCGGGCCTAACCGAATAGGACAAGGTATTGAGTTTGATTATTGTTGTGTTCACGGAGTTTTGGCTGCAAAAGAAGCCGGTTATGAAACCATAATGATAAACTGTAATCCGGAAACGGTTTCCACTGATTTTGATACTGCGGATAAACTCTATTTTGAACCCGTCTTTTGGGAATATATTTATGACATTATCCAACACGAAAAACCCGAGGGTGTTATCGTACAGTTAGGCGGACAAACCGCTTTAAAATTAGCTGAAAAATTGGATAAATACGGTATAAAGATAATTGGCACCTCTTTTGAAGCCCTAGATTTGGCCGAAGACCGAGGCAGGTTTTCAACCTTACTTAAAGATTTAAGCATTCCTTATCCAAAATTTGGCACAGCTACTTCTGCAGATGAAGCACTGACCGTTGCCGATCAGTTAAATTTTCCCATTTTGGTAAGGCCTTCTTATGTTTTGGGCGGCCAGGGAATGAAGATTGTAATTAATAAAGAAGATTTAGAAGAACACGTAGTAGATTTATTAAGAAAAATACCGAACAATGTGTTGTTGCTAGACCATTATTTAGACGGTGCTATAGAAGCAGAAGCCGATGCTATTTGCGATGGTGAAAACGTTCAGATTATTGGTATTATGGAACATATTGAACCCTGTGGTGTTCACAGCGGTGATTCTAATGCCACTCTACCGGCGTTCAACTTGGGACCATTTGTATTACAACAAATAAAAGATCATACCGTAAAAATTGCTTTGGCTTTAGAAACAGTAGGGTTGATTAACATTCAGTTTGCCGTAAAAGATGACGTGGTTTATATCATAGAAGCCAATCCTCGTGCCAGTAGAACCGTACCTTTTATAGCTAAAGCGTACGGAGAACCATACGTGAATTATGCCACTAAAATAATGCTGGGAACGCATAAGTTAAAAGACTTTTCGTTTAACCCTAAATTAGAAGGATTTGCCATAAAACAACCGGTGTTTTCTTTTAATAAATTTCCTAATGTTGACAAACAATTAGGCCCGGAAATGAAATCTACCGGTGAGAGCATTTTATTTATAGAAAGCTTAAAAGACGATCAGTTTTATGAGTTATATTCGCGTAGGAAGATGTATTTGAGTAAATAAATTATCAAAGCATAGTGCTATATTATGCGGAAGTTTTATATTTGCACCGCGTAAAGATTATACGGTCGCGTAGCTCAGCTGGATAGAGCATCTGCCTTCTAAGCAGACGGTCATAGGTTCGAATCCTATCGCGATCACTTCTAAAAACAGGTTTCAAAGCTAATTTAGCTAAGAAGCCTGTTTTTTGTTTGCAACTAATCTTTGTTTTTGATTAGAAATTTTATGAAATTTTCGAGTAATATCGAGATATTACGAGGAGATTTCATAAAATTTATGGCAAAAAGAAGAAAGTCTTAACAAGCAATAATGTTGAATTACATTAATGTTAGAGGAGATTATTTAGGTGAATTTAATGAACTATATAATAAATACAGCAAAGGAATACATCAAAGATACTATGACTATTATAAAGGTAAAATTAAAGATTATTGGAGTATATTTAGGTAGTGTATTTTTATTATTAAGTTGCTCTAATAATAAAGATTTAAAAAATATAATTTTGATTACACATAATTATGCCACTAAGTTAAAAATTCGTATCTTATGATAAAGCTTAAAGTTATGAATTTATTACATTTTATCGAACGATTTCCA
>PDQE01000069.1 GCA_002747735.1 Flavobacteriales bacterium | reverse complement strand
CTATTCATTCAACTTTAATACAGACATAAATGCTTCTTGCGGAATTTCTACATTGCCTACTTGTCGCATACGTTTTTTGCCTTTTTTCTGTTTTTCCAAAAGTTTTCGTTTACGGGAAATATCGCCGCCGTAACATTTTGCCGTAACGTCTTTTCGCAAGGCTTTTATGGTTTCTCTGGAAATTATTTTGGAGCCGATGGCCGCCTGTATGGGAATATCAAACTGTTGCCTTGGGATAAGTTTTCGTAATTTCTCACACATTTTTTTGCCAATATCATAGGCATTATCGGTATGAATTAAAGCCGAAAGGGCATCAACAGGGTTGCCATTTATAAGCACATCCAGTTTTACCAGATTGGATTTTCGCATGCCAATAGGTAAATAATCAAAAGAGGCATATCCTCTGGAAACCGTTTTTAATCGGTCGTAAAAATCAAAAACTATCTCTGCCAACGGCATATCAAATGTAAGTTCCACTCTTTCTGTAGTTAGATATGTCTGATTGGTAATTTCTCCACGTTTTTCTATACACAAACTCATTACTGCTCCCACGTATTCAGATTTGGTAATAATAGAAGCTTTTATATAAGGCTCTTCTACTCTGTTTAATTTAGAAGGATCTGGTAAATCACTGGGGTTATTAACCAAAATAAGTTCATCAGGTGCTTTATTGGTGTATGCGTGGTAAGATACGTTGGGCACGGTAGTAATAACGGTCATATCAAATTCCCGTTCCAACCGTTCCTGAATAATTTCCAGATGTAGCATCCCCAAAAAACCACATCTAAAACCAAAACCCAAAGCCACACTACTCTCTGGAGTAAAAACCAGTGAAGCATCGTTTAACCTGAGTTTTTCCATAGAATTTCGCAGTTCTTCATAGTCTTCCGTATCCACCGGATATATGCCGGCAAAAACCATGGGTTTTACATCTTCAAAACCGCCTATAGCCTCTCGTATCGGGTTATCTGCATCGGTAATGGTATCACCTACTTTAACTTCTTTGGCTTCTTTAATCCCTGTGATTAAATAGCCTACATCTCCTGTTTTTACTTCATTTTTGGGGATTTGAATCAGTTTTAACGTACCTACCTCATCTGCAAAATATTTCCTTTGTGTGGCCATAAACTTTATGTGCTGGCCTTTTTTAATACTGCCGTTAATCACCCTAAAATAAGTTTCTACACCACGAAAAATATTGTAAACCGAATCAAAAATAAGAGCTTGTAAGGGCATATCCGGGTCGCCTTTTGGAGGGGGTATTCGCTCTATAACGGCTTCTAAAATAGCTTCGATACCCATTCCTTCTTTGGCACTGGCCGGAATTACCTCTTCGGGTTCACAACCTATAAGGTCAACAATATCATCAGTTACTTCTTCGGGATTGGCACTGGGTAAATCCACTTTATTAAGCACCGGAATAATTTCCAAATCGTTTTCTAAAGCCAAATATAGATTAGAAATAGTCTGTGCCTGAATGCTTTGAGCGGCATCTACTACCAGTAAGGCACCTTCACAAGCTGCAATAGAGCGTGAAACCTCATAAGAAAAATCTACATGGCCGGGTGTATCTATTAGATTGAGTGTGTATTTCTGGCCATTGTACTGATAATCCATTTGTATGGCATGGCTCTTTATGGTAATACCCCGCTCTCTTTCCAGGTCCATATTATCTAGTAACTGGTCTTGGCGTTGACGTTCTGTAATGGTTTGGGTATGTTCCAGCAGCCTGTCTGCCAACGTACTTTTACCATGGTCTATATGTGCAATAATGCAAAAATTTCGAATATACTTCATCTGCTTGCTATAATTCCACAAAGATACTTATTTTAGCGAGGGTACAAAATCTGTTTTACCGCTGCTATAAATACAATTAAAATGGAGAAAAAAAACAAAAAACAGTTAGAGTTTAAACGAATAAAACCGCGTAAAAAGTCAAATAAATTTAAATTACTATTATTACTTATAATCTTGATTTTAGTGGTATTGTTTTGGCTTAACGCCGATGATTTGATGCGTGGTTTGTTTGGAGAATGATACCGTAATTTGTATTTAGTGCCTTGCCTGCGATGTGTGTTTATAAATAAAATGACAGCAGTGTTAAACAAAAAGGTTAAAAAATCTGCGAAAATTCGCCAAATTTACTTTAAAAAATGAAAGTATTAATCACCGGTGCCACCGGACTAGTAGGAAGAGAAATTGTAAAACTGTGCAAACAACAAAACATTGCAGTACATTATTTAACCACATCAAAAGAAAAAATACAAAGCGAAACTCTAGTAAAAGGCTTTTATTGGAATACAAAGAAACATCAAATAGATGCTTTATGCCTTAAAGGGGTAACTGCAATTATAAACTTAGCCGGAGCCACTATTGCTCAACGCTGGACACAAAGTAACAAAAAAGCTATTTTAAACAGCCGGATAGACAGTATAAAAACACTTTACAAAGTTTTAAAAGAAAATAAACATACTGTAGAATACTTTGTATCCGCTTCGGCTTTGGGAATTTATCCATCTTCCTTTACAGAAAGATATACTGAAGAAAGCCACAAAATAAGTGACAGTTTTTTAGGGCAGGTAGTCACTGCATGGGAAGCGGAGGCGGATACGATAAAATTTTTGGGTATTCCTGTAGGCAAAGTAAGAACCGGGATAGTATTATCCAAAGAGGCCGGTGCTTTGCAAAAAATGCTGCTTCCCGTAAAATATTATGTTGGGGCTGCTCTGGGTAGCGGAAAACAATGGCAATCTTGGATTCACCTTAGTGATATGGCAGGATTATATTTATTTCTTATAAAAGAAAAATTACCGGGAGTTTTCAATGCGGTGTCGTCAGAGCCCGTTACCAATGCAGTTCTAACAAAAAAAATTGCCAAAACACTAAATAATCCGTTGTGGTTGCCTAATATACCCTCATTTATGTTAAAACTAATTTTGGGTGATATGGCTGCCGTGGTGTTGGAGAGCCAATATTTAGAAAATGAAAAAATTAAAGATGCAGGTTATAAATTCAAATTTACCCAATTAGAACCTACACTATGCAATCTATTAACCTGAGTTCGGTTAATCTTGTTTTCACAGAACGTATAGAATACTTTAGATTTGGTATTATATACGTTTCTTATTAAGACTTTCTTCTTTTTGCCATAAATTTCCCGAAGTCTCCTCGTAATATCTCGATATTACTCGAAAATTTCATAAAATTTCTAATCAAAAATAAAGAAAGCTGTGGTCACAATATTAATCTAACTCAGGTTATTAGGTTAGTTTCTTTAAAAAAAGTTGATTTAGCTACTATTTTAATTTGTCTAACTGACTTTTCAATGGCTTTAAATAAGCAAAATAATCTGCCTTTAATTCTGCTTTTATGGGTTTTGCAGAGGGTAGTTTTTGTTTAAAGGGATCCACTTGTTTTCCGTTTTTCCAGAATCGGTAACAGACATGTGGGCCGGAGGTATTTCCGGTCATGCCTATCCACCCAATCACATCACCTTGTTTTACGTAATCTCCTTTTTTTACTGCACGTTTTTTCATGTGCAGGTATTGCGTAGTATAGACAGAATTGTGACGCACTTTTACGTAATTACCATTACCGCCCCTATACGCTGATTCTATAACAGTTCCGTTTGCGGTACTCATAATAGGAGTACCAATAGGGGCTGCAAAATCAGTGCCTCTATGTGGTTTTACCCTGCCGTAGTAACTGATATACCGTTTTAAATTATATCTGGAAGAAACCCTGCCGAAATCCAGAGGAGCCTTTAGAAATTGCCTCCTGAGGCTATTGGCATTTTCATCGTAATAATCATGGATTTGTTTGGTGGAGTCATTAACATAATTAAAAGCGTAAAAAGCCTCGCCTTTATGCTCAAAATAAGCGGCTTTTATTTTACCTAAACCGGCATAAATGGTATCGTCTACGTACTTTTCTTCGTAGATAACCTTAAAATTATCCTTTTTTTGTAAGTGAAAAAAGTCCACGGTCCAGGCATAAATATCAGACATTTCGTTTACCAGAGCGTAGTCTAACCCTTTTTCATCCATGGCTTCGGATAACGAAGATTTAATTTTTCCTGTAGCCGTTTTAATTACCGTTTTAACTTCTTTTTTGGTAAATTTATAAGAAATGGTGTCTCTAAAATCTATAACCACATATTCTGTTAAGGAAGGTTGGTAAACAAAAACCTGAGCTTTTTGTGTAGTGTCTTTTTTGGCCAGTATTACGTAGGGTTTTCCTGTGATAAGTTTGGCAACATTAAAAGTGTCTTTTACGGCTTCTACTATATTGTAAACCTCAGAATAATCTACTTTGTTATTGTGCAATATTTCTCCAAAACTATCGCCATTCCTAATGGTGTCTTCTATTACAGTATAATCTTGTAGTACATATCCAAAGCGTTTTACCAATTTAGGCATGGAAACTTCTTCGGGTTTAAATTCTTCCTCCGGTTTTTCTACATTACAGGCCAATAAAACAACTAAGAACAATAAAAAAAATGATAGTTTAGTGTGGGTTTTGAGCATGATTTAAAAATTTCGCCACAAAACTAAGATTTTACTACAAAAAAAGCGTTAAAATTAGAATAAATTCTGACAATCAATTTTTTACAGCCAACAAATTAAGCGATAGCTAATTACTATAAACCTGAATTCGATTAATATTGTTAAGACTTTCTTTATTTTTGATTAGAAATTTTATGAAATTTTTAGTATTTCTTCACAAAAGGTTATGTTTAAAACTTTTAATGTGAGAGTGCAGTAGCTACATATAACCAAATTTTATAATTCGCCTATTGTTAATTGTTTAAGAAAAATTTAAACCTATAAAAATAGGGTTAAAAAATAATAGGAAACGAATTAGCTAAACCTTTGTATACATCTAAGTCGGCTCTGAGAGAACCTACGGCCAAGTCCGCTTTTATCCTAAGGGGAATTTTATTCTTATCTGCACTTACCCATGCGGTTATGCTTTCCTGCTCTTTAAAAACCCGGCCGGCTTGTACTATGGGCATAAACTTTAAACATTTTACTTTGCCAAATTTAGTTTTGATGATTTCCGTACCCAAATATTTCAGTTTAAATTTATAGTTTTTATCATCAAAAAACATAGACAATGAAATTTCATCGCCACTAAATAAATTACTTAGGTTTTGATTTCTAAGATAATACAAGGTGGACAGCATATCTTGAATATAGCGATGTGTAGTATAGGTAGTTGCCGTTTTCTTTTTATAATCTTTTACTAAAACCTTATTAGTATTTTGGTTAAAAAACAATTCCCGGTTTTTTGTATAACCCCCTTCGTTAATTTTTCTTATAAAGCGGTAGGGCAATTGCGAACGCTTGTAAAAAAAAGTCTGGTAGTCGTCTTTTACCTGAAAAAACCAACTTATTACGCCGGTGGTTTTTCCATAACCTTTTACATGATAGGCCTCTTTACCATTATGGCTGGTTTTGTTTACTTTTAAAGTAGCCATACCCGCATTAAAAAAGTTGCTGTAATTAATCCTGTATTTTAGATATTCCCCATCTTTAAAGGCTGGCTTTACAGTCTGTGAAAAGGTATTTAGCCCGGCCAGTAAAAGAAAAAAAACCGTTAATCTTTTTATCATATTTATACTTTTGGTAAGTATTTTGCAATTACCGTTCCAAAAATAAAAAACTCCTGATTAAGTAATCTCAATAGGAGTTTTACTTTTTTTAGGAAATGGTGCATCAAGAGATGTAAAACTAAGCTTTTTTCATCTTTAATTCAATCTTATATTCTTCTTTGGAAGCCACTGCGGTAAGCGTGTTGCCTGAGAATGTAACCGTATAGTCAAGGTCTAAATCACCCACATTTATGTTATATACATTATTGCCCTTGTTTTTCCATGTACCATTTTCGGTTTTATCAAAAATGCATTTGTTCATTTCGTTTTTTTTATACATTTCTTGTGATACAGTGTTATCAGTTTTTACGGTAATAGTTTTTAGCTCTAAACATTCATCCACAACAATTTTACCATTTAGTTTTTGTGAGGTAATTACCCATTTTCCTACCAGTTGGTCTTCTTTTGGTGCATCGTTATCTTTGTCGCAAGAACTAATCGCCATAACTGATGTGAATAACACGAATACTAATAATAATTTTTTCATTTCTATTTTTTTATTGAGATATTTATAGCGTGCAATTTACGTTAAAATTCTATACGAAGTTAAATTAGTTACGCCCCAGTTCTTTAATTCTTCATTAGACCATAAATCTGGAAAAAAGATGCGTTTTTGGTATTTTGGGTGCATATATCGCTGCCAGTCACTGCCTCCGGTAGCTTCCTCGCCACTATCACCTATGTATTTTTTTGCAGTGTTGTAATGAGCCATAACCCATTTTATATTAATGGTATAGTCCAAATGCCGCATGGCATTTCTTAAATCTGTATTTTTTTTGTCTTTTTCGGGCAGTTTCTTAAACTTACTCCATAAATTAATGGTATTATATTCTTTCATTATCTCTATAAATTCTTTTTTGTACCGCCTTTCAAATTCTTTTAAAACAAAAGTTTTTACACCGGTTTTATAATCCTTGCCGGCTGCCTGCCAATACAAATGTTCAAAAGCAAAATCAAAAGAAGTGTTACGGTTTATATCTGCCCTAAACCGGAAATCTATAAGATTAATCAGTTCAGTGGTACAGAACTCTATTGTCCGATATTGGGCACTTTGAAAGCCACTGGCCGGTGTAAGTGTGTCTCTAAACTTTAGGTATTGCTCCTTTTCCATGCCATTACCCATTATATTAAAAGAAGAGGTGAGCATATCAAAATACCGGCTTATTCGCATTAAGCGAGACACAAAAAAATCAGTAGTAAGTTCTTCATTATAAGATACTTGTTGAATTTCCCATAAAATCATTTTAAACAGCAGTTCATTAATCTGATGATAGATGATAAATACCATTTCATCAGGATACTTAGTGCGTTGTTTCTGAAGGCTAAGCAATGTATCCGTATTTATATAATCCCAATAGGTAATGAGTTTTGCCGCCAATAATCCGTCTAAGTGTGTTTCTAAATCTTGTCCTACGGCATTAAATTTCTGTTCTAATTTATTGATACGTTCTGCTATATTTTTCTTCATGGTGACTTTTTTTTGGCTGTAACAGTTATTTCCAAAGCCTCTTTGGTTTGCTCTGTTACTTTAAATCTATTGTCTAACCGATGCGAAATTACCCAAATTATCTCATTTCCCATGCAGAGTAGCCAGGTATTTTCTTTTTCAATTAATGAGAACTTTCTGTCTTTGAAGTATTTACTAAGTTTTTTTTTACCACCCATACCTAACGGATAGAAAAAATCACCTTTTTGCCATTTTCTGATGTGGAGTGGGTAAGTAATTTTTGAGGCATCAATTTTCTCTCTGGTTTTTTCTGTTATTCTTCCCTCAATTTTCGCCTCAGAAAAGCCAAGCCTCTTTTTTGAAAGAGTGGTGGGCGAGTTTATAGTTTTTTCCTGTGGTTTTGATTGGGGCAAATGATTTATTTCTATAGACAAACCCGCAAAGTGGTATGTTCCCGGTACGGGAATGGTGTAGATTTCTGAGCTCTTATCAGATATTGGAGAAACTAATAAAGAATTTCTGTCTTTTATAATTCTGTGAGTACTGCTGTAAACTATTTTTCCGGATTGGGCTATCGGCAAGGCGTATATGTCTTCCCAAGCGGTAAAATTAAACGGACGTAAAAGCTGGTACAAAAATGGCTCTGCAAAGGATATAGAAGCCAGTTTTTCCAAATCTATAATTAAAACGCCGTCTTTTTCTGTACAGCAAAATCCTTTAAGATTTTTAACGGCATAATCTACTAACTCTTTACTGCCCTTGAGATGAGATGTGGTTTGGTTGAAACTGCTTAAAAATTTGGGATTTATCTCTTTTAAAGAAGGTATTACATTATGCCTGATTTTATTTCTTACATAGTTAGTTTCTGCATTTGTGCTGTCTTCTCGCCAGGTGAGATGGTTGTCTATGGCATAATCTTTCAATTGTTCTTTTGAAAATGGCAACAATGGCCTGATAATATTTTCGTTTTTCTCGGGTATTCCCAATAGCCCGTCTAATCCTGTAGATCTGCTTAAATTTATAAGAAAGGTTTCTAAATTATCATCAGCGTGATGGGCAGTTAAAATATAGTCAATTTTATAATCATTGGCCAGTTTATTAAACCAAGTATATCGCATTTCCCTTGCCATCATTTGGGTGGAAACCGCTTGTTCTGATACCAGTTTTTTAGTATTAAATTTTTTTACGTAAACAGGAATCTTTAGTCGGTTGGCCATAGCAACAACAAATATCTTATCCTGGTTGGCATCCGGCCTTAGGCCAAAATTACAATGGGCAATTACTAAATTGTAATCCAGTTTATGAAACAAATGCGTTAACACTACGCTGTCTATCCCTCCGGAAACGGCCAGAAGCAATTTGGCATTAGCCAATTGAGGAAATTTTTTTGATATATGTTCTTTAAATTGTGAAAACATATTGAGTTAATAAAAATAAAAAACCCCAATACATAATGCATTGGGGTAATACAGTTTCTTTTCCATAATTAATTCTTAACCAGTGGCTCGTATTTTTTAACTTCCAGTTCTACCAATACATTCAGGGCTTCTTCTACATAAATATCTTTGCTCAGATTTTTATGCCACACTTCACGCTTTTTTGCCAATATACTATCCTGAGCTATTAAAGGTTTTTCGTATTGTGGCGAAGTAAATGTAAGATGGTTGTTAAAATTAAACAAGGAGTCAAATCTCTTGCCTTCTTGCTCTCTTTTGAGTAAATCTTCTTTATATTTTTCAAAATTCAACGGTACTTTATCGTTATCTTGGCCTTTTTTAAGCCATTTGGCGTTTTCATCTATTACTTTAAAGGCTTCATTACCATTTACACGATTGATACTGTTTTCTACCACTTGATTAAAATTCTTATAACCGTTCCATTTCTTGTAAGAGGCACTTGATATTTTATCCCACGAAAGTGGATTGACTTCATCTTTTTCGCCAATGTCTAAATAAGAAAATTTATTTGGTACAATAACATCTGGTGTTACGCCATTTAACTGGGTGGAGCCTCCGTTAATTCTATAGAATTTCTGAATGGTCATTTTTAGGGCTCCCAAGTCGGGGTCGTATTTTACATAATTATTTAAGGATAGTAAATTTTGAACAGTACCTTTTCCGAATGTTTGTTTGCTACCTATTATTACTGCCCTGTTATAATCCTGCATGGCTGCCGCAAAAATTTCAGATGCCGAAGCTGATAACTCATTCACTAAAACTACCAAGGGTTTATTCCATTGTATTCTTGGGTCTTTATCAGATCTTACCTGTGGTTTTCCGTTCTTGTTTTTTACTTGTACTACAGGGCCTTCTTCTATAAAAAGTCCGGCTATATCTATAGCCGTCTCCAATGACCCGCCGCCATTGTTACGTAAGTCTAGAACTAATCCATCTACGTTTTCCTTATTTAAACGGTCTATTTCCAGAGCCATATCAGTGGCAGAATTTCGGAAGTTTCGCTCACTAAAATCTATATAGAATTTAGGCAGGTTTATCACCGCAAACTTTTTGCCGTCCTTTTTTACCAAACTGGTTTTTGCAAAAGTTTCCTCTATCAGCACCAAATCTCTTACTATGGGAATAACTTTAATGGTACCATCAAGTTTTTTTACAGTAAGTTTTACCAGAGTTCCTTTTTCACCTTTTATGTATTCAATGGCATCATCTAAACGCATACCTACGATGTCCAATGCTTCGCCTTCTGCCTGAGCTACTTTTAAAATAATATCTCCTACTTCTAAGTTGCCATCTCGCCAGGCCGGGCCACCGGAGATAAGTTCATCTACCTTGGTATAGTCACCTCTTTGTTGTAATCTGGCACCTATACCTTCTATTTTTCCGGCCATATCCACGTCAAAACGTTTTTTAATTTGCGGAGCAAAATAGCTGGTATGAGGGTCAAATTCTGTAGAAATACTGTTCAGGTAAAGTGAAAAAATATCATCGTGATTTAACCTGTCTTTTGAATCAAAGAATTCCTCCATACTCTTTTCCGTATTTTTACGGGCTTCCTCTTCCAGTTCAGCAAAAGAATTTGGCGTATAGCCGGCACTGTCTTTTTGTTTAGTTTCTTCGTCTTCTATTTTTACATATAATCTATTTAAGGTACTTAATTTTAGTTGTTTACGCCAATTTACAATGAGGTCTATTTCACTTTTGGGGTATTCTTGTTTATCGTATTCTACATTGTAGGTTTCGTCTTTGTCAAAATCAAACGGATGTTTTAAGATTTCTTTATAAAAACCTCGGGCTTCATTTACTCTTTGTTGATATTTAGAAAATACGGCATTAAAAAAATCTAAATTTTCATCTTTTAATTGATCGTCAATTTTGTCTTTATAAATAGATAAGGCTTTAATATCCTCTTGTGTAAAAAAACGCTTTAGTGGATCTAAATTGTCAATAAATCCGGTAAAAACCCGCTCCGAAAAATCATCGTTAATTTCCTGAGGTTGATAATGGCCTTGCATTAACGCATATTTTAATAGCCTAAGGAGAATTTTATCTTTTTCCGGATCTGATTTTTGTTTTATGTTAAAACTCACTAATATTCCGGCCAGTATGAATACCAGCAATATAATTTTGTAGTTGGATTTCATAAATTTAATAATTTTTTTCATGTCTTTGGTTGCCCAATGATTACACTAAAATAATGCCAATTATTTAAACGGTAAAGGTTTTAACAATTTTTTTAATGATTTAACAGGCATTTAGCAATTTTAAACCAACCAATGAATTGAGGAAACCTTGGGTAAAAGACTTTATTTACTAACGCAAAAAACCTTATTTTTGTACATTGTACAGTAAATAAATTTTACGAAAAAGCATAATGAGTATTTGGTAGACATTGGCTAATACCAACCGATATAAATAATTGATTTGGATATGATTGATAAAATCTTTAATGCGAGAATGTAATAGTTATATATTTTCTGTATTTTTTAACTAATTTATTGTCAATTAATTAACTAAGTTAAACTTATGAAAAAAAGGCCTCTCATTTTAGTTTGTAATGATGACGGGATTACCGCACCGGGAATTAGAATTTTAATAGAGATAATGAATACCTTGGGAGATGTAGTGGTGGTAGCACCTGATAATCCCAGAAGCGGTATGGGGCATGCCATTACGGTAAACACTACCCTTACGTGTAACCCCACTAAAGTAGATAACGGGCCTCAGAAAGAATACAGTTGTTCTGGTACGCCGGCAGATTGTATAAAAATGGCGGTTCATCAAATCCTAAAAAGAAAACCCGATTTATGTGTGTCCGGTATTAACCACGGAGCCAATTCCTCTATAAACGTGATTTACAGTGGTACCATGAGTGCTGCGGTAGAAGCGGGAATAGAAAGTATTCCGGCTATTGGATTTTCACTGTTGGATTATAGTTGGGATGCAGATTTTACCCCTGCAAAACCTTATGTGAAAAATTTAGCCGAACAAGTTTTAAAAAACGGTTTACCCGAAGGCGTAGTACTCAATGTAAATATCCCAAAATTGGCCAAAACAGCCATCAAAGGCGTTAAAGTAAGCCGTCAGGCTAGGGGCAACTGGAAAGAGGTTTTTGACAAAAGAGTAAGCCCGCAGGGAGAAGACTATTATTGGCTTACCGGAGAAATGGTAAATTTAGACCATGGAAAAGACACTGACCTTTGGGCACTGGAAAATGGTTATATCTCTGTGGTACCGGTGATGTTTGATATGACAGCTTACAGGTTTTTGGGCGAATTAAATAATTGGAATTTTTCTAACTAATGTAGTATCAGATATTGGGGATGTAAGATAATTCAGAAGAAAAACTAAGTTAAAAGCAAGCATTAAAAAATTTTTCAGCACTTTTTTGCAAAAGGTAATGTTTAAAATTTTTAATGCGGGAACGTAGTGGTTATATACGTTCTTAATTTTATAATTTCTTATTATCAATTAATTACTAAAATTTAAATGTATGAAAGCCCATAATGGGCATTTGACAAACAAAGGCCATTACCCATAAAAATAATTAAATAATTGAACCACAGGTTCTTGAAAAAATTTAAATAGATGAAAAAACAAATACTTATCGGATTTTTGGTGGGTTTATTTGCCACAGCAGCAGGGTTTTACCTCTATGTGGAATTTGTTCTGCAAGGAACTTTCTCACAAGCCGTTAAAGTGATAAAGGACGAGAGCCTACTGGGACAGGTATTGGGATTAGCGGCTATTCCAAATCTCTTTGTATTCTTTGTTTTTATAAAAAAAAGACAAGATTACCGGGCAAGAGGGGTCTTGTTGGCAACCATTTTAGTAGCCTTGTTTGTTTTAGTTGCACAATTTATTTAAAATGTCTAAATTTTGAAGTATTATATTATTGCCGGAGAGGCTAGCGGCGACTTACATGGATCCAATCTAATAAAAGCATTGAAAAAACTTGATGCCAATGCCCAATTTAAATGTTGGGGTGGAGATCTTATGGCAAAAGCCGGCGGAGAATTGGTAAAACATTATAGAGATTTGGCGTTTATGGGTTTTGTGGAGGTAGTGGCCAATTTAGGAACCATTTTAAAAAATATTAGATTTTGCAAAGATGATATCTCTGCTTATCAGCCCGATGCTCTGATACTGATAGATTACCCCGGGTTTAATCTCAGAATTGCCCGTTTTGCCAAGGAGCAGGGTATTCCGGTTCATTACTACATTTCTCCACAATTATGGGCGTGGAAAGAAAACCGAATTAAAAAAATAAAACGTGACATAGATAATATGTATGTTATTCTTCCTTTTGAAAAAGACTTTTATGAAAATAAACACCTATTTCCGGTATATTTTGTAGGGCATCCACTATTGGATTCATTAGCGAATCGTACACATATCAACGAAGAGGACTTTAGAAAAACTTATGCCCTGAATGACAAGCCCATAATAGCTCTGTTACCCGGCAGCAGAAAACAGGAAATTAACAAAATGCTGGCAGTAATGCTAAAAATAACACCAAAATATCCTGATTATCAATTTGTTATAGCCGGTGCTCCCAGCCAGGAGAAATCTTTTTACGAACCTTTTATTAAAAACAGCGAAATAGCTTTTATCTCTGACAAAACCTATGATTTACTTTCTGTGTCTTATGCGGCATTGGTTACTTCCGGTACGGCCACTTTGGAAACAGCACTTTTTAAAGTACCGGAGGTAGTTTGTTACAAAGGGAGTGCAATCTCTTATCACATTGGCAAGCAGTTGGTTAAAATAAAATATATCTCACTGGTAAATTTGGTTTTGGATAAAGAAGCCGTTACAGAACTCATTCAATCAGATTTTAATGAAAAACGATTGGCAGAAGAATTAGACAAAATATTACACCCTAAGCATAGAGAACAATTATTCTTGGATTACTTTGAATTGGAAAAAAAATTAGGCGGTAAAGGAGCAAGTGAGAAAACTGCGAAGTTGATTTATAAGAGTTTAGCAAAAGATTAACCGAATTCAGGTTAATTATTCATTTGGAGCCCTAAATTCAACGAACTTATTTGAGCCGTTTTTTAGGAAATAATATTAATCCCAGAAATAAATTTCATTTTACCAAATACTTTCGTTTAAAAGCCAAAACTAAAATAATAGTTCGCAAAAACATCCAGATGATAAAGGCTATCCAGATACCATATATTTTTAGTCCAAAATAATCGCAAAGCCACAGTATCGGTACAAAACCCAAAAATGTAGCTACCAAAAGGGTGTTTCTTAGGATAACTGCTTCGGCTAAACCTTTAAACAAGCCGTCAAAAACAAAAGCTAAGGCATTTAACGGTTGCATGAGTAAAACAATCCAAAAAATGGAATAAAAAATTTCTAATATCTCTCTGTTCTTAGTAAACAATACGCCAATGGGATAATAAAAAACAAAACATACGACTAATAAAATTAGTGCGATAACTATTCCGAAACGGCTTAAATTCTTACTCAACTGCCATAAATTTTTATAATCCCGCTCGCCTAATAGCCGTCCTGAGACTATATTTCCTACGCTAGCGTAACCATCAATAAAAAATGAGAAAAACAACCAAATTTGAAAAGCAATGGTATGGGCAGCTATGTAATTATTACCGTACGCTGTAGCGTAAGAATTAGCAAAATAAATAGCCACATTTAAGGAAACCGCCCGTATAAATAAGTTGGCACTCAAAAAGAGAATATGCCGTATTTCATGATGAAAAGGCAGTGAAAACCGCAGTTTAATATCGGTTTTAGCATAAAGTAGATATACAGCCATAACCGCCATTACCATCTGGGCAATAAGACTGGCATAAGCGGCACCATTTACATGGAGTGGTGTTATTACATGTGGTATGCCGTAGATGAGAATATAGTCCAGAGCTACATTGAGCAACAAACCGGTAAGGCTTATTATCATAGGCCAAAAAGTATTTTGCAGGCCTCTGAAAATTCCAAAAACCGAAAAAACAAATAAGGTAAACGGCAATCCAACAGCCCTTATTTTATAATAAGAAACTGCATATTCCAGTACCAAACCGGATGCATTGTACAACTTAAAAATACCCTCGATAAAAAACACAGTTCCTAAATACAGTACCAAGCTCAAACCCACATTTATGGCAATTATCTGAGCCGGCATATTGCTGATGTGCTGCAAGTTTTTAGCACCGTAATATCGGGCAATAATTGCAGAAATAGCCGATCTGGACTGAGCCAGAATCCAGATAAGAGCCGAAAGAAAAGAGCCTGCAATGCCTACAGCCGCCAAAGCCTCGGTAGCATGATGTGCTATATTGCCTACAAAAGCTGTATCGGTAATAGATAAGAGTGGTTCAGCAATACCTGCTAAAAGGGCAGGAATGGCCAAAAGTGATTTTGGGCTTTGCGTTCACTAATGAATTAGTAATAATTAAAATTTTGGCAAGATAATTAAAGAATTTACATTAATCCGAAATTCATTAAGCCTGAAACCGGCCAAATGGTAAAATAGAAGTACCTAATAAATTGTAATGGTTATACCAGTTCTGCTTTAAAAATACTCAAAAAATAAAATGATGAATTTTTGTGATAGATAAGGCGTAAAAATTAAGTATAGCCGTAGCTATATTTTATTTTTACAACGAAATATAGCATAAAAAGGCACAT
>PDQE01000068.1 GCA_002747735.1 Flavobacteriales bacterium | reverse complement strand
GTTAAAAACAAAAAGTAAAGATGCATTTTATTTATCAAAAGTACATTATTTTAAAAAACTATTTTCTTTCTCTATCTGAAACAGCTCTAAATTTATCTTAAATTCTGTTACCTTTGTCGCAATTGTTTTTCTATGTTGAGAATCGTTGTAATTGTATTATTGTTTTTTTGCTCTGTTGTAAAAGCACAAATTATCCCTAATCCGAATTCGGGAATGGTTGACCCTATGAATCCCAACAGACAAGATACCGTCAGTAATCCGGGGATGATTGACATTCAACTGAGCGGCAAAACGCACTATACCGACTATAAAATCATAGATTACAAAAATGATACTACTTATTTTGACACCACATTAACCATTAATAAATACTATAAATTTAACTATTTACGCCAAGACAATTTTGAGCTTTTGCCTTTTCACAATCAGGGACAGACCTATAACCATCTGGCTTATGATTTTAATACTGTATCACTTTATCCCAATATGGGAGCAAGGGCTATGCACTTTAACTTTTATACTGTTAAAGATATCAATTATTTTAAAGTTCCCACGCCTACGTCAGAACTTTTTTACCGGACAGGGCTTACTCAAGGCCAAGTATTAGACGCATTACTTACCTTAAATACCTCCGAACGCACCAATTTTTCTATTGCCTACAAAGGCCTGCGGTCTCTGGGTAAATACAGAAGTGCCCTTGCCAGTCAGGGAAATATGCGTTTTACCTTTTTACATAGCACAAAGAATAACAGATACAGCATCAAAGGTCATGTGGTAGCTCAGGATTTAACGAATGATGAAAATGGCGGTTTAACAGATTTATCCTTACAATACTTTATCACAAGAGATAGGAATTTTACAGACAGAGAAAGGTTAGAAACCCTATTTACCGATGGAGAAAATACGCTGAGGGGTAACCGGTATTTTTTTACGCATCGGTACAATTTATGGCAACGTTATGATACCCTAAAAAAACGGGAAAGCTATTTACGTATAGGCCATACCCTGAATTACGAACGCAAACACCACGGTTATAATCAAACTGCTGCCAATAGTATTTTTGGAAATGCATTTGGATCTACAATACGAGATAAAAACAGTTTTTATACATTTTACAACCAGGCATACGCAGCTCTAAAATCACCGATAGTTTTGGGTGAAGTTTCTTTTAACATTGCCAATTACAATTATCTTTATAAGTATAACAGTGCTGCAATTTTAAATAATACACTTATTCCCAATAAGATAGACGGAAACATAATTTCAGCAGGCGGCACCTGGAAAACCAACTACAGAAAGTTTAATATCTATGCTGATGCCGCTACTATTATTTCAGGAAATTTAACAGGAAATTACCTAAAAGCAACCGCCGCTTTTAAACAGGACAGTTTATTTACTTTTAAAGGTTCATTTCTTGCCAACACCAGAAGTCCCAATCTAAATTTTGAGCTTAATCAAAGTAATTATATAGCCTATAACTGGAAAAACAACTTAAAAAACGAGAGGTACAGAACCCTCTTTTTTGAACTGAATTCCGATAAAATTTTAGATGCTTCCGCTCAAATCTCGCAAATAGATAATTACACCTATTTTAGTGATGCAACCAATGCCACCAATTACCAGCCAAAGCCGTTACAAGCGGATAAAACCATTAACTACCTCAAATTAAAAATAGGTAAAACCCTAACCGTAGGTAAATTTTCTTTGGAAAATACGGTAATGTATCAAAAAGTAGCTCAGGGCAGTTCCGTTTTTAAGGTACCGGAATTGGTTACCAGAAACAGTCTATATTTCACTGATTATCTCTTTAAAGGCGACCCGCTGTATCTGCAAACCGGCATTACACTTAATTATTTTACCAAATACTACGCCAATGCATATAATCCGGTATTGGCAGAATTTTATTTGCAAAATCAACAAAAAATTGGCGGATATCCTATTCTCGATTTCTTTATCAATGCACAAGTACAACGTACCAGATTATATCTGAATTTTGAACACGCCAATACTTTCTTAAACAAAAAAAATGATTATTTTACGGCTCCGCGTTACCCCTATCGGGATTTTGTAATACGATTTGGCCTAGTATGGAACTTTTTTATTTAAACACAAAATATCAAATCTTAACCCATTCTCTTTACTGATAACTACTTTATCCGGAAAGAACAATGGTGTAAATAATCAAAAGATAAATTCTAAACTCAAAATGAGTTCATTTTTAAAAAATTGCCGGTGTATCTTTTTGAGTAAGTTGTTTAATTTTTATAGAAAATCCAGCCACTATTAGTGTCATTATCGGGCTAAGCCAATTAAAAAAGGCATAAAAGAAATATTCTGCCACGGGAACACCCAAAACACCACTTTGGTAGGCACCACAGGTATTCCAAGGAACCAATACAGATGTTACCGTACCGGAATCTTCTAAAGTTCTACTTAAATTTACAGGAGCTAAACCTTTATTTTTGTATGCTTTGGAAAACATTTTACCCGGAACTACTATAGCTAAATACTGGTCAGAAGCCGTTACATTTAACGCCAGACAACTGGCTACCGTACTGGCAAAAAGGCCAAAAGTAGTTTTGGCAAGGCTGAGTAAAGATGCACTAATTTTAGAAAGTGCTCCAATAGCATCCATTATTCCTCCAAAAACCATAGCACATATTATCAACCAAATGGTACGCAACATTCCGTACATACCTTTTCCTGAGGCAGAAAACAATCCGCTCAAGGTTTCATTTTCAGTTGGAATATTAGTTTGTACCGTAATGGCATCCATAATGCCCTTATAAGCAGATTGCAAAGATAATTCTTTTACTCCGGCAATCTGGGCCACTACCTGAGGTTGAAAAATTAAGGCAAAAACGGCTCCCAGTAATGTTCCGATAAATAAGGCAATTAACGGAGGTGTCTTTCTAATAATTAAAAATATTACCGCGATTGGAACCAAAAACAGCCACCCGTTTATCGTAAAAATCTCTTTAATATCCGTTAACAAACCCGAAGTATCTGTTTGTCCCACTGTATCACTTAACAATCCAATTACAATAAAAACCACAAGTGTAATTAAAATAGTAGGTATGGTAGTAATAGTCATATATTTTATATGATTAAACAATTGGCCGCCGGCCATAGCGGGTGCCAGATTTGTAGTATCGCTAAGTGGCGACATCTTATCGCCAAAATAGGCACCGGACAATACGGCACCTGCGGTCATTCCCATAGACATTCCTAAGGCTTCACCTATCCCAACCAAGGCAATCCCCACCGTAGCTGAAGTAGTCCAACTACTACCCGTGGCAATAGAAATAATAGCACAAATAATTACACAAGCCGCGAGAAATATAGTAGGATTTAAAATTTCCAAACCGTAATAAATCATAGCCGGAATAATACCGCTTATCAACCAGGTTCCGGCCAGTGCACCCACCATTAACAAAATCAACAGGGCTCCGGCAGTAGATTTTATATTTTCTGCCACCTCTTCTACCATTACATTAAAAGGCACTTTGTTAAAAATACCTACCACTACGGCCACCGCAGCCCCCATTAAAAGTATAAATTGGTTACTCCCACTCAAAGCGTCATCACCATAGACAAAAACATTAAATGCCAACATACCCACAAGGGCAATAACAGGAATAAGTGCTTCCCATATATTGAGTTCTTTATTGTAAACTATAGCTTGTTGATCATAAATTTCTCTGGAAATATTGTCCTTTTCTTCCATATAATTAGGGGTTTGGAATGTAATGATACAAAAAATAATCTTTATTTTATACAATTGATATAAAAGAACTATAAATTTTATCCTGATAATTATACAATTGAAACCTACTTTACCAGAGCTCAGAAAGGTGAAATATTTAAGATTTTAAAACAATATCATCCTAAATAAATTTGTTCATTTTTTTGATTAAAGTAGGCGGATTACGGCAGTTTTGTAAAAATAACCCAAACGGAATTGATTTTAAAAGCAAATATGCTACGCCACAGACTCTATCAATATCCCTAAAATATCTGTAGCTGCATCAGGTATTTTAGTACCCGGGCCAAAGATACCCACCACACCGGCATCATATAAAAATTGATAATCCTGAGGAGGAATTACGCCTCCGGCTATTACTAAAATATCTTCCCTATTATATTTTTTTAGCTCGGCTATTACCTGTGGCACCAATGTCTTATGCCCTGCTGCCAATGACGATACCCCCAAAACATGTACATCGTTTTCTACTGCTTGTTTAGCGGCTTCATGTGGAGTTTGAAAGAGCGAGCCTATATCTACATCAAAGCCTAAATCTGCAAAGCTGGTGGCCACTACTTTGGCTCCCCGGTCATGGCCGTCTTGTCCCATTTTTGCAATTAAAATACGCGGCCTTCTACCTGCTTGTTCGGAAAATTTATCTGCCATTTCCACGGCTTTATTAAAACTATTGTCTGAATCCATTTCTTTGCTATATACGCCACTTATCGTATTTTGATGAGCCTTATACCTACCATAGACTTTTTCCAAAGCCATAGAAATCTCCCCTAAGGTAGCTCTGTGTTTAGCTGCTTCCACGGCCAATGCCAACAGGTTTCCTTCATTGGTTTTTGCCGCATTGGTCAGGGCATTTAAAGCAGCGGTTACATTTTTATCATCTCTGTTCTTTTTTAACGAATCTAACCTTTTTATCTGAGACCTTTTTACCTGCTCATTATCAACTTCCAAAATTTTTAAAAAGGATTCCTCTTTTTGCCTGTAGGCATTTACACCCACTATAATATCTTTTCCACTGTCTATTCTAGCCTGTTTTTTGGCGGAGGCTTCTTCAATTCGCATTTTTGGAATACCTTCTTCAATAGCTTTGGTCATTCCTCCAATATTTTCCACTTCTTCTATTAGTTCCCAGGCTTTTCCGGCAATTTCCTGAGTTAATTGTTCCACATAGTAAGAACCTGCCCAAGGGTCAACCGTTTTGGTAATATGGGTTTCTTCTTGCAGGTAAATTTGTGTATTTCTGGCAATCCTTGCCGAAAAATCTGTGGGCAAGGCAATAGCTTCATCAAGGGCATTGGTATGCAAACTTTGTGTACCACCAAAAGCGGCCGCCATAGCTTCTATTGCAGTTCTCGCAACATTGTTATAAGGATCCTGAGCCGTTAAACTCCATCCACTGGTCTGGCAATGCGTCCTTAGAGCCATAGACTTCAAATTTTCAGGGTTAAAAGTTTTTACCAGTTTTGCCCAGAGCATTCTGGCTGCCCGCATTTTGGCAATTTCTCTAAAATGTTCCATTCCTATAGCCCAGAAAAATGATAGCCTCGGGGCAAATTGATCTATTTTCATCCCAGCTTGTAATCCGGTTTTTATATATTCCAAACCATCGGCTAAGGTATATGCCAATTCAATTTCCGGTGTGGCCCCGGCTTCTTGCATATGGTATCCGGAAATGGAAATAGAATTAAACTTGGGCATATTTTTACTGGTATATTTAAAAATATCAGCTACTATTTTCATACTCTCTGTGGGCGGATAGATATAGGTATTACGCACCATAAACTCTTTGAGTATATCGTTTTGGATGGTGCCTGCCAGATCCTTAATGGCAACCCCTTGTTCCTGTGCAGCCACAATATAAAAAGCCATTACAGGCAAAACAGCCCCGTTCATAGTCATAGAAACCGACATTTTATCCAACGGAATTTGATCAAAGAGAATTTTCATATCTTCCACGGAGTCAATGGCTACTCCGGCCTTACCTACATCTCCCTGTACGCGTTCGTGGTCTGAATCATAGCCGCGGTGAGTAGCCAAATCAAAAGCAACGGAAAGCCCTTTTTGGCCGGCAGCTAAATTTCGTCTGTAAAAAGCGTTGGATTCTTCTGCAGTAGAAAATCCCGCATATTGCCTTATGGTCCAAGGCCTGCGGACATACATGGTAGAATACGGCCCACGCAAATATGGCGGAATACCCGCTACAAAATTCTCATGAGAAAATGCTTGTTTGCGATGGGTTACCAGACTATCTTTTAAATTTAAATGGGAAAGATTTTTTCTACTCATTTTACTTATGGTTTTGTTTTCCTTATAATAGAATCAACATCTACGTTTGGTAGAGTAATTGCATTAAAACTAATGGTTTTAAACATTTCTAGGACTATAAATTCACATAAAAACAACACTGAAAGCCCTATTGCTTCATTTTAAGGAATAATTCACGTTCTACTTTTTCTGATAACCTTTTCGGGATAACAGGTTCAATTATTGTCTTTCTGTTTTCTTTATCATTTTGTGCAGAGGCTGATGTAAAATCATCCGGAATTTCGGCTCCTTTCGTATATTTATTGGTACCTACCAAAACTAATTTTTCATCGTCAAACAACTGTTGTTCTTTTGCGGCACTTTCATTAATTTTTCTTTGAATGGTACCGGAAAGCAACTGCTTTAAAAATCCGCCATTATCTTCAATATGATTAAACAATTCCAAAGCTTTTTCAGCAATCTGTGTGGTTAGGGTTTCAAGATAATATGAACCATCAGCAAAATTATTTCCCGGATTAAACCCGCTTTCTTCTATTAAAATCAAAAGCTGGTTATTTGCAATTCTTTGGCCAAAATCATGTGCTTTATTCAAAAATGCGTCATAGGGCCTGTTGGCAATAATATCTGCTCCACCTAAAACAGCACTCATACATTCTGAAGTAGTCCTAAGCATATTTACATAAGGGTCTAAGGCCGTTTTATTTCTTGTGCCGGGACTTACAAAGAGCCGGGTTTTTGGTTTAAAACCATATTCCTTCAACAGCAAACTCCATAGATACCTAAAAGCTCTCAGTTTAGCAATTTCAAAAAAGTAATTGCTGCCTGCGGCAAATTGAAATTGTATGGCATTGATATTAAAATAATCCAAATACATATTGCCATGTCCTAATGCATAGGCTACTTGCTGCACTGCATTAGCTCCTGCGTTCTGATACAATGCGACATTTACCCCCAGTGTATTGGCATTTTTATCAGCTTTTTTTAAGATGTCTTCAACTATTTTATAATCTTTTTCCTGATTCTCAAACCAATTTCCGGTGGCTGCCAAACGACCAATAACATCAATGTTTAAAGAATAGTTATAACCCATTAATTGCTTGATAAGGCTTTTAAAAAAATCTTTATTGAGGAATGAGAGGTTAAACTGAAGTTCAATTTTTTTACCATTTTTTTCTTTTGGCAAATCAAGGAGTAATGCTGATGCGTTAAACGGTTTATCAGCAGAAAACAATAAGGCATTGGCTCCATCAACTAATGCTTTTTGAGCTTCGTCCCGTGCTTTTTTTTCGTCAGAAATACGAATATGCTCACAAATGGCATAAGGTCTTGGTTCAAGTTTTACGGGCAGTTGTTTTAAATTATCAAGGTGGTAAAACGGAGCTATTTTTATCCCTTCTAATGATTCCCAGACCAGCGTCTGGTTATAGTCAGCTCCTCTTAAATCGGCCTGAATTTTTTGTTTCCACGCTTTAGCCGATACGGCATCAAATTCTTTAAATAAATTGGCCATAGCTTATTCTTTTAAGGTATCGTATTCTATAATGTAAATATCTTCATCTTTGCGTTTCATCTTATATTGTTCCCGTGCATATTTAATCAGTGAATCTTCATTTTCCAGATTTTTTAATAACTCCTGGTCTTTTTCAATTTCACTTTGATAGAACTGATTGGTCTTTTCTAATTTATCAATTTCTTTATTTAGACCACGGTGTGTAAGATAAGAATTTTCATCAAAAAATAACATCCAAACTAAAAACAACAGGAAAATAATAATATACCTATTGTTAAAAAAACGTATGATTTTAGTATTTTTAAATTCTTTAAAAGTCATTATTTCTATTTAGAGCTTCTCATTAATAATGGTTTTTACAATTTCTATGGCTACTGTATTATACTTATTATTAGGAATGATGATATCTGCATATTCTTTCATGGGCTCTATAAACTGCTCGTGCATAGGCTTTAGGGTAGTTTGGTAACGGTTCAGCACTTCTTCCATGTCTCTGTTTCGTTCCTGAATATCTCTTTTAAGCCTTCTTATTAACCGTTCATCAGAATCCGCATGAACATACACTTTTATATCTAACATATTACGCAATTCCGCATGGCTAAAAATAAGAATCCCTTCCACAATGATTACCTTGGCCGGATGCGTAATTATAACATCACCTGTACGATTATGGATAGCAAAAGAATAAACCGGTTGCTCTATGGATTGGCCGTTTTTTAATGCAGTTAAATGTTCAGTTAATAAATCAAAATCAATCGCTCTGGGATGATCAAAGTTAATTTTATTGCGTTCCTCTATGCTAAGACCGTCTGTAGTTTTGTAATAGGAATCTTGCGATATTACCGTTACTTCATGGTTGGTTAATTCATTAATGATTTGGTTTACAACTGTTGTTTTTCCGCTTCCGGTACCCCCTGTTATACCCAGTAATAACATATACTGATTTTTTTTGGCTATTGCTATACAAAAATAAGGAATTCTCGGCTTAATTGGGAACAATTTTAAATATTCCTTTATTTCCCACGCCTATATAGATATAGCCGGGTGTACGACAAAATTTTACAATTTTAAAAAGTTGGCTAACAATTGTTCTCCTACTGTACTACTTTTTTCAGGATGAAATTGTACGCCATAGAAATTGTCTTTTTGTAATGCCGAGCTGTACTCCAATTCATAGTCCGTAACGGCAATAGTATTCTTACAAAAAGGCACAAAATAGCTGTGCACCAAATACATATAACTGTTTTCGGGAATATTTTTAAATAAACTGCCTTTTAGATTATAGATGGTATTCCAACCAATTTGAGGTGTTTTTACTTTGGTTGAATTAAATTTTTTTACATCTAAATCAAAAATTCCCAATCCATTAGTATTGCCTTCTTCACTGTGTTGACACATCAATTGCATACCCAGACATATTCCCAAAACGGGCTGTTTTAATTGTGGAATGAGCTTGTCTAAACGGGTATTTTTTAATTTTTTCATTGCACTACTCGCCTCCCCCACACCCGGAAAAATAACCTTATCCGAAGAGCTAATTTCATCCGCATTATCTGTTAGTACAGCTTCATAACCCAATCGCTGTAAAGCAAAAAGAATACTTTGAATATTCCCTGCACCGTAGTCTATTATGGATAGTTTCATTTGGTTAATGAGTTAAGTAGGTAATAACATATAATCTAAATTTTAAAATTGGGATTTCGCAACTTCAAACACTATACTATCATCTAATAACCTGAATTCAGGTTAATAGTTTATAAAACCCCTTTTGTTGAAGGTAAAATCATTTTCTCTACATCTCTTTTTACCGCTGCTTTAATAGCTTTTGCAAAGGCTTTAAATATGGCTTCTATTTTGTGATGTTCGTTTGTACCTTCAGCTTTTATGTTAAGATTGGCTTTGGCTCCATCAGCAAAAGATTTAAAGAAGTGCATAAACATTTCGGCAGGCATTTTTCCTATCATTTCCCGTTTAAAGTCGGCTTCCCAGACAAGCCAGCTTCTCCCCCCAAAATCAATGGCAACCTGAGCGAGACAGTCATCCATTGGCAGGCAAAATCCATAACGTTCTATCCCCAATTTGTTGCCTAATGCTTTGTAAAAAGCCTCACCCAGAGCAATAGCTGTATCCTCTATGGTGTGGTGTTCATCTACTTCCAAATCGCCTTTTACCATAATTTCCACATCCATTTGTCCATGCCGGGCTAACTGCTCCAGCATGTGGTCAAAGAAAGCAATACCGGTATCTATTTTACACTTTCCCGTACCATCTGTATTTAAAGTAATAAAAATATCCGTCTCATTGGTTTTACGTTCCACAACGGCAATTCTATCAGCTAATTTTAAATGCTCATAGATTTGTTGCCAATCATCAGTTTCCAAACTGATAAAAGGAGCCAATTTTTCCTTTTCTACCGTCAATTCATCAACACCTAAATTGGTATGATTGTTTATAAAAATCCCTTTTGCATTTAAGTTTTTAGCCAGTTCTATGTCTGTTAACCGGTCTCCTATTACATAAGAATTTTCCAAATCATAATCACTGTTAAAGAACTGTTGTAACAAGCCTGTATTGGGCTTTCTGGTGGGTGCATTGTCTTTTGCAAAAGTTTTATCAATAAAAATTTCTGAAAAATGTACACCTTCATTTTTAAACGTCTGTACTACAAAATTGTGTACCGGCCAAAAAGTTTTTTCCGGAAAACTATCTGTACCCAACCCATCCTGATTGGTAATCATAACCAGTTCAAAGTTCAATTCCCCGGCAATTTTAGGTAGAAATTGCAAGGCTTTTGGATAAAATTCCAATTTGTTAAAACTGTCTATTTGTTCGTCTGCCGGTTCTCTAATAATGGTACCATCGCGGTCTATAAAAAGTACTTTTTTTGCCATATTACAATGTTTTTAAAACTTTTATCAGTTGTTCGTTTTCTTCTTCTGTGCCAACGGTTAAACGCAAACAATTCTCGCAAAGCGGTTGCGTACTTCTATTCCTTACCACTATTCCGGCTGCTAAAATTTCTCTATACCTTTTATCTGCATTGTCCACTTTAACAAGGATAAAATTAGCTTCGGTAGGATAAACTTTTTGAATAAAATTTACTTCCACTAATACTTTAAGTAAAAAATTTCTTTCTCTTATAATTGAATTAATCAAATCTTTTATCTTTTTGATATTATTCAGCTTCTCCAATGCCTTTTTTTGAGTGAGCGTATTTACGTTATACGGTGGTTTTATTTTTTTTAATACCGTAATAATTTTTTCTGATGCAAAGCAAATACCAAGCCGTATCCCTGCCATTCCAAAACCTTTAGACAGCGTTTGAACAACCACAAGATTAGGATATTTTTCCAAGGCCGATATCCAGCTTTTTTGTTCTGTAAAATGTATATACGCTTCGTCTATAACTACCAAACCCTTAAATTTATGTAGTAAATGTATTATGCTCTCAGGGTTTATCGTGTTTCCGGTAGGATTATTGGGCGAACAGATAAAGATAATTTTTGTGTGGTTATCTGTATTTTCTAAAATTTTACTTTCATTAATCTGAAAATCAGGAGTTAACAACACCTTTCGATTTTCAGCATTGTTAATATTTGCCAAAACGCCGTACATACCATAAGTTGGCGGTAGAGTAATAATATTATCTTTTCCGGGTTCACAAAAAGCTCTGAATAATAAGTCCAATACCTCATCACTGCCATTGCCCAAAAGTATTTTACAAACCGGAACATCGTTTAATATGCTAATTCTCTTTTTTAAATCTGACTGATGAGGGTCCGGATAGCGGTTAAGGCCGGTATTATAAGGATTTTCATTGGCATCAATAAAAATCATTTCCTTACTAAAATCCGTAAACTCATCTCTGGCGGAAGAATAAGGTTGCAGGTTTTCAACGTTTTTCCGGATAATATTTTCCATCTTAAAATCACTCATTTTCCAGTTGCTTTAAACGAATACTAACGGCATTTTTATGAGCATCTAAGCCTTCGGTTAGTGCCATGGTTTCTATGGTTTTCCCAATTGTTTTTAACCCTTCTTTGCTTATTTTTTGATAGGTAATTTTCTTTACAAAACTATCTAAATTAACGCCGCTATACTGTTTTGCATACCCATTGGTAGGCAAGGTATGATTAGTACCCGAGGCATAATCACCGGCACTTTCTGGTGTATAATTTCCCAAAAATACCGAACCGGCATTAATGATGTTTTCAATATAAAATTGGTTTTGCCCTGTACAAATGATTAAATGCTCGGGAGCATATTCGTTGGTTATTTCACAAGCTGTTTGATGGTCTTTTACTACAATAAACAGGGCATTTTCCAATGCTTTTTCTGCTATTTCTTTTCTCGTTAACCGGCTTAATTGTTTCTTTAAAGATTCTTGTACTTTATTTAAAAACACCCTGTTTGTTGTTAACAAAACTACTTGGCTGTCCGCACCGTGTTCCGCTTGGCTCAACAGGTCTGCCGCAACAAAATCTGCCCGGGCAGTATTATCGGCAATTACCAAAAGTTCCGATGGACCGGCAGGCATATCTATGGCCACATTAAATTGCGTAGCATATTGCTTGGCTGCGGTAACATATTGGTTGCCCGGGCCAAAGATTTTATATACTTTAGGGATAAGTTCTGTGCCAAAAGCCATAGCGGCAATAGCTTGAATACCTCCTACTTTAAAAATTTTAGTTACTCCACATAATTTTGCTACGTAAACAATAGCCGGATGGATTTCTCCGGATTTATTGGGTGGTGAACATAAAATAACCTCCTTACAACCGGCTATAACGGCGGGAATAGCTAACATTAACACTGTTGAAAACAGCGGTGCAGAACCTCCGGGAATATAAATTCCTATTTTTTCTATTGGTTTAGGCACTTGCCAACAGGTAATACCCGTAGAAGTTTCCACCTTAATACTACCTGTTTTTTGAGCTTGGTGAAATTTTTCAATATTGGCCTTAGCGGCTTTAATGGCTTGTTTTAGTTCTTGGGAAACCAATGTACTGGCATTAGCCCGGTCTGCATCAGTTAGCGTAAATCTGTCTATGTTTACTTTATCAAACTGTTCTGTATAACGTTTTACCGCTATATCGCCATCCTTTTTTACGGCATCAAACACTTCTTTAACTATTTTATTTACATGGGTTGTAGCTATTATAGGGCGTGCAATTAACTCTTTCTGCAATTTTCTATCAGGGTTTTCTATTATTCTCATTACTAATAGGTTTTTCTAAAGTGATAACCCAGTTTTTCACAACCGTATTCTTCCCAAAATTGATTACCGCGGTCATTGGTAATATAGCTGTTTAGTTCTGTAGCTACACAACCTATGGATTTTCCGTAGTCCATAATCCAGTCCATTAATTTTTTGCCCAATCCCCTACTTCTATAATCCGGATGAATAATAACATTATCTACTTCAAGGTGCTTACCAATGTAGTATTTATACAATGTCCAAACTCTGGAAACGCCTATGAGCATGCCTTGGAAATACAAGCCCACACACTGATAACCGTAATTGAGCATCTCGTTTAACCTTTCTTTTAAAGTTACTTTGTCTATATGACTGTCTAGCATTTTTAAATAAGGAATAATGGTAAGAATATCCTTACGGGCAATAAATTTTATTTCGTATTGTTTATCCATGTAATTATTCTTTGCTTTTAAAAAACGTTTACAAAACCATTTTCTCAATGGGGCAAACCAAAATTCCTTCAGCTCCATGACTTTTTAATTCTTCAATAACTTCCCAGAACTCATCTTGGTTAATAACAGAATGTACGGAACTCCAGCCCTCCTGTGCCAGTGGCAATACCGTAGGGCTTTTCATTCCGGGTAAAATTTTTATAATTTTTTCAATTTTGTCATTAGGAGCATTTAACAACACATAGCGGTTATTGCCGGCTTTTAACACTGCCTTTATTCTAAATAACAATTGTTGTAGGATAACTTGAGCTGCTTGCGAAATCTTTGGCGAAACCGCAAGTACCGCTTCACTTTTCAGTATAGTTTGAACTTCTTTTAAATTGTTTTTAAACAATGTACTGCCACTTGAAACAATGTCCACAATGGCATCCGCCAGACCAATATTTGGTGCTATTTCTACTGAACCGTTGATAATATGTAAATCAGCGGAGATATTTTCTTTTTTAAGAAATTGTTTTACAGTATTGGGATAGCTGGTTGCAACTTTTTTTCCGTTTAGGTCTTTGCTGTTTTGGTATTTGTAGTTTTTGGGTACAGCTACAGAAACCCTGCATTTACTAAAACCCAGACGTTCCACTACTTTAATGTTAAATCCTTTTTCCAACAAGGTATTTTCGCCAATTATGGCCACGTCCACCACGCCGTCTTTTAAATATTGCGGAATGTCTCCGTTGCGTAAATATAAAACCTCCATGGGAAATTGCTCTGCCAATGCACGTAATTGGTCTTTGCCATTATTTATAGAAATTCCACATTTTTTTAACAAGGTCAAAGAGTTTTCATTTAACCGCCCCGATTTCTGTACCGCCAGTTTTATTTTTGACATAGAATATGTATTAACTGTTTATAAACAAAAAACCCGTTTGAGGCTATCAAACGGGTTTTAAATTTTGTTAAAAAACACAACAATTTTACCTCGCTTGATAGCAATTTAGTAAAATACGATGTGTGTTAAAGTTTATCATTAATGGTAAATTATCAAAACAAATTTAAACTAAAAAAGTTTAAAAATGCAATATTTTGTTAAATTTTTTATTTTTTCCATGGCTTTTAAATTTTATTAATTATTATTTTAAAATCAGAGTTTGTCTTTAACTTTGGGTAAAGTCTCCAGAATTTTCAAAGTAAAGGTGATAGTAAATGCTAAATAATAACTGTTGTATATAAAAACGGGAAAGAATATATTGAACTCTTCGTTGACTTTTTTAAGAAAAAAATTTTGTCTGTTACATCCAATCTTTCAAAACTTGTAAATTTACTCTTTTAAAAAATGTATTATAAAGCTCATATTTTTTAGATGAAACAAGTAAAAATAAAATTCATATTTCTGTTGGTTACTTTTATCCTGATAATTCAATGCAAAAAAAAGCCGGAGCAAAGAGCAATCCAACTCTCGTTTGAAGAAATAGCGGTACCTAATTCAAGTATAAGAGCCATCTATCCATTAAAAGATTCTACCTTGTTTTATGCCACTTCAGACGGATATATGGGTATGGTTTTGCCCAATATGAAAAACGTAAAAGACAAACGAATTTTTTACGATACCATAACGCCTCATTTTAGGGCAATTGCTTCTAATGGCACCAATATTTTTATACTCAGTGTAGGCAATCCGGCGTTACTGTACAAATTAAATGATGGTGAACTGGAATTGGTTTATAAAGAAAAACATGAAAAAGTTTTTTATGATGCCATGGCATTTTTTGACGAAAAACACGGGATAGCCATGGGCGACCCCACCGATAATTGTTTATCTGTTATTCTTACAGAAGATGGCGGCAATACTTGGAAAAAAATACCCTGTGTTAAATTGCCAGAAACCGTGGAAGGCGAAGCCGCTTTTGCCGCCAGTAACAGTAATATTGCCATTTATAAAGACCGAGTTTGGATGGTAACCGGCGGTAAAAAATCACGTGTTTTT
>PDQE01000067.1 GCA_002747735.1 Flavobacteriales bacterium | reverse complement strand
CAAATCGTTTAAATTTCAACTATATTTGTAATATCTTTCAATCATTAAAAATTTTTGTAAAAATGAGAAAAAATATTGTAGCCGGAAACTGGAAAATGAACAAAAACTTAGAGGAAACTAAGTTATTGGTTAAAGGAATTAAAAAAGCCATAAAAAACAAAGAATTAGCCAATACCAGAGTTATTATTGCACCTACTTTTGTCAATTTAAAAGCTGCTTTAAAAAAGTCAAAAAAATCTGCCATAGAAGTGGCTGCACAAAACATGCACCAAGCGGATAGTGGAGCTTTTACCGGAGAAATTTCTGCAGATATGCTCAAAAGTTTAGGCGTAAAAACCGTTATTCTTGGGCATTCAGAAAGAAGAGAATATTTTAATGAAACCGATGATTTACTGGCTAAAAAAGTTAATCAGGCATTAAAAAACGACTTAGAAATTATCTTTTGTTTTGGCGAAAAATTAGAAGAAAGAAAGCAAAACAATCATTTTAAAGTAGTGGAATCCCAATTAAAAAATGCTTTATTTCATTTGGATGACAATGCCTGGAAAAATATAATCTTAGCCTATGAACCAGTATGGGCTATTGGCACCGGAGAAACCGCAACGCCTGAACAAGCACAGGAAATACATGCTTTTATTAGAAATCTCATCACAGAAAAATATAACTCTAACGTGGCTGAGAATGTTTCTATCCTTTATGGAGGAAGTGTAAAACCAAGCAATGCCAAAGAAATTTTTTCTAAAAAAGACGTAGACGGTGGTTTGATAGGTGGAGCATCTCTTAATGCCAACGATTTTGTGGCGTTAATTGATTCTATATAACATATTCAACTCTAGTAAAAACTATCAATTATTTTTGATTAGAAATTTTATGAAATTTTCGAGTAATATCGAGATATTACAAGGAGATTTCGGGAAATTTATGGCAAAAAGAAGAAAGTCTTAACAAAGAAACGTATATAACACCTCATCTTTGCACTTAAAAACCTTTGAAATATCTTGATATTTCTTCATGCTTTTAAGTACAAATCTAAAGTATTCTATATGTTCTGTGAAAACAAGATTAACCGAACTCAGGTTAATAGTGTCTTAGATAAATTTGGCTTACTAAAAAGATATAAGAAAATACTATGAAATATTGGCCTCCCGGATAGCGATGAAAAGAACTTAACCTCCTGAAAAAGTGGCCTTAAGTGGTTTTTTATTACTCAGTTAAGCTATTTTCTTTATTTTTTAATATCTTTTAGACAGGAGATTTATGTCCCATTAAAAAACATAAATCTTTATAACACTATATAAATGTAATGATATTCTTATAAAAACAATTAGAATTGGATTATGAATAAAAAATACATAAGTTATATTTTTACTATTGAACCGAGAGAACCGGCATCGGAAATACTCATTGCCCAGTTATCTAATGCCGGTTTTGACAGTTTTGAAGAAACAGAAGACGGGCTTATAGCATATATAACTGAAAAAAATGATGAAAAATTCCGTATGAATGAGATAACTGTTCTTACCATGCCGGATTATCATTTTCATTATGACAGAGCTCCCGTTCCCGAGATAAACTGGAATAGTGAATGGGAGAAAAATTTTATGCCAATAACTATTGCAAATAAAATTGGGGTAAGGGCACCTTTTCACAACAAACAAGATTTGCCCTATGATATTGTAATAAGTCCAAAAATGAGTTTTGGAACCGGCCACCATGAAACCACAGCCCTAATGTTAGAACTTATGCTCCAAGTTGACTTTGAGGATAAAAGGGTGTTGGATATGGGTGCCGGAACGGGTATTCTGTCTATTTTTGCTAAAATGAGAGGAGCAGGCCGGGTAGATGCCATTGACATAGACATATGGAGCGTAAATAATATTTTTGACAATATTTCACTCAATAACATCAACGATATAGATGTTTATAAAGGTGATGCTTTGTTTTTGGGCCATTCCAAATATGACATAATTATGGCCAATATAAACAGGAATGTTCTAATTAAAGACTTGGTCATATATGCAAATTATCTCAATAAAGGTGGCACCGTTCTTTTAAGTGGTTTTTTTACGGAAGATATGCCACTTATAGAAAAAGAGGCGGATGAGAATAACTTAGTCTTAAAAGATTATTTAGAAAAAAATAATTGGGTAGCCCTAAAATATAAAAAATAATGGCTCATTTATAGCAAACCGGTAGAATTTCATCTTTCATTAACCGAAAATGGTCTATTTTTTCAACCGTTAGCTCTTTAGAATAATTTACTTTTTCTACCTTAAACCCTACGCTTTCCAAACGCTGAAAATAGTCTAAACCATATACCCTTACATGATCGTATTGTCCAAAGTGTTTTGCTCTGGCTTCGGGTGAGGTAATGGCCTCATCTTCATAAGTAATTTTTCTGTTATAATCCATTGGAATTTGAAAAATACCCATACCACCAGGTTTTAAAACACGGTAGAGTTCTTTCATAGCCATCTTATCATTAGGAATATGTTCTAAAACATGATTGCAGAAGATAATTTCAAAGCTATTGTCCTCAAATGGCAGATTACAAATATCTGCCTTTACATCTACTATGGGCGAGTATAAATCGGCTGTGATAAGTTCTATGTGTTTAAGTTTTCTAAATCTTTTCAGGAAACATTGTTCCGGAGCCATCTGTAAGACTTTTTTTGGCTTTTTAGAATCAAAGAAATCGGTTTTATTTTGTAGATATAACCAGAGTAACCTGTGCCTTTCTAAGGATAACGTACCCGGAGAAAGTACATTTGACCTTTGTGTACCATAGCCGTATGGCAAAAATTTTCGATAGCTTTTTCCATTAATAGGATCGGTATATTTATTTCCCCGGTAATAAAGGGCAATTAACGGGCGTACCCAATAACTTATTTTTATTAAAAACGGACGGGGTATTGTATTGAGCAGATACCTGAAAACCTTCATTCTTTGGTAAAATACTTGTTTAAAAAAATACCGATAAAAGCAAATAATAAGCCTAATAACACAAAATGGACACCTCTAAAGGGGCCTATAGAATATTTTAACAACTTAAAAATGGATCCTACGGAAATTAAGATAATTCCAAAAATCAGAAGGAAGTAATAAATTAAACTTTTCTCCATAGAAATTACTTGTAATTTTTCCTAACCGTACAGAAAGTGTCTGTTACTTTGCAAAAATTAATGGTTCCGGCATTGTGCTTTACATTAGATGGAATTACCATACTCATTCCATTTTTAAAAAAACATGCAACTCCATCTTTTGCGAGAGCCAATTCATCCTCTACTGAATGCGTTATTTGTCTATGAAAATGAATGTGTTGCAGCAAAACATCATCTTTTTTAATCCGTACATTAGCAGTGTTCAGCCTATTTGTAGGTGTCATTTCTATGGCAATATCGGATAATATTTCTTTTCTCTCTAACCAATGTTGTATTCACCACCATATCCATTTAAACAGCCATTTGATTCTGCTTAAAGGGCTCTTCTTCATCACTGGTAATGCCCAAAGCCTCATAGATATATTTAAAAGTAGAAAGCAGTTCCGGCTTGCCGTCAACTATGGCTACATTATGTTCAAAATGTGCTGATGGCTTTCCGTCTAAGGTAAGGATAGTCCAACCGTCTTTGAGTTGTTTTACTCTGTGAGTACCCATATTAATCATTGGCTCTATGGCCACTACCATGCCTTCTCTAAATTTTTTACCCCTGCCTCTTCTGCCGTAATTGGGCATTTCAGGGTCTTCGTGCATTTTTCTGCCTAAACCATGGCCTACCAACTCTCTTACCACTCCATAACCGTATTGTTCACAATAATGCTGAACGGCATAACCTACGTCGCCTACTCTATTTCCCGATCTAAATTGAGCTATACCTTTATACAAACTTTCTTTGGTTACTTTTAACAATTGCTGTATATCTTCAGCTACTTCCCCCACCTCAAAAGTATAGGCATGATCTCCATAGAAACCATTCTTTTTTGCTCCACAATCTATAGAAATAATATCGCCATTCTCTAAAGGTTTATCAGTAGGGAACCCGTGAACTACTTGAGCATTGGGACTCATACAGAGGGTATTGGGAAAACCATATAAACCCAAAAATCCGGGTTCTGCTCCGTGGTCTCTTATAAATTCTTCTGCCAATTTATCTAAATAAAGAGTTGTTACTCCGGGCTTTACTTCTTTTGCAAGCATACCCAAAGTTTTTGAAACTATTAAGGCACTTCCTCTTATTAGTTCAATCTGATCTTTGGTCTTAATTTTAATCATTCAAAAAATTTTTAAGCTATTGCAAAGATAAGAGATATAAAGGAGAATTCTAAATCGGTACAATTTACGGGTGTAATAACCTGAATTCGATTAATATTGTGACCACAGCTTTCTTTAAAAAACCTTTGAAATATCTTGATATTTCTTCATGCTTTTAAGTACAAATCTAAAGTATTCTATACGTTCTGTGAAAACAAGATTAATCGAATTCAGGTTAATAATAAATTCAACAAGCAAATGCAACACTCTGATAAAATAGGTTCTTAGGTTTGTTAAAATTTTATTCAGCAATATTTTCAAAACATGACTTTTGACAGGATTTAGAAATTTCATTATCTTTACCTTTAAGTAAAATTTATCTTTATGAAGAAATCAGTATCCGCAGCAGAGGCGGTAAAAGTTATAAAAAGCAATGACCGCGTTTATATTCAGGCGGCAGCGGCATCACCACAGGCATTGATTAATGCCATGAGCGACAGGGCAGAAGAATTGAGAAATGTGGAAGTATGCCACTTGCACGTAGAAGGTGAAATTCCTTATGCAAATCCTGATTTAAGGGATAGCTTTCACGTTAATTCTTTCTTTATCGGTAGAAACGCAAGACATACATTAACAGCCGGAAATGGATCTTATACACCTGTTTTTTTAAGTGAATTACCGTTGTTGTTCAAAAGAAATATCTTACCTGTGGACGTAGCTCTTATACATGTTTCGCCACCTGATCTTCACGGTTATTGCTCACTGGGGGTTTCTATAGAGGCCACCTTGGCTGCAATTGAGAATGCTAAACATGTTATTGCCCAAGTTAACCCAAAAATGCCAAGGACACACGGTGCCGGCCTTATTCATGTTTCGGAAATAGATTCGTTTGTAGAAGCCGATTTAGATTTGCCCGAAATGCCCAATTTAGAACCTTCAGAAGTTGAAACCAAAATAGGAAATTACGTGGCTGACCTCATCGAGGACGGCAGCACACTACAGATGGGTATAGGTAATATTCCTAATGCTGTTTTAAGACGCTTAACCAATCATAAAAACCTGGGGCTACACACCGAAATGTTTAGTGACGGGGTGATAGACCTTATACTAAAAGATGTTATTAATTCAAACTGTAAAGGTCTGGATCAAGGCCGGGCTATGGCTACTTTTCTAATAGGCACCCGAAGATTATACGATTATGTGCATGACAATCCTTTTGTTGAAATGCGTGAGGCAGATTATGTTAATGATGTTTCTAACATCCGAAAACATCCGAAAATGGTAGCGATAAATTCTGCTATTGAGGTTGATCTTACAGGGCAAGTTTGTGCAGATTCTATTGGTTTTAGAATGTTCTCGGGTGTAGGCGGACAAATGGATTTTATACGCGGAGCTTCATTGAGTGAAGGCGGAAAAGCCATAATTGCCATGCCTTCTACTACTAATAAAGGAATAAACAGAATAGTACCGGTATTAAAACAAGGTGCCGGTGTGGTAACTACCAGAGCTCATGTTCATTACATAGTTACAGAATACGGGGTAGCCAACTTATATGGCAAAACGCTTAAACAACGTGCCAAATTACTTATAGATATAGCTCACCCGGATTACAGGGAACAACTGGAAAAAGATTACAGTAGCATGTAAAAAATAAGGGGTTCAGTTTATACACGGAACCCCTTTATTTTAATTAAACTCTTTGTTTTAAAAACACCAAAACCATTTTTTCTTTTTCTTTGATGGCTTTGTGTTTATGGGTTCATTTTTAATCATTTTATAGATTTCACCCCAACCCATCAGGCCACCAATATTTCTATCGTCAATAAACAAATCGGCATTAATTTTTCTGCTTACTTTTCCATCAAATTTTTCCTCAGGGTAATTCTTATTAACGGCATAGAATTTAATTCCGTTATTTTCGCAAAAATCCACGGCCTCACGGAGTCTATCTCCATACCGGTAAGTCCATAGTATTAGCCGATGTCCGTCTTTTTGCAGGGCTTTCATGGTTTCAAATGCAAAAATTTTTGGACTCCCTATTTTTGGATAGGCATCTTCTACAATGGTACCATCAAAATCAATGGCTATTATTAAAGGATCCTTTGGAATCATTCTTGCTTAGAAATTGAGGCAAATGTACACAAAATAAATAACTTGAATTAAAAGCTTTTATTGTTTGGAATAAGGGTGTTTATAAGGTTTTTCCGAAACAATTTTCAGCAAATCTTCTTCTAGGTTTTCTATTGGATATTCCACAAAACGGCCAATTTCTTTTCCGTCTTTATAAAATATGAAGGTAGGTACTCTTGTAACTTTATAGCCTTTTTGAAGATTATCCTTAGTTTTTTTAGCTCTGTTTACAGCTATCATTTCAAGATTATCTTCATCAAAATCTGATAGTTCCAAAAGTTTGTAAAATTTAGGCACTAACAATCTGCTATCCTGACACCAAGCCCCCATAAAAGCCTTTATGCTAATATTTTTAAACTTTTTTTGAAGCTGTTTTACAACGGCCGCTTCCGGTTTATAGTCTTTATTATTTTTCTCGTACCAATAAACATAAGTTGGCTCTAATAAATCTTCCTTTTGGATAATCCCTTCCAAAGGCGGAGCATTATTTATGGTTATTTTATCTTGCGAGTAACCGTAAAAGCTTACAAAACAACAAATTATTATAAAAAATTTACTTTTTATCATACTAAACAAGTGAATGCCTGTCCATTACTTCTGGTTGTGTTATACCCATCAATTTTAAAATAGTAGGAGCAATATCAGCCAAAATACCTGATTTTACTTCTTTTATTTCCGGGTCCACTACAATAATAGGTACAGGATTGGTAGTGTGTGCCGTATTAGGGCTGCCATCAGGATTTATCATTACATCACTGTTGCCATGGTCTGCAATAATTATGGTGGTATAATTATTCTTTAATGCTGTATTTACAATGGAATCTACACATTTATCTACCGTTTCTGCTGCCTTTACTGCTGCTTCAAAGACACCGGTATGCCCTACCATATCAGTATTTGCAAAATTGAGACAAACAAAATCCGGCCATCCTGATTCTATCTCCGGCAGAATCTTCTTTGTAATATCATTAGCACTCATTTCCGGTTGAAGATCATAAGTGGCAACTTTTGGCGAAGGGCACATAATACGTTTTTCGCCATTAAATTCATTTTCCCTGCCGCCTGAGAAGAAAAAAGTTACATGCGGATATTTCTCGGTTTCGGCTATTCTTATCTGGTTTTTTCCGGCATGCTCTAACACCTCGCCAATAGTATTGTACAGGTGATCTTTATCATATATAATATGTATATCTTTAAAAGTATCATCGTAATTGGTCATGGTTAGATAATGCAATGGCATTTTGTGCATATCATAATCAGAGAAATCTTCCTGACTTAGAACTTGTGTAAGTTGACGACCTCTATCTGTCCTGAAATTAAAAAAGATAACCACATCGCCTTTTTTGATAGTAGCAATAGGTTCATTTTTATCATTCACCATTACTATAGGTTTTATAAACTCATCCGTAACATTGTCATCATAGCTTTGTTGAATAGCATCTACGGCATTTTTGGATTTTTTGCCTTGGCCGTTTACTATTAAATCATAAGCGAGTTTTACCCGTTCCCATCTTCGGTCTCTATCCATAGCATAATACCTGCCTATTATACTTGCAAGCTTACTATCATGCGTATCTAAATATGCCTGTAAATCTTTGATAAATTCTTTGCCTGAATGTGGATCTACATCTCTTCCGTCTGTAAAGGCATGCACATAACTGTGTAATCCATAGTCTGATGCTGCTTTTACCAATCCTTTTAAGTGATTGATATGCGAATGCACTCCGCCATCTGATACCAAGCCCAGAAAATGTACATTTTTGTGATTTTCTTTGGCGTATGCAAAGGCGTTTTTTAATGTTTCCTGTTTAGCCAAACTGCCATCGGCCACAGCTTTATTAATTTTTACTAAATCCTGATATACAATTCTACCGGCTCCTAAGTTCATGTGCCCCACTTCACTGTTTCCCATTTGTCCTTCGGGTAGCCCTACGTTTAGGCCATCTGTACGTAAAGTAGCATGTGGATATTTCTTGTATAAACCGTCTATAAAAGACGTATTGGCTTGGTCTATGGCTGAAACTTTTGGGTTCTCACCTATGCCCCAACCATCCAAAATCATTAAAATTACTTTTTTATTCATTGTCATCTTTATTGAATTGCAAAATTAAGATATTTTAAAAGGAAAGACAGCCTTATTTTTAAAAAATAAGTTAAAAAGAGCTTTTTTTCGATGATTTCACTATCCCGTAAAAAAGTAGTTAAACTTAAGTTAAGGGTTGTTAAAGTTAGTAACGAATCAACCAATGTCCTCGTCTTTTATGTGTAATCTAAAACTACTTTAATTATGAAAAGTTTAATTTTATTATCAGCCATGCTAGTCTTCACATCTGCTTTTGCCAATAGCGATTATAAAATTTCTACCACAGACACCATTAAAAAGAAAAAAGTAAAGGTAAAAAGAAGTAACATGAATATGGAAGTGGTTTACAGCACTACTGTAAATGCTTTTTGTAAGTTCATTACTACCGGTGATTACGAAACCGTAGTTAGCATGATTAAAGCTGGTGAGGACATTAATCAAAAATCTGTAGGTTTAACACCTCTGATGTACGCCGCACGTTATAACCGAGTACCTATCGTTAAACTACTCATAGCCAATGGTGCTGAGCTCGATGCCAAATCAGACAAAGGTTATACTGCTTTAAAATACGCAGAAATTTGTCATGCCGATGATGCTTATAAAGTTATTGAAAAGGCCATTATTGATAAAAAATCTACGAAAAAAACAAAGCGTAGAAAAAACAGAAGTTAAATAATTATGTTTGGTTAAGGTTGTATTAAATGCTATTTGTTTAATACGAAAGCGAAGCATAAATGCTTCGCTTTTTTATTAAATTCAAACAAATTTCTAATCCTTAATACCAGTTCTGCTTTAAAAATACTCAAAAGATAAAATGATGAATTTTTGTGATAGATAAGGCGTAAAATTAAGTATAGCCGTAGCTATAGTTTATTTTTACAACGAAATATAGCATAAAAAGGCACATTTTATTGAGTAATTTTGAGGTGGAAATGGTATAACTCTTCTTTTCATAGATACAACAATAAGGGCAGTTATTACCAACTGGCCATTGACTACTAACCGTTGCCAACGGTATCTTTCTTTTTCTTTTTACTACCAAAAATACCTTTAATCAAATCTTTAGCGGCATCTTCAGTTTTTTTGGGCTTGGTTGTCTTAGTGTTTGTAGTATCTTGTTTTTCTTCCTTTTCGCCGCTTAAAATACCCATTAAAGTCTCTTCCACTTTTCCTTTTCCTTTGTTAATCAAATTCTGTTTTTGTCTTTCTACCAACGTTTTAGTGAGCTTCTCTACGGAACTTTTAAAATCAGTTTTTACGGTAGGCTTAGAAAATGTACCCACAATATCTGCATTAACTGGTATTTCTATTTCTTCTTTTTCAATATCAGTAAATTTTGCCAACAGGTTATTTACCTCTTTACCCAGATACTTGGCCGGTACGTGAATAACGGCATCATAAGCCAGAGTATTATCAAAACCGTGGCCACCGGCTACATCAATTTTTATATCCTTGTACTTAATGGTAAAAGGATTTACCTGTACTTTCCCATCTTTAAAACTCAGGGCAGTTTTTAAGTTGTTAAGGTTTATTTTATCCACCTCTATAAAATTTAACTGGCCGGCCAACGCATTTAAAACAGATGCATTTTCTTTATTTATTTTAGAAGAATTTAAACTGGCTGCAGCTTTACCCGAAATGGTATTTAAACTTGGCGTAAAATCGGAATTTAAATTACCGCTTAAATTTATTTTTGAATTTAACTTCCCCTGAATGGCTTTTGCAATAGGTGCTAGGGCTTTTAATAGATTTAATTGCGTAAAAGACTGGTCTATGTTAAAACTATTCATGTCTAACTCCATATTAAAAGTAGGTGTTTCTGTTTTAGTAGAAACTTTTCCGCTAAAGCCCAGGTTACCACCAAATAAGTCAGAACGCATATTGCTAAGAGTGGCTGTCTGATCTTTTACAACCAAGGTGCCTTTTACATTCTTTAATGTAATATTATCGTATAAAACCGTGTTTGCATTGGCATTAATGGTAGCATTTAAAAAAGAAGGTATTTTTACGCCGGCAGTCTCTTCCTGTGGCTCTTTCTTATTGGTTTGTTCGGTGTTCTCCGGATTGCTATCAATCATAAAATCATTTACCGAAAATGTATTAGAACTCAGGTTAAAATTACCTTCCATGTCTTCTTTGTTAAACATAAACCCCAGCAAATTGTGAATCTTTCCGGTAGCTTGTAAGTCTGTTTTGCCCAATTTTGCATCAAACGCATTTAATTTCACATCTTTTGGGTTGAGTGAAATATTGGCCTTGTCAATAAATAATTTATCACTTAACTCGTTAGAAACAAACTCAAAATTGCGTAAGTTAAAAAGTCCGTTAATACGGGTATTTTCATACTTTTTATTTTCGATGGAAGCCATGTCAAAACCGGCTTGTACATTTACGGCCAACCGGCCTTTTAAGTCTTTAAAGGCATCTGCCGGATAGACTTTTTCTAAATTGGCCAGATTTAAATCTCCATTTACTTTGGCATTTACCTTAGTATTTTCAGTAAGTTCGGTTATTTTGGCCTGAGCCGAAAATTTTTCATTGTCAATAGCAAAAGATAAGGTATCAATAAGAACATAGGTATCTTTGGCTAAGCCGGTTTTGTTGGTAATTTCTGTATGAATATTGATGTTTTGTAATGATTTTGGCAAATCAGGATATTTAAACGATGCCTTATCCGAATTGATAAACACAGTAAATTTAGGAATATGGGCTTCATCAATAACGCCATTTATCTTACCGTTTACATCAAAATTACCGGTGGTTTTTACACCTTCTATATTTTTAGAATACATCTTAGGAATTAACGCCAGAAAATTGGTAAAATCAGATGAAGGCGTTTTAAAAGAAAGGTCAATTTCCTGATTGTCCTCGTTTATTTTTATAAAACCATCAAAAACCAATGGCAGTTCATTAATCTTGGCTTCGTTTTCTAAAAAACTGTATTTATTTTCGGCTAAATCTATGCCTAATAAAGCATCTAAAGACAGTTGATTTTTGTCTAAATACGCAACACTGTCCATTTCAAAACTAATAAGGCCACTGGTTTTGGTCTGTAACTGACTCTTTTCTGCTGATAAATCTCCCGAACCGCTGTGGTTAAAATCAGTAAGTTCAAAAGCCATATTGCTACCCACGTCCTTATATAAAATAGCACTATTGGTAATTTTATAGGAATCTAAATTAAATTTTAAAGGGTCTGTATTATCCTGAGTTGTAGTATCATCATCGCCTTTTAAGGCTATATCATAATTGGCATTGCCCAAACTATCTACCAGTATATTCAGTTTAGCACCATCTATAGAAAAATCTGTGATTTGCATATCTGCACCACCTTTAAACAATTGCATAATGGGCAATTTTAAAAAGATTTTATCAGCATTAAAAAGCGTATCCCCTTCAAAAGGTTCTTTATTTACCACACTGGTTTTGTTAAGAGCCACTTCCGCATTGGGAAAACTACTCCAAATTCGCAAATCGGCATCGGTAAAATCAACGGTTGCGTTAAGATTATTATTGGCAGTTTGTTTTACTTTTTCGATAATCTTTCCTTCAAAAATTAGAGGAAAAAGAATTATTACCAGAATTAAAACCAATAAAACTATTCCTAATATTTTGATGAATTTTTTCATACGTTTAAGTTTTAATAACTAATTGACAATAAATAAATTATAAAATTTATAGGGTATATAATCCCTACGTTCTCATAATTAAACATTTTTAACGGGTATTAACTACTTACTATGACACATTTTACCTATCTAATATTTTGTAGATTTCTGAAAATGAAAAAATTAAGAGCTTATATGCTCATCTCATATTATTTATGCTTTTTATGACAAAAATAAAATAGCCGGATTAATTTTGATTTGAACACTCAAAATACTACCCTAAATATTATAAAACGTACAAAAATAGCTTTCATTTTAATGAGAGCAGTTAAAAAATTGATAAATATTGTACTTTTACCAACAAATAACGCATTATTTAGTGACTCAATAACTCATTATTAGCATAATTTACTTTCCTATGGATATTTCACGCATTCCACAAATAAAACATACGAACAGCAATAATTTTTTCCTTCTGGCGGGGCCTTGTGCTATTGAAGGTGAAAAAATGGCTTTGCAGATTGCCGAAAAAATCATTACCATAACGGATAAACTGAAAATTCCCTATGTTTTTAAAGGAAGTTTTAAAAAGGCAAATCGGTCTAGAATAGACAGTTTTACAGGAATAGGTGATGAAAAAGCCTTAAAAATCTTAAAAAAAGTGAACGAGACTTTTAAGATACCTACCATAACAGATATTCATCAGGAAAGCGATGCCAAAATGGCCGCAGCTTATACAGATATTTTACAAATTCCGGCGTTTTTAGTCCGGCAAACTGATTTATTGGTGGCTGCAGCAAAAACAGGTAAAACCATCAACTTAAAAAAAGGGCAATTTATGAGTCCGGAGAGCATGCAATTTGCTGTTAAAAAAATTACGGACAGTGGAAATAAAAAAGTAATGGTAACAGACAGAGGGACTATGTTTGGTTACGGTGATTTAGTTGTAGATTTTAGAGGCATCCCCACACTAAAACAATACGCAACTACGGTATTGGACGTAACACACTCTTTGCAACAGCCTAACCAAAGTAGCGGAGTAACCGGCGGCAAGCCTGAGCTTATAGAAACCATAGCTCGTGCCGGTATAGCTACCGGAGCAGATGGTTTGTTTATAGAAACCCATTACAATCCGGCAGAAGCCAAATCGGACGGAGCAAATATGCTGCCAATTAATAAGTTGGAAGAATTGTTAATTAGGCTTGTTGAAATGCGAAAAGTGGTAAATTCCTTTTAAAATTTATCCTCTTTTTTTATTAACATCATTTTTTAAGTCGGTAATTGGAATTCTTTTATCTTTGCAACTTATAATTCTCATTATGTACTATTTATTCATTAGCGGGGGAGAAATATTTGTTATTTTAGTTATTGTGCTGATGCTTTTTGGCTCGGATAAAATTCCCGGTATCGCCAGAGAATTGGGTAAAGGCATGCGACAACTTAAAGATGCCACAAATGATATTAAAAGAGAAATTACCGAAAGTGCAGAAAGACAAGGGTTGGACAAAAATTTTACTTCAGACATAAAAAAAGAAATAGACAGCGTTGCCGGCAGTATAAAAGAAGATGTAGATGATCTGAAAGAGTCTGTAAAACGCAAAAATTAATTTCTGATGTTAGAAAAAGTTATTGCTTATGATAAAGAAATCCTTGTTTATTTAAATAGTCTGGGCAATTCTTATTGGGATGGTTTTTGGCTTTTTGTAACTAACCAGTTTTATTGGTCACCTGTTTTTTTATTAATTCTCTATTTAATTTTTAAACATTACGGTGTTAAAAAAGGTATTGCTTTTATACTAATTACTGCGGCATTAGTAACTTTTTCTGACCAGTTTGTAAATTTTACAAAAAACTATTTTCAGCGGCTACGACCTAATAATGACCCTGTTTTATCAGAAATTATAAGGTTGACAAAACGGCCGGGAAGCTATAGTTTTTTATCCGGGCACTCCACCACTTCGTTTGCTGCCACCACTTTTATTATTTTAACACTCAGAAGACACACAAAATACATTTGGTTTTTTATTCTCTGGCCTATAGTTTTTGCTTACAGCCGTATCTATTTAGGCGTACATTATCCATTGGATATTTTTGTGGGCATGATAGTAGGCATACTTATTGGATTGCTCTTTTACAGACTAAGTTTATGGATATTAAAGCGGATGGAGGCCGGTTAGGACCCTTCCTTTGTTAATATTCAAACAACAAACTTTTACCGGAATTTATAAGATTAAGCTGTATTTTATGGCCTTCAACTTTTAAATTAGAAATATCAAAAGACAATTCTTTGGTAATATAAGCTTCGCATAACTCTTTATTTTTTAGCGACAATCTCAAATTTCTTTGCAACGGATTATCGTTATACACATTACCGGAATCTATTAAATTAACCTCCCAGCTTTGGCCATCACAACCACTGGAACTAAAGTTGATAATTAAACATTCATTTTCAATTTTCAAACTGTTTATAGTTAAATTATCAGACGGTGCGTTTTGATACTGTGCTAAACTTATTATAGTTTTATAGTCACAGTTATGGTTCTCTGCCACATCATTATTAATGCAAGTATTCATCAAAAACAAGATAAAGATAAATGCACCTATTTTCTTCATGGTTATTATTTTCTAAAAGATGCCTAAAATAGCAATTATACCAAATATATAATCTATTTTGCAGGTTACAAACCGGCGGGCATTCTTTATTTTCAATTAGGGGCAGGTTATTTCACCCTGCATATAGTCAAACCATCACGGATAGGAAGCAATATTGTTTCTACCCGCGGATTTTCATTTACCATTTTATTAAACGCTATAAGTATTTTGGTGTCTTCGTCGCCTTTTTCCGGTTTTTTTAAAACTTTTCCGCTCCACAGCACATTATCAGCCAGAATAAGCCCGCCTTTGTTCATTTTATCAATAATAAGGTTAAAATAATTGATATAGTTAGCTTTATCTGCGTCTAAAAAGACCAAATCAAACCTATCTGCAATTGTGGGAATAACATCTAAGGCATTACCGGTGTATTGTTTTATCTTACTGCCATATTCTGATTTTATAAAATATTTTTGTTGAATGGCAAGCAGTTCTTCATTGTAATCTATGGTGTGAATTATGCCATTTTTTTGCAATCCTTCAGCCAGACACAAAGTAGCATATCCTGTATAAGTGCCAATTTCAAGGATTGTTTTAGGATTAACCAGTTTTGACAGAACAGACAACAATCGCCCTTGAAAATGCCCGCTAAGCATCCGGGGAGCCAATATCTTTTGATGTGTTTCTCTGTTTAATTCCCGGAGTAGCCCGGGCTCTTGTTGGGAATGGGCGGTTACGTAGTCTTCTAATTGTTCGGAAAAAAAAATCATGGAAACTGTAGCATTATGGTTTATTATTTTTTATACATTACTAACCTGAATTCGGTTAATCTTGTTTTCTCTAACACAGAACATTGTTGGTTTAATGCACTTTCAAAGATAGGTTATTTTTTGCCAATGAAATCATTTTAATTTTTAGCATAAACAAAAAATAAACACCAATTCAATCAATTTAAATCTAATCTGTCAAACCTTATTAAGAGGGGTTTTAAATAACAAAGTATTCTCAAAACAAAACAAATTAGCCTAACTCCACACCAAGAATTCAGATTAAATTTTAACTTATTGATTTTTAGATAAATATTACTTATTTTGGATTGCTTTTCCCTTACAAAAAAGGTTAAATTACCTCTACATTAAAATCATTCTAAATTATCAGAAACCCTTTTAGGTACCAAAACTAAATCTTATCTTTGTTCTACCAATTTTTAAACAGATTAACTTATGGGCGGATTCTTCAGTACCTCCGTAGGCAGAAAAGTAGCCATGGCTCTCTCTGCTTTGTTTCTAATCATTTTTTTAATTATTCATTTGGCCGTAAACATCACTTCTATATTTAGTGAAAACATGTTCAATGAACTGTCTCATTTTATGGGAACTAATCCATTGATACAATTTGCCCTGCAACCCGTACTTATTTTTGGTGTTGTGTTGCATTTTGTAATGGGTTTTGTTTTAGAAGCCAAAAACAGGGCAGCCAGACACACTAAATACGTAAAATTTAACAAAGCTGCCAATACCAGTTGGATGAGTAGAAATATGATTTATTCCGGCTTGGTAATACTTGCATTTTTAATATTGCATTTTATAGACTTCTGGATACCCGAGATGAATATCAAATACATTCAAGGGGATATGACCGGTTTGCACAATGGAGAATTCAGATACTACGAAGAGTTGAGGCATAAGTTTATGAATCCTTTGAGAACGGGTGCTTATGTAATTGCTTTTGTGTTATTGGCCTTGCATTTATTACACGGGTTCCAATCCGCTTTTCAATCTATGGGTTTTAACAACAAATACACCCCAACTGTAAAACTACTTGGTAAAATTTATGCCATTGTAATCCCACTTGGATTTATAGTAATAGCTGTTTATCATTTTATAACTCAATAATAAAAATACAATATGACCACTTTAAATTCCAAAACACCAAAAGGCCCCATTAAAGATAAATGGACCAATCATAAAAATCATATTGATTTAGTAAACCCTGCAAACAAACGTCATATAGATGTTATTGTAGTAGGCACTGGTTTGGCCGGCGGTTCTGCGGCAGCTACTTTGGCAGAATTGGGTTATAACGTTAAAGCATTTTGTTACCAAGATTCTCCACGTAGGGCACACTCTATTGCGGCTCAGGGCGGGATAAACGCGGCTAAAAACTATCAAGGCGATGGCGATTCGGTTTACCGATTATTTTACGATACCGTAAAAGGCGGCGATTACCGTTCCAGAGAAGCCAATGTATATAGACTGGCAGAAGTATCAGCAAATATAATAGACCAATGCGTGTCACAAGGCGTACCCTTTGCCAGAGAATATGGCGGTACATTAGACAACAGGTCTTTTGGCGGGGTATTGGTTTCCCGTACTTTTTATGCCAAAGGACAAACCGGACAGCAATTATTATTAGGTTGTTATTCTGCTATGAACAGGCAGATAGCAAGAGGAAAAATAGATATGTACAACCGGCACGAAATGCTGGATGTGGTTATTGTGGACGGCAAAGCGAGAGGTATTATTGCCAGAAACCTGATTACCGGGTCTATAGAAAGATACTCAGCACATGCTGTGGTTATTGCCACAGGCGGATACGGCAATGTGTATTTCTTATCTACTAATGCCATGGGTTCTAACGTAACTGCGGCTTGGAAAATCCATAAAAAAGGTGCTTATTTTGCCAATCCTTGCTTTACGCAAATTCACCCAACCTGTATTCCGCGTTCCGGAAGTTATCAGTCTAAACTTACGTTGATGTCAGAATCTTTGCGTAATGACGGCCGAATTTGGGTGCCAAAACACAAAGAAGATGCCGAAGCCTTACAGCAAGGCAGATTAAAACCAACACAAATACCCGAGGAAAACAGAGATTATTACTTAGAACGCAGATATCCTGCATTTGGAAACCTGGTACCGCGAGATGTAGCTTCACGTGCCGCCAAAGAAAGATGCGATGCCGGTTTTGGCGTAAATGCTACCGGAGAAGCTGTATATTTAGATTTTGCCTCGGCCATAGAACGATACGGAACTATAGAAGCCAAAGTACAAGGTATTCACAACCCGTCAAAAGAAAAAATTATAGAGTTAGGCGAAAAAATTATAGAGCAAAAATACGGCAATTTATTTCAGATGTATGAAAAAATTGTTGATGAAAATCCGTACAAAACACCCATGATGATTTATCCTGCTACACATTACACCATGGGTGGCATTTGGGTAGATTACAATTTGATGACCACAGTACCGGGGCTGTACTGTATTGGCGAAGCTAATTTCTCTGACCATGGAGCCAATAGATTAGGAGCCTCGGCATTAATGCAAGGCTTGGCCGACGGCTATTTTATCTTACCTTATACCATTGGCGACTTTTTGGCTAATGAAATTAGAACCGGTAAAATACCTACGGACACACCAGAGTTTGACCAGGCAGAACAGGACGTAAGAGACAGAATAAATATGCTTATTAATAATAATGGGCCACATTCTGTGGACTATTTCCATAAAAAACTGGGTGAAATCATGTGGAACAAAGTAGGAATGTCCAGAAACGCCACTGATTTAAAAACTGCCATCGCAGAAATACAAGAACTAAGAGAACAGTTTTACAAAGAAGTAAAAGTTCCCGGAAAAGCCAATGAACTCAACCCCGAACTGGAAAAGGCAGGAAGAGTAGCGGATTTCTTAGAGTTGGGCGAATTGTTTGCCAAAGATGCCTTAATACGTGAAGAATCTTGTGGTGGCCACTTTAGAGAAGAGTCCGTAGAAACAAGCGGAGAACAAAAAGGAGAAGCAAAAAGGGACGATAAAAACTTTGCCTATGTGTCAGCTTGGGAATATAAAGGCAAACCATCTGAAGCAGTATTGCACAAAGAACAATTAGAGTTTAAAGATATTGAGTTGAAACAAAGAAGTTATAAGTAAGTTTAATGGTTAATAATTATTAAATTATCGGGTTATTAAGTATTCAAGAAGCGAGATTAAATTCTTTTAACAAATTGGCATATTGCCAATAAGCACTTAAAATTTAAGAAATTATGTAAGTAAATTTATCGTTTTAAATGATTACATTAATAGCTAAAAAATAATAACAACTAATAAATTGAGTAACTTAATAGCCTGATAATCTAATAACCAGACGGCTTAATAACCAAATAAAAAACACCATCATGAATATAAATCTAAAAATCTGGAGGCAAAAAGACAGTAAATCAGAAGGCAAAATGGTTGATTACAGCCTTACAGATGTTTCTGAACATATGTCTTTCTTAGAAATGTTAGATGTTTTAAATGAGAATTTAATTAATAAGGGCGAAGAGCCGGTGTCTTTTGACCATGATTGCAGGGAGGGCATCTGCGGAACTTGTTCCCTTCAAATAAACGGTGAACCGCACGGACCAGACAGGCTTATTACCACTTGCCAATTGCACATGCGAATGTTTAAAGATGGTGAAACTATTGTTATAGAACCATTTAGAGCTAAGGCTTTTCCTGTAATTAAAGATTTGATGGTTGACCGTTCTGCTTTTGACCGTATTCAACAAGCCGGTGGATATATTTCTGTAAACACTTCAGGAAACACCACAGATGCCAATTCCATTCTCATTCCAAAACGCAATGCGGATAAGTCTATGGATGCCGCCGCATGTATAGGTTGTGGGGCATGTGTTGCAGCTTGTAAAAATGCTTCTGCAATGTTGTTTGTATCTGCAAAAGTTTCCCAATATGCTCTCTTGCCACAAGGCCGTGTAGCTTGTGAAGTAGAATGTCCAAAAGGTATTTCCTTGGAAAATATTGCCCGTATGAACAGGGAATTGATGAAAGCAAGTGTGAAGTAATTTACTTTTTTTTATCCAAAAAAACTCACCTAGTAAAAGGTATTATTCCTAACTAAAAATATCTAATCCATTATTAGCTTGATTGCAAATAATGATTTGCATTGCAGGTTTTATAATTGATTATTGCTTTAATCGGTTCTAAAACATTTGATTGTGATTTTTAATACCTCAATAAAACTAAGCCATTTTTTAAGTTGAAAATTTATTAACTTTAAAAAATGAAAAAAGCACGTAGCACAAGTTTCAGACTTAATACTGGAAAATACTAAAAATTTGGAGTTTTCTAAAGATAACATCTTTTTAACCAAGGAAGATATTCTCAGTCAAAAACTAAATTTGAAAAAGTTTAAATCACTTCTATTATAAAGTACTGTGAACATTGATGGCTAAGGTTATTATTTTTATGCCTAAGTCAGTACATAAATTAAGATTAGTTGCATAAAAGTCTTAAACACAAAAATAAATATGAGAAAGTTATTATTGTATACAATGTTTATCGTTTGTTCTGTACTGTCAGCACAGAAATCAAGAGTAGGTGAAACTCCAAAGTTTAGTTCAAAAATTAATCTCATCTCTTTCGACAATTCTACTAACGAAGTGTTGACGTCCACAAGCTTAAATGAGTATAAGAAACCTATAGCTATTTTCTTTTGGGTATCTACCTGTGGGCCGTGTATAAAGGAACTAAATGCGGTTAAAAAACTTAATATTTTAGAAGAGATTAAAGATAAAGCCAAAATTATAGTTGTTTCCACAGACAACCCAAAAAACTATAACGCCGCCAGATCAATTGCCAAAAAATATAGTTGGGAATACGAGATGTATTTTGATAAGGGATATGCATTAAGAAATAACCTATTAAACC
>PDQE01000066.1 GCA_002747735.1 Flavobacteriales bacterium | reverse complement strand
TTGAGTAATTTTGAAGTGGAAATGGTATTATCCTTATTTTTACAAAAAATATGCCTTTTTTATGATCCAGCCATTTGACCATAACTATTTTATGAAAAAAGCCTTGCAGGAAGCCGAAGTTGCTTTTCAAAAAAATGAGGTGCCTGTTGGAGCCGTTATTACCATACAAAACAAGATTATAGCCCGGGCTCACAACCTTACCGAAACCCTCCATGATGCTACGGCTCATGCAGAGATGCAAGCTTTTACGGCAGCAGCAGATTTTCTGGGTGGTAAATACCTACGTAATTGTACGCTTTATGTTACTTTAGAACCTTGCCAAATGTGTGCCGGAGCCAGTTATTGGACACAGATAGGAAAAATAGTATTTGGTACTGCCGACCCCAACCGTGGTTATCTTAGATACAACACCCGGTTACATCCCAAAACCGAAGTTGTAAAAGGAATTTTGGAAGAAGAATGTGCACAACTCCTTACCCGGTTTTTTGTGGAAAAGCGAAACTTGAATTAATCCTATTCATAGAAATCATCTTAACTTTTTGTTTTCAACCGAAAAATCCGGCTATCCGCCTTCTATCGATTAGCGTAGGCCTCGGGCAGGTTTATTTTAACAAAACATTTACATCCTAAGTGTAAAAACCAAGTAAGTTCTTAACAAAATGTTATATTAATTAACAATTATACAATTTAGCTTAATTTATGCGTTGTAGATGCAGTAGGTATGTTTAAATTTATCGGCAAAAAGCTAACAACTATTACTATTCATGAAAACCTCTGTAAAAGTATTGGTAATTGTACTGTTTTGTATAATTACTGCTCCTGCATTTTCCCAGCAAACCGCCATTTTTACACATTGGCTCAAAGATTACGACCATGCTGTATCACTGTATAACAACAGAGACTACGTAGCAGCAAAACATCTTTTTGAGGAACTGCAAAACCAATTTGAAGCCGGCTCGGAATTGCAAGCCAATTGTGCCTATTACGCTGCTTTTTCTGCTATAAAAACTGGAGACCGGGAAGGGGATGCCATGATGCGAGATTTTGTAGAGCGATATCCTACCAGCCTTAAACAGAACAAAGCCTTTTTGGAAGTTGGCGACTATTATTTTAAAAATGGAAAGTATCCTTATGCCCTTAAATGGTATAAAAATGTAGAAACCCGCAATTTATCGATAAAACAGGAAGAAGATCATAACTTTAAGTATGCCTACTCTCTATTCTCCGTGCGGAGTTATGTGCAGGCTAAGAAATATTTCCAAAAACTGCTCAATTCTCAGGAATATGGCTCACAGGCTAAGTATTATTACGGATTTATCGCCTACCAGGGAGACGATTTTGAAAATGCAGACCGTTACCTTAGTGAAGTATCTGATGATACGGAACTGGGTAAAGACGTGCCGTATTATATGGCCAATATTAAATTTAAAACCGGCAAGTTTAAAGAGGCCATTGAAATAGCCGAACCATTTTTGCAAAATGCAAATAGGTTACAGCGTTCTGAAATATCAAAAATTATTGGCGAAAGCTATTTTAACCTTGGCCAATATGCAGAGGCCATTCCACACCTAAAAAACTACAAAGGCAAACGCCGAAGGTGGAATAACACAGATTATTACATGCTCGGTTATGCTTATTACAAGCAAAACGATTTTGAAAATGCCATTGCCAATTTTAACAAAATCATAGGTGGCGAAAATGCTGTAGCTCAAAATGCCTATTATCATTTGGCTGAATGTTATCTGAAAACCGATTTAAAAACCGAAGCTCTAAATGCCTTTAGAAATGCTTCACAAATGGAATACAACAATGATATTACCAAGGACGCATGGTTGAATTACGCTAAATTAAGCTATGAAATAGGCAATCCGTACAAAAGTGTACCGGATGTGTTGCAAGAATATCTGGATAAATATCCTAATGCTGCCTCCAAAGACGAAATAAATGATTTACTCATCAGTGCCTACATCACTTCCAAAGATTACAAAGGGGCTTTGGCATCCTTAAAAGGTAAAAAAGAAGCCAAATATAAAGATTTGTATCAGGAAGTGGCTCTTTACCGGGGTATTCAATTGTTTAATGACAATAATCTAAGTGAGGCCGGAGATTATTTTACCATTGCATTAGAGCAAGCCAGACAACCTGCAGTTACTGCCAAGGCGGCTTTTTGGAAAGCAGAAACGGATTATCTCAACAATCAATTTAGTAAAGCACTGTCAGGTTATACTCAATTTAAAAATAACTCGTCCGCAACCGGTTTACCCGAATATAAAGATATAGATTACAATATTGCCTATGCCAATTTTAAATTAAAAGATTACAACAAGGCAGGCAACCTATTTCAGGAGTATATTAATCGTAATCCTGACAATGATGATAAACTTATAGACAGTTATTTACGTCTGGCAGATACCTACTATGTATCCAGTAATTATGCCAAGGCTATAGCAGCTTATAACCGGGTAATAGATAATAATAAAGCAGATACGGACTATGCCCATTTTCAGCGAGCTATGAGTTATGGTTTTTCCGGAAAAAATTCAGCAAAAATCAAAGATTTGCAGTTGTTTTTAAAAAACTATAACCGTTCTACCTATCGCGATGATGCCTTGTATGAATTGGGCAATTCTTATCTTACAGCAAATGATAATGCCAATGCTCTGGCCACTTATGATAAATTAATTGCGGAATACAAACGCAGTTCTTATGTGCCAAAAGCATTGCTCAAACAAGGGTTAATTTATTATAATATAGAAAGAGACAACGAAGCTTTGGATAAATACCGGGCTGTAGTAACCCGTTATCCCAATACCGCCGAAGCCAAACAGGCCGTGGCAAGTGCCAGAGAAGTATATGTAGATTTAGGTAGGGTAGATGAATATGCAGATTGGGTAAAAAACCTCAACTTTGTTAATGTTACCGATGCAGACCTCGATAACGATATGTACGAGTCTGCCGAAAAACAGTACTTGCAAAACAACCGTAAAAAAGCAATTTCCGGATTTAAAAATTACCTGAATGATTTTCCCAATGGCGTTCATGCCTTGCAGGCTCATTACTATTTGGCAGAAGCCTTTATTTCCGAAAAACAGCCGGTAGAAGCCGAAAAACATTTTAAATACGTTACAGATAAGGAACGTAACGAATACACAGAACAAGCTTTGTCTCGCTTGGCTCAGATTTATCTGGAAGCTGGCAATTGGAACAAATCCATGCCTGTACTAAAAAGATTAGAAGAACAGGCAGATTTTCCACAAAACATCACCTTTGCCCAAAGCAATCTGATGAAAGGTTATTATCAACAGGAGGATTACGATAAAGCCGTAACCTATGCCGAAAAAGTTTTGGATAGGCCAAAATTGGAAGACCGGGTAAAATCTGATGCCAAAGTAATCATAGCTCGTGCCGCTTTTGAAACCGGAGATGAGATAAAAGCCGAGGAAGCCTATGCAGAGGTGAATAAAATAGCCAAAGGTGAATTAAAAGCCGAAGCCCTTTATTATGATGCGTATTTTAAACATCAGGAAGGAAATTATAAGTTGTCTAATGAGGTAGTGCAGACTTTGGTGGCAGATTATTCTGCATATAAGTATTTTGGAGCCAAAGGTTTAATAGTAATGGCAAAGAATTTTTACCAATTGCAAGATGCCTATCAGGCAACATATATATTAGAAAGTGTTATTAAAAATTTTAAAGATTACGAAGACGTACAAGAAGAAGCCAAAGCTGCATTGCGAACCATAAAATCTGAAGAAGCAAAGACGAATGAATCGGTTAATCCTAATAATTAGTACTCGAAGAATAACTTTTCAGTAAGTTAAATGTTATATAAAATCAATATTTATAAGCTCTTAGGTTATATTTTTTATCGAATTCGTAAATTTTTGGTTTCTATCTGACAATAAAAAAATGATAAAATATAATAAACAGATGAAAAAACATATTTTAACCTTTATATTATCACTCGTGGCCATTACGGCTTTTTCCCAGAAAAAACAACGGGATACATTGGGTACAGAGGTGATTAATGTGGTTAAATCGTATTCGCCTACCGTGTCAGATGCGTTTAAAATAAAATCGTCTCCAATAATAGACACTACGGCATTAAACGTTAAAAAGAATATTAGTTATAACATAAATTCTGTGCCGGTAGCCTCCACGTTTACCCCTGCTAAAGGAAAAGCAAAGGTTTTACGTGTAAATCCCAGCCCGCCGGTGTATGACAATTATTTTTCTGTCGGTTTTGGCAATTTTAAAACGCCGGGCGTAGAATTTTTTGCCCATGGCAGTAGTAACCGTTATAATGACTTTGGGCTGTTTATAGACTATATTTCGTCCAAGGGAGGACGCGATTTTTATTGGCAGGTAGATGGCGGAGCTAATCTGAGTAAAAACAATTGGTACGGATTGTCTGATTTTATTACCTATAACAAAAACGTAATTAAAGCCATTGAAGAAAGGCAGGATTTTACCAATGTCTATGTAAACGGCCGTATAGATTACAAAGAAAGTTTTTTTAAAGGTGCTTCGGTAAAAGCCAACAGGTTTACAGACAATGCCGGAACGGCAGAAATACACTTTTTGGCCAGGCCCAAGATAGAGTTCCCCATAACCTCAGAACTTATAAATGTTGATGCCCGTGTGGAGTTTCTAAGAGGAGAATTCTCTAGAAATTATGAAAACACAGACGACCTGAGCTATACTTTTTTTAACGTTGGATTAAATCCAAACTTGGAAATATTACAAAATAATTTAACTGTAAATCTCGGTGTTAAGTTGCTCTACAGTGCAGGTAAGGGTAGTGGTAATGAAAATAAAGGGTATTACTACCCAAATGTTTGGGCATCTTACAAACTTATAGATGAAGTAGTAACTGTATATGCTGGCGTAACCGGAGATTTACACCAAAATAGTTTTAAGTCTTACACTAATAAAAACCCTTACGTCTCTCCCACACTGCTTATGCGTAATACCGATGAACAGTACAACATTTTTTTGGGCGTAAAAGGTAAGTTAGCCAGCAATATTTTTTACAACTTAAAAGGGTTTTACAAAAACGAAAAAGACAAACCTATGTATCTGCTCAATCCCTCTATGACCGATGGTAATAATATAGTGGCATTTGGTTATCAGGCGGGCAACTCATTTAATGTGGTTTATGATACTGTAAAAACAGCCGGAGCTTCCGGTGAAATAAGTATTGATCTTTCCAAACAATTAAAAATAGGTGGAGCGGGAACACTTAATGTTTATGATGTAAAAACCGAAAAAAGGCCATGGAATTTGCCAGCCTTAGAGGTCAGTGCTTTTGCAAATTATAACAATCAAAACTGGTTTGCCGGTGCCAATGTATTTTACGTGGGTAGCCGAAAAGACCGGTTTAGTGTAGTAGATGGTTTTGGCATCCCGGATAGAGAAATTCAATTGGGCGATTATATAGATTTAAATTTAAACGGCGGGTATAGATTCAATGAAAAACTTACCGTTTTTGCCCGAGCCAATAATATTTTAAGCAGTGATTATCAAAAATATGCTAATTTTTATGTTCAGGGCCTACAGATTTTTGGAGGCTTAACGTATAAATTTGATTTATAAAGGGCTTAATGGTTTAAGCTTTATATGTTTTAAAAAATGGGTTAGGTTTAAATTCTAAAATTTCTACTTTGCAATTCATGTCAAATTTATTCACTTTAATTTTCTTAGTACTCTCGGTAACCCAAGTGTATTCTCAGGATGATTGGTTTAGCTACATTACCGAAAAAGATAAAGAGTTTATGGCCGTTACCACTAATTTGAGGTATGACAATGCCAAACCTAACTATAAAAATTTACTCATAGTTGGAAAAACCACGCAAAAATGTCACAAAAACGGGTATCCCACAGAATTGGGATTAGAAGAATTATTCACTTTTTCTGATACTACTGCACAGGTTTTAAACAGAACGGTTAAAAAAAACCGCTTAGTTGGGGTTTTAACCTATCAGTGCAATGGTTTTGACGTGTTTTATATAAAAGACACCGTAGGCGTTAGAGCCGCTTTAGAAAAAGTGTATGGCAATTATTTTAACAACGAAAAATATTATATTTTTTTAAAGCAAGATAAACGTTGGCAGTACTATAAGGATATACTTTTTCCAAAACGGTTTACCGATGATTTTTTTATCAATCAGGAATTATTGACCGCTTTGTTCTATGACGGTTATAACCTGAATGACGAGTATAACCTTATTCATTGGTTTTATTTTAAAAAAGAAAAATACAGGAAAAAGTTTCTGGAAAAGCTAAAAGTCATTAATGTAACTGTACATTCCTTAAAAACGATTGAAGGCAAAAACCATCCTTATGAACTACAACTCGTTCGAAAAGACCAGTTACAACCGGCTTTTATAGATGAACTCACCCGGACTTTCGGCATATTCGCAGAAAGCTATGGCGGATTTTATGACGGCTGGGGGATTAAACTAAACTATAGCTACGGCTATACTTAATTTTTACGCCTTATCTATCACAAAAATTCATCATTTTATTTTTTGAGTATTTTTAAAGCAGAACTGGTATAAAGAGTATGCAGAGCCGCTCTGTAAATTTGTGATTATAAAAAAATAGGACAAACCGTTACAGAATGTAGATTTTTCGTCAATCCCATCTTAGTTATTTTTATAAAGCTGCCGTAATTTGTCTATTTTAATGGTATGGATAAGATTTTGAGATTTAATTTTTTTAACTAACTTTAGTTGGTTTAAAACAACAACCTATACACCTCTTCAATTTTTGACACCATTATCAGTTTAATCTTGTAGCTCTTTTTAGGAACCTTGTTAAATTTTGAAATGATGATTTGTTTAAAACCCAGTTTTTCGGCTTCTAAGATTCGTTGGTTAATACGGTTTACCGGCCGTATTTCTCCGGAGAGGCCTACTTCTGCGGCAAAACAGAGATCCAGAGCGATAGCATCATCTTCATTTGAAGACAAAATAGCGGCAACTACTGCCAAATCTATGGCCGGATCATCTACCGTAATGCCACCGGCAATATTTAAAAATACATCCTTGGCACCTAACTTAAAACCGGCTCGTTTTTCTAATACCGCCAAAAGCATGTTTAAGCGTTTTGTGTTATAACCCGTGGCTGACCGCTGTGGAGTACCGTAAACTGCCGTGCTTACCAAAGCCTGAACCTCTATAAGCAAAGGCCGCATACCTTCTAAAGTAGCTCCGATGGCAATTCCACTAAGTGATTCTTCCTTTTCTGATATTAACACCTCCGAGGGGTTTTCTATTTGTCGCAGACCATTGTGTTGCATTTCGTAAATGCCCAGTTCTGCGGTAGAACCAAATCGGTTTTTTTGTGCCCTTAGGATGCGATAAGAATGATTTCTATCTCCCTCAAACTGTAATACTACGTCAACCATATGTTCCAGAATTTTTGGCCCGGCAATGGCTCCTTCTTTGGTAATATGGCCAATAAGGACTACAGGGGTATCGGTTTCTTTGGCAAATTTTATAAGTTCTGCCGTAGTCTCACGAATTTGTGAAATACTTCCGGCAGCTGAATCTACATAATCTGTATGTAAGGTTTGAATAGAGTCTATGACTACAATCTCCGGTGCTGTTTCCGTAATGTTTTTAAAGATATTTTGTGTGTTGGTTTCAGTTAAAATAAGGCAATTTTCATTTGTATGCTTTAAACGCTCGGCTCGCATTTTTATCTGAGATTGGCTTTCTTCCCCGGATATATACAACACTTTTTGATTTATATTCAAAGCTATTTGTAAGAGCAAGGTAGATTTACCTATTCCCGGTTCGCCACCTAATAAGGTCATGGAACCTTTGACCAATCCACCGCCTAAAACCCGGTTTAGTTCGGTATTATTTGTAGAAATTCTGTCTTCAGTATTGGTTTGTATGTCTTTTATGGCTAATGGTTTTGGCACACGTTTTACTCCGGATTGCGGTTTCCATTGCCGTTTTTCGGTAGTTTGCAGGCGTTCTTCAACAATGGTATTCCACTTGCCGCAGGACTTACATTTGCCTACCCACTGGGCGTATTGCGTACCACAATTTTGACAAAAAAATGAAGTTTTGGTTTTGGGCATTAGTTATTGGTTGAATTGTTTAATTACGGATTTGTTGAGTGGGATATTGGTTTATAATTATCTAAAACTAATTTCTCCCCATTAAAAACACCATAGGTAAAATGGCTTATCCAATCGCCTAAGTTAATGTATTTACTATTGTCTTTCAATTTAATTTCCAGAGGCAAATGCCTGTGGCCAAATACAAAATAATCATAGTGTTCTTGCTCTAATTTTCGTTTGCAATAATGCACCAACCACTCCATATCTTCTCCTAGAAATACTACATCTTCTTTGCCCGAAATCATTTTGTTTTTGGTAGAGAGATAAGTGCCCAGCCACATACCGATATCTGGATGTAACCAGCGGTAAAGCCATTTGGAAACCGGATTGGTAAACACCTTTTTCATCCTTTTATAACCTTTGTCACCGGGGCCTAAGCCGTCTCCATGGCCTATTAAAAATTTCTTATTGTGAATTGTAAAAACTTTGGGATGGTGATATACGGGAATGTTCAATTCCTCTTCAAAATAATTATACATCCACAAGTCGTGATTGCCTACAAAAAAGTGAATCTGGATGCTTAGATTCCTTAATTCTGCCAGTTGTGTCTAACCATTGTACAAACCGTTTTTCGCGTACTAAACTCTCCTGATGATTGGGCAATCCAAAATGTTGGTCAGATGCAAAATAAACTTTTTTGTTATTGGGTAAGTGAATTTTCATTGAGGTATTAGTAGTAAAAGTTGGTTCAAAAATAGGGAAAATAGTATTAACCCGTATTGTTTACCAAATCTTAGTTGTAAGGATTGAATAAAAAATGAAGATGGGTTCAGATATGGCGATTGAGCAAAATAAAAACAAAAGGGCTTATTTTAAAGTAGATTTAGCCCGGAATGGATTATCCTATAGAATTATAAATTCAAGATTTAAAACTAAGTAGAGCAACCGTAAGTAAAAAATAACTGACCTGTTAATTTATTTGTACTTTTGTGTTTTTTAAAAAGGTAATGGAAGATTTTTTATTGTATATAAAGCTGGGGCTAACACACGTACTCGATTTTAACGGTTATGACCATGTTCTGTTTCTAATGGTATTGGCCGTAGTTTATATGTTTAAAGATTTTAAAATGGTATTCTGGCTGGTTACTTTTTTTACCATTGGGCATACCCTCACCTTGGTTTTAGCTGCTTATAAATTGCTGTTTGTTTCCATTTCGGTAGTGGAATTTCTCATTCCGCTTACTATCTTTATTACCGCTTTAGCGAATTTACTTACACTAAAAAAGAATCTTACTACCCATAGTTATACCAATTTGTTCTTTGCTCTGGTTTTTGGGCTAATACACGGCTTGGGTTTTTCCAATTACTTTAGAATGCGGGTAGATAGTACAGAATCTAAGTTGTTGCCATTGGTAAGTTTTGCTATTGGTATAGAAATTGCACAAGTAATTGTTGTATTGGGTATTTTGACATTGGGTTATGTTGCCCAACATATTATAAAAATCACCCGGAGGGATTGGATTTTCTTTATCTCGGCTTTGGTTATGGGAATGGTTATTCCTATGCTCATAGACCGTAAATTTTGGTAAATATTTAACAATTATCACATATTTTTATCGGAAATTTGCCACTAAACGTATTGAACTCATCTTGATTTTTTGTTTTTAACCGAGATCAAAGAGTTACAAACTTCTTACTAAAAGATCAAAGAGTTGTGAGCTAAAATTTGTTCAGATGAGGCACTTTTTGAAAGTTATAGCCATAGCCACGCGTAAAAAGGTAACGAAATATGAACAAATTTGAGCCGTTTTTTAGGAAATAGAAAAAGTCAAAGTGAGTTCATTATAAGGGAGTATTGATTAAACCTTAAGCCAAATATTTATAATGACATCCGAAAAACAAAGAAAATACGATATTGCCTATTTAAAAATGGCCAAAGAATGGTCTAAACTCTCATATTGTAAACGCAGGCAGGTAGGGGCACTTATCGTAAAAGATAAAATGATTATTTCCGATGGGTATAATGGTACGCCGTCCGGGTTTGAGAATATTTGTGAAGATGAAGAAAACCAAACCAAATGGTATGTGCTGCACGCAGAAGCCAATGCTATTTTAAAAGTGGCTTCATCTACGCAAAGTTGCCGGGGAGCCACCTTGTACATTACCATGTCGCCCTGTAAAGATTGCAGTAAACTCATTCATCAATCCGGCATTAAGAGGATGGTATATGGCAGGGCATATAAAGATGATAGCGGATTACAGTTTTTACAAAAAGCCGGTGTAGAATTAGTGTATTTAGAAAATTATGAGCAAGAATAAAACCTTTTTGCCCTTGTGGATTGCCATAGCTATGGCTTTGGGTATTTTTATTGGCAGTTTGCTCAATTACCCCAAAAGCTCATCAAGATTGTTTTTTAATACCAATTCGCAAGAAGCGAAAATAAAAAGGCTTATAGATTATATTCAATACGATTATGTAGATAAAGTAAACACCGATAGCCTTTTAGACGGTACCATTAAACAAATCCTTAGCAAACTAGACCCGCATTCCATTTACATTCCTGCTGCTGAACACGATGCCGTTGCCGAAAGTATGAACGGTGAGTTTGTGGGTATTGGCATTCAGTTTAGAATGTTTAATGATTCGCTCACGGTTCTAAAAGCTTTAAATGACGGCCCTAGTAAAAAAGCCGGAATAAAAGCCGGCGACCGTATTTTAATGGCCGATGGTGACACTTTGTTTAACAAAAACATCAGTACGGATTATATCCTAAAAACCTTAAAAGGAGAGGAATTTACTCCGGTAGAACTCACTGTTTACAGAAAAGGGAATGACTCGCTGTTTACAGTTACTATGAAGCGAGACCATATTCCGGTAAAAAGTGTAAATGCCTATTATATGCTTAAAAACGGCTTGGGATACATAAAAATTGATAAATTTTCCAATAACACCTACGATGAATTTAAGTTGGCATTAAACCATTTACAAAATTCCGGTTTAGAACATCTTGTATTAGATTTACGTGGCAATCCCGGTGGATATATGGACCAAGCCATAGCTATTGCCGATGAATTTCTTAGCGATGGAAAACTCATCGTTTTTACGAAAAATAAAGGTGGAAGAATTGATAAAAGCTATGCGACGGATGAGGGAAGTTTTGAAAAAGGCAAAGTCTATGTGCTTATAGATGAAACTTCGGCCTCTGCCAGTGAGATTATTGCTGGTGCCCTTCAGGATAATGACAAAGGCACCATTGTAGGCCGAAGGTCTTTTGGAAAAGGTTTGGTACAGCAAGAAATGGAACTGGGAGATGGCTCGGCAGTGAGATTAACGGTAGCTAGATACTATACGCCAACTGGTAGGTCTATCCAAAAACCTTATAAAAACGGAAATGAAAATGCCTATTTTCACGATAGGTCGGCTCGGTATTACAGTGGCGAACTTACAAATAAAGACAGTATAAAAGTGATAGATTCTCTCAAATATACTACTCCGGAAGGAAAAGTGGTCTATGGCGGCGGCGGCATAGTCCCGGATATTTTTGTAGGTATAGACACCACGGCTTTTTTGGGCAGGTATCATGTAAATATGTTAAATGATTTTGCTTTTGAATACATAGATAAACACAGAGAAGAATTATCTTTATGGAATCCGACTGAATTTATGCAGAATTTTGATGCAGATAACAAGATTTTTAAAGCCTATTTGTCCAATTTTGACAATACATCCAAAATAGTTCCTGAAAGTATCCCCTATATAAAAATATACCTGAAAGCCTTATTTGCCCGATATTTATTTGACGATAATTTGTTTTATGAAATTATTAATCAAAAAGACGCGATGATAGAGAAAGTGTTGCTTTTGGATAAGGATTAGTGTATCGTACCGGTAAAATACATGCTTAAATAACATTGATGCAAGGTTCAATGTTAAATACAAGAATTTAAACGTATAAATAATTGGGGTTAGCTCAATAAATATTCCTTACCCTTTTCTAACGCTGTTTCCAGCCCTTTAACATTTTTGCCGCCGGCGGTGGCAAAAAACGGTTGGCCTCCGCCTCCGCCTTGGATGTATTTTCCTAACTCCCGTACTATTTTACCCGCATTTAGTTGCTCTGAGGTTAAATTTTTTGAAATATAAAGTGTAAGTACGGCTTTACCGTCTAATGCTGTACCTACTAACATAAAGAGATTTTCTATTTCATTGCCCAATTGAAAAGCAAGGTCTTTTAAAGCTGCCGGTTCTAAATCCAGTTTTGCGTTTATATAATTGATGCCATTTACGGTCTCAACCTTGTTTTTTAAACTTTCTTTGGTTTGTTTTATATTGTTTTTGGCTAGCCTGTCTATTTTTTGCTGCAATTGAGTATTATGGTGTTGTAATTGCTCCACTGATTTTAAAGGGTCTTGTGGAGATTTTAGCAATTGTTTTAAGGCATCAAATTTTTTGTCCAAGTCTATAAAATAATCCCCTACAGCACGGTTAGTAATAGCTTCTATTCGTCGTATTCCGGCTGCTACTGCACTTTCGGAAGTTATTTTAAAATACCAAATATCGCCGGTTTGCGGCACATGTGTTCCACCGCATAACTCCATGGATTTGCCGTATTTTACTGTTCTTACGCTATCGCCGTATTTTTCGCCAAACAGAGCTAAAGCTCCAGCTTTTTTAGCTTTCTCAATAGGCATATTTCGGTGTTCTTCCAGCGGAATATTCTCTTTAATTCTGGCATTTACAAAACTTTCTATTTCTTCCAGTTCTTCTTTGCTCACTTTAGAAAAATGAGAAAAATCAAACCGCAAATGCTTGTCGTTTACCAAAGAGCCGCGTTGTTCTACATGGTTGCCTAATACATTTCGCAAGGCCTGATGCAATAGATGGGTAGCCGTGTGGTTACACGCCGTTAAATCTCTTAATTCTTTACTAACAACAGCTTTAAAGCGGCTCTCAACATTTATAGGCAAATTTTTAGTGTAATGTACTATCAGGCTATTCTCTTTCTTTGTATTAAGGATATACACAATATCGCCGTTTTCTGCTTCTATATGCCCCCTGTCTCCTACTTGACCGCCACCTTCAGGGTAAAATGGAGTAAGGTTAAACACCAATTGGTATTTATCTCCGGTTTTATCGGTTATTTTTCTGTATTTTGTAATCTTTACCGTGGTGGACAGGTAGTCATACCCTACAAATTCTTCCTCATCGTCATTCCGAAGTACTATCCAATCGGATGTTTCCATTTTTGCAGCTTTTTTAGAGCGTTGTTTCTGTTTTTGCATCTCTCTTTCAAAACCTTCTTCGTCAATGGTAAACCCTTTCTCTTTGGCAATCAATTGTGTTAAATCAAATGGAAATCCAAATGTATCATATAATTCAAAGGCTTTAGCCCCTGCAATGGCTTTTCCCTTAGTGGCTCCCATAATTTGGTCTAACAGTACCAGCCCTTGTTCCAGAGTCTTTAAAAAAGAGTCTTCTTCTTCCCTGATTACATTTTCTATAAGTTTTTGTTGTGTGTTTAACTCCGGAAACACGCTACCCAATTGGTTTACTAAAGTATTGGCCAGTTTATAGATAAAAGGCTCTTTCTGTTTTAAAAAAGTGTAGCCATATCTTACGGCACGCCTTAGAATACGCCGTACTACATAGCCTGCTCCTGTATTGCCCGGCAGTTGCCCATCTGCAATAGAAAAACTTACGGCTCGTATATGGTCAACTATTACTCTAATGGCAATGTCCACTTCAGGATTTTTACCATAAACACTTTGGGTAATGGTCTCTAATTCACTTATTAACGGTTTAAAAACATCTGTATCGTAGTTAGATTTTACCCCTTGTAATACCATACACAAACGTTCAAAACCCATGCCGGTATCTACGTGCTTGGCAGGCAGATTTTCTAAGCTGCCATCTGCTTTTCGGTTATATTGGATAAATACTAAATTCCATATTTCTATCACCTGCGGATGGTCTTTGTTTATCAATGCTGCTCCGGGTGTTTTCGCTTTTTCTTCATCAGAACGTATGTCAACATGGATTTCCGAACATGGCCCGCAGGGTCCCTGAGCTCCCATTTCCCAGAAATTGTCTTTCTTATTGCCATTGAGAATTCTATCGGGCTTGACCCATTTTTTCCAATGGTCATACGCCTCTTGGTCAAACTTTAAACCGTCTTCTTTATCACCTTCAAAAACGGTTACATAAAGGCTTTCTTTATCTATTTTATATACTTTGGTGAGTAGTTCCCAAGCATAAGCAATGGCACCTTCTTTAAAATATCCGTCTCGTTCGGTTTGGGCAGGATCTCCAAAACTCCAATTGCCTAGCATTTCAAACATTGTATGGTGATAAGTGTCTATGCCCACTTCTTCCAAATCATTGTGTTTGCCTGATACGCGTAAACATTTTTGGGTATCTGCCACACGTGGGTGTGTAATCTTTTTTTGGCCGAGAAAATATTCCTTAAACTGTACCATTCCTGCATTGGTAAACAGCAGGGTAGGGTCATTTTTTAGCACCATGGGAGCAGAAGGAACTATTTTATGGCCTTTGTCTTTAAAAAAATCTAAGAAGTGTTTTCGTATCTGTGCTGATTTCATAGTTTAGTTAATAAAAATATAAAATAATTGCATTTTCAAAACATTTTGTAAATTTGTCTCTTAGCAATTGTATTACCTGATTTGTTTTACGCTTATTTTGCTGACAAAAGTAACTAAATTAAACTTATGGCTAAGGTAAAATATTATTATGATTCTGATACTTTATCTTACAGGAAGATAGAACTTAGAAAACGTGACAAGTTAAAACGTTTTTTGGTATTCTTCTTGGGAGCTGTGTCTTTTGGTATATTATTTATGTTTACCGCCTTGCAGTTTATTGAGTCGCCCAAGGAAAAAGCCTTAAATCGCGAGTTAGAAAATATGAAATTGCGGTATGAATTGTTAGACAAAAAAATGAATCAGGCATCTCAAGTTCTTGAGGGCTTACAGCATAGAGATAATGAAATATACCGGTTATATTTTGAGGCCAGTCCTATCCCCGAAGAACAACGAAAAGCTGGTTTTGGCGGGGTAAACCGTTATAAATCACTGGAAGGTTTCCAAAATTCCGATATGATAATTGACGCTTCTAAAAAGATGGATATTCTGGCAAAACAACTGTATGTTCAATCCAAATCATTAGATGAAATTATTGCTTTGGCCGAAGACAAAGAAGAGCTGCTGGCAGCTATTCCGGCTATCCAACCGGTGAGAAATGAAGATTTAACCAGAGTGGCTTCGGGTTATGGATGGCGGTCAGACCCTTTTACTAAAGCCAGAAAAATGCACAAAGGCATGGATTTTACTGCTCCTACCGGCACACCTATTTACGCTACCGGAAATGGCATTGTGGACAGGGCAGATAACCGTGCAACAGGTTTTGGAGAACACGTAGAGATAGACCATGGTTTTGGGTACAAAACCATTTATGCCCACATGAGCAAATATGCAGTTAAAAAAGGCCAAAAAGTATCCAGAGGAGATTTAATCGGATATGTGGGAAACACAGGAAGATCCAGCGGGCCACACTTACACTATGAAGTTCACAAAAACGGAAAAGCAATAAATCCTATTAATTTCTATTACGGCAATTTAACACCAGATGAATTTGAAGAAATGCTGAGAATTGCCTCACAAGAAGGCCAATCTTTTGACTAATGTATATAAACCTACCGGACAAACGTTACTATAAAATAGGCGAAGTAGCCAAAGCATTTGATGTAAACGCTTCACTAATACGCTTTTGGGATAAAGAATTTGATGCTATTAAGCCCAAAAAAAATAATAAGGGCAATAGAATGTTTACCCCAGAAGATATAAAAACTATTCAAATGATTTACCACCTGGTAAAAGAAAAGGGATATACTCTGGATGGTGCTAAACAAAAACTCAAAGAAAAACCGGAAGAAGTAAAAGACAATTTTAATATTATTGCCAAATTAGAAGCCGTAAAAAAAGAGTCTTGTTTTCACAGAACGTATAGAATACTTTAGATTTGTACTTAAAAGCATGAAGAAATATCAAAATATTTCAAAGGTTTTTAAGTGCAAAGATGAGGTGGAAATGGTATTACTGGTCTTTCGCAAGATTTAGAGTGTTTTAAAAAAAACTATACCGAAGGTTTAAAGAAGGGTATTTTAGAAACCGGTAAAAAATTAGTGCAGTATTTTCCTAACCAACCTGACGATAAAAACGAATTGCCGGATTCCATATCCTTGGGGTAGGTTTTTATCTTATACCAAATCTAATATATAATGCTATATTGGATTTGGGTGAAAATCTATCCAATTATATGTAGCATTATATATTAGATTTGGTATTAATAAAGGGTTCTGTTCTTTTTTCGGGTTAAACAGGAACATGGTTTTTAACTCTTTTGTGATTAAATTCGTGTCTGATACGGATAAAAATTACTTTAGTTATTTTTTACTTTCCACCCTTGATTTATTAATTTTGCAAGTTATAAATACCTTACATGATTACATTTCATAAACTGGCTATAAAAGAAATATCAAAAGAAGGCGAAAATGCAGTAGCTATTCTGTTTGATATACCGGAAAACCTACAAGAAACGTACAAATTTATTCCCGGACAATACATTACCATAAAAAAAGAACTCAATGGTAAAAAACTTCGCCGTGCCTATTCTATTTCTTCCTTACCATCCGCCAAAAACCTGAGAATTGGTGTAAAGGCAGTGGATAAAGGCCAGTTTTCTACATACGCAACCCGTGAACTTAAAGTAGGTGATATTCTGGAGGTTTCGGAACCCGAAGGCAGATTCACACTACAGCCAAATCCCCAAAATTCAAAATCTTATTTGGCATTTGTAGCCGGCAGTGGCATAACGCCCATTCTGTCTATGATAAAATCTGTTTTGGAGATAGAAAAAAATAGTCGGTTTGTATTGGTTTTTGGGAATAGAAGTGTATCAGAAACTATGTTTTTTGATGAAATAACGAAGTTGTTAGAAGCATATCCAAAAAATTTCTTTGTACAATTCGTGTTTAGTAGAAAAGCTGAGGAAGAAGCTCTATTTGGCCGGATTGATACCGCGGTTATAAATTTTATATGGAATAAAAAATTTAAAGATTTTAATTTTGACCAGATATTTCTCTGTGGCCCCGAACCTTTAATTAATTTGGCCAAAGAAGTACTTGCATCCAAGGGTGTTGATCCTCAAAATGTTCACTTTGAGCTATTTACGTCTGAATTGGGTGAAAAAGTAAACGAAGAAATGTTAGATGGAAAAACAAAAGTTACCGTTATTTTGGATGATGAAACCACTACGTTTATTATGGATAAAGAACAGACTATTTTAAATGTAGCGTTAGAAGAAGGTTTAGACCCACCGTATTCCTGCCAAGGCGGTGTGTGTAGTACTTGTCTGGCCCAGATAAAAGACGGCCATGCAAAAATGGATAAGAATTCCATTCTTACAGATGACGAAATTGAAGAGGGGCTCATACTCACCTGTAGAGCCCATCCTACTACAGATAGTATTACTATTGATTATGACGAAGTGTAGGAATATAATATGTTGAGGTTGTTATTTTATAAACGTAAATTTTTTTTAAACAATAGATTATTTCCATGCAAGATATTTTAAACGCTATACCCATTGGAATAGGCCTTGCATTTATGATTGGCCCGGTGTTTTTTGTCTTATTGGAAACTGGTGCTACCAAAGGGTTTAGAGCAGCTCTGATATTGGATCTTGGTGTTATTATGGCAGATGTACTTTTTCTATATTTTGCTTATTATGGCAGTAGGACACTATTGGAAAAAATAAAAGACGACCCCAGATTATTTATTCTTGGCGGTGGTATTCTTTTTCTCTACGGTATGGTTATGTTTTATAAACGAAGAAAACCAATAATACAGGATGAAGAATTGGTGGTAACGGAAAAAAACAACTATTTACAATTATTTATAAAAGGTTTTTTTCTCAACTTTATTAATATCGGGGTTTTGGCTTTTTGGCTGGGCATGATTGTAGTGATAAGCCCTAATCTGGAAATGGATGACCAGCGTATCTTTACCTATTTTGCTACGGTTTTACTCTCTTATTTTGTTACTGATTTGCTTAAAATACTGTTGGCTAAACAACTCAAAAGTAAATTAACACCTACTATAGTAAGAAAAATAAAACGCGGCATGGGAATAACCCTAATGATTTTTGGGCTTATTTTGGTGATTCAAGGTGTTGTTCCAAATAAGAATATAGACCGTTTTGATTATGTTATCGAAAAACAGGTAGAGGAGGAATAGGCGTTGTTTTATTCCTATATGGTTTTAAAAAACCTTGGAATTTATCCTCCTTTTTAGGTCCGCTGTTCTGTATTATCCCTAAAATTTTATATCCAACATTTGTTTTACACTCCTGTACTGCCAAATCCTCCGGCTCCACGTTCCGTTGTTTCCAGTACTTCTGTCAATTCCCAATTGGCTTGTTCGTGTTTGGCGATTACCATTTGAGCAATTCTTTCGCCGTGTTCTATAGTGAAGGCTTCGTTAGAGAGATTAACCAAAATAATCCCAATCTCGCCACGATAATCGGCATCAATAGTTCCGGGTGAATTCAACACGGTGATGCCTTTCTTTGCTGCAAGGCCACTTCTGGGGCGTACTTGTGCTTCATAACCACGTGGTAAAGCCATAAATAAACCTGTTTTTATAATGGCTCTTTCCAGAGGTTGTAAAGTTATGGGTTCGGTTAAATTGGCTCGTAAATCCATTCCGGCAGAAGATTTAGTCTCGTAATTGGGTAATGGATTGGTTGATTTATTAATGATTTTTATGGTCATAGGTATATTTATTTTCTATTTAGAATTATATTTATTTGTTGTTTTTCATTAATGCCGATAAAGATAATAAACATAATTACCATAAGTGTGGAAACTAGATAGTTATCTTTAAAATAATAAAAAGACAAGACGGATAAGCCAAAGGCAACACCAATGTATAATATCACTTTTTTAACTTGATAGGGAACATGATAGTACTTTTTTCCAAAAAAATACGAAATCATCGTCATGGAAGCGTACGCCACTAAAGTAGCCCATGCCGAAGCCATAAACCCAATTCTGGGGATAAAAATAAGATTTAAAATAATGGTAATAACTGCACCAAATATAGAAAAATACATGCCGTACCTTGTTCTGTCGGTTAATTTATACCAAACAGATAAGTTGTTGTAAACCCCAAGAAACAAATTTGCCAGCAAAATAATCGGTACTATAGCCAGAGCTCCAAAATAAGCATCATCAATAATAAAACCGGCTAAAAAATTGATATAAGCCACCACAATCAACATAAATAAAGATCCAAAAATGGTAAACCAATTAAGGATAGTGGCGTAGGTTTGTTTGGCGTTGGCCTTGTCTGCATGGTTAAAAAAGAAGGGTTCGGCACCCAGCCTAAAAGCAGTAATATACAAAGTCATAAAAACGCCCAATTTATAACATGCGGCATAAACACCCATTTCATCTTTTCCCAGCATACTGCCAAGTAATAATTTGTCCAGATTTTCATTAGTTACATATGCCAGAGTGCCTATCATTATCGGGATACCGTATCGTAACATACTACTCAGTATTTTTTTGTCAAAATCAAAACCAAATTTAAACATATACGGTATCAGCAAAAGGAACGTAAAGCAACTGGCTATGAGATTGGCTATAAAAATAAAAACTACTGTAGGTGTGGTATGATAATACGATTTTAAAAAAGCAGGTAAGCTAATATCATTTTTAATTGCATAGGGAATAAACCATAAGAAGAACACGTTAAAAAAGGCATAAATGAGGATGTTTATTATTTTGTAAACAGCAAATTTTATCGGTCTGTTCGTTACGCGTAAATATGCATATGGTATAACCACCATAAGGTCAAAAGCGGTTACAAAGGTGAGTATTCTTAAATGTTGCGGATTGTTAAAACCAAACAACGCAGATAAAGGGTTGTTAAAAATGAGTAAAACACTAATAAAAACAACGGTAGAGCCTATTAGTGTTAAAAAAGAGGTAGAAACCACCTTGCCTTTTTCTTTCTCTTTGGTAAAAAATCTAAAAAATGCAGTTTCTAAGCCAAATGTAAGTAAGGCAATAAAGTAAGCGGCATAAACAAAATACCAAGTGTTCTCGGCATATTTATCAGAATCTAATTTTGTGGTGTGTAGTTTGGTGAGCAGGATGTTTACGGCTCTGGGCAATACTGCCGCAATGCCATAGATAACCGTATCTTTAAAAAATTTGTTTAAAGAGCTCAAGCAAGTTTACTTTAGAAAGAATTATGGGCGAAAGTAAAAAAGTTAATTCAAATTTCTTTGATAATGGCCGGAAACTTGTTAGCAATTCATAAAAAAACCCTTGTAAATCAATTAGTACAAGGGTTTTTGAAATATCTAAATCTAAATCTTATGCTTCTATAGGGTCTATGGAAACATAAGATTTATTGTTTTTCCTTTTGTTGAATCTGACAATTCCGTCCACTTGTGCATGTAGTGTATGGTCTTTGCCCATATATACATTTTTGCCGGGATGGTGTTTAGTACCACGCTGACGGACAATTATATTTCCGGCAATAGCCCCTTGGCCACCGTATATTTTTACGCCCAAGCGTTTCGATTCTGATTCTCTACCGTTTTTAGAGCTACCAACTCCTTTTTTATGAGCCATAACTAAATTTTTTACTTATTAAACTTTATTTTTCTATCCCGCCTTTGGTTTCGTCTTGCCATTTTTGTAATTCTTCCCATTTTCCTTCAGCAGCCATCTTTGCTTGTTTTGGCCATGAAGATGGATTATGGACAGCATATCTGGGGCCGGCTTTTTCTAAGATGCCTTTCAATTCTTTTTCAGATGCTTTGGCCAGTTTTGCAAAGGTGTCTATACCTGCTTCGGCAAAAATATCGGCAATTTTTGGGCCTATACCTTCTATTTTCTTTAGGTCGTCTCCTTTGGCGGTTTTAGCCGGAGCTTTCTTAGTCGGCTTTTTAGCCGTTGCCACTTTTTTCTCTACAGGTGATTCCGTTTTGGGCTTTGGAGCCTCCTTTTTTGGGGCTGCTTTTTCCTGAACTGCTTTTTTTGTAGTCTCTTTTTTCTTGGTTTTTTTGGCACCGCTGGCTACAATACTTTCTATCTCTATTTGCGATAAATATTGTCTATGACCATTTTTTACCCTGTAACCTTTTCTGCGTTTTTTCTTAAAGACAATAACTTTATCGCCTTTTAGGTGCTTTAAAACTTTGGCAGTAACTGCCGCACCTTCTATAACCGGGGCACCTATGTTTACCTTGCCGTCATCCAGTAAAAGAACTTTGTCAAAACTTACTTTTGAACCTTCTTTTTCCGGTAAACGATGTACGAAAACTTTTTGGTTTTTAGCAACCTTAAATTGCTGCCCTGCTATCTCTACAATTGCGTACATAATTTAATTTTTTCGTGTGTTATTCACTAATATTTTTATGCCTTATTTTTAAGGCGGGTGCAAATATACGTTATTTCTATAAATTTACAAGTCTAATATACACTATTTCTATAAAAGTTAGATTCAACAAGCAAATGCAATACTTTAATAAAATTAGCTTTATTTTTTCTCGTTGATAAAAAACGAACTAAGAATGATTAGGGTAAAATTGAAAAAAATCTAAACAAAATGTTAATTAACAAAATTCTAAAGATTATGTTTTAGAGTAATGTTTAAATTTGCTTTCAACTAATCATAATTTACATTTATAATGAACTTCAAATCATTTTTAGCAGGTTTTATTGTAGTGTTTATCATAATTGTTTCTTGTAAAAATAAAGAAAGTGAGGCAACAGTTAATTCTAATTCTAATGCAGTAACTGTTGCTGATGACAGCCCTATAGACCCTGCCAACCTTAAAAAAGTTTCCTTTAATATAGAAGGTATGACCTGTGAAATAGGCTGTGCAAAAACCATACAATCTAAATTGGCTAAGAGCAAAGGCGTACAAAATGCAGTGGTTAATTTTGATGAAAAACTGGGCAATGTTACTTATGACAGCAGTAAAATTTCTGTAGAATCTATTGTAGAAATTGTGGAAAAAATTGGCGGAGGTGATTTATATTCTGTCTCCGAAGTACAACAGGCTGATTAAAAAAGATTAAAAATATTTTGTTGGTATAAAATATATATAGTTATTTTGCGTTTTAAAAAACGTATTAAAAACTAAAATTTTCAAACAAATGAAAGTATTAAAAGGATTATTAGCAATAGCTTTAGTTAGCGTTATTGCCGTTTCTTGTAAAGAAGCAAAAGAAAAAGCAGATGAAGCTGCTGACCAAATTGAACAAGTTACAGACGAAACCAAAGAATCTGTTAAAGAAAAAGTAGAAGAGGTAAAAAACACTGCTGAAGAAGTAGTTGACTCTGCAAAAGCTAAGGCAGAAGATGTTAAAGAAAACATTGATGCTGCTGCTGAGGATGCTAAAAACAAAGTTGAAGAGGTAAAAGAAGCAGTTAAGAAACACTAATTCTTTCCTTTAAAAAAGTTCTAAAAAAACCGCTGTTATTTTACAACAGCGGTTTTTTTATTTTCTTGATATTGAAAAATAAAACAGCCATAACGCTATAAAGTACAATAACCCCACCAACTGATGCAGTACTCCGTAAGTTAATGGGATACCCGGACTGATGGAAACAACGGTCAAAATTCCAAGAATAAGTTGTAAAAAAATTAGAAATAAAATACTCTGTAACCAAAATTTTGAAACTCCGGATATTTTATTTCTATAAACGACAAAAAGATAAATGGTAATAATTAATAATATGTAAGCCAGTAACCTATGGATAAACTGTACCAAAGCAGGAGCAAACAAAAATGTGTCGTAGTTTGTAAGGTTGGCCGGTAAAAAATTAGAAGTATCTTTTAAAACCTGCGGAATAAGATTCCCGTTCATAGAAGGCCAGGTTTTATAGTACAATCCCGCTTTCATTCCGGCCATTAATCCGGCAAAAATCATTTGAATAAACAAAAGTACTATGGTAAATACAATTGGTTTTTTGTTTAATATTTTTCCGGAAATGCCAAAATTATATACATAAGCAAGAATTTTTACCATAAACGTAATACTGATAAGAGCCAGCATAAAATGCAAACTGAGTTTATAAGCATTTACCCATGGTCTGTTTACCAATCCGCTTTTTACCATAATCCAACCCGCTGAAGCTGTTAAACCGGCAAATAATATGACCATGGCCAGTTTTTTTATCAATATGGCATCTACTTTCTTTTTAATCAGGAAAAATACGAATGGAATAACAAACATAAAGCCAAGTATTCTGGCCCATAATCTGTGAAAATACTCCCAGAAGTAGATAAATTTAAAATCTTTTAGTTCAAAATGAGTGTTTATTTTATGGTATTGCGGGGTTTGTTTGTAGAGTTCAAACTCGGCTTGCCATTCTGATGCGTTTAGTGGTGGAATGGTTCCGCTTATAATCTCCCATTTTGTAATGGACAACCCAGACCCAGTAAGTCGGGTAATACCACCCAATATTACTTGCCCGATAAGCATTACTAAACCAATGACTAACCAAACTCTTACAATTTTTGAATATTTATAATCTTGCTTAAATCCCATTTTAATCTTGCCACCTTAGGGTTTCCATTAAGTGTTTAATATCTTTTTCAATGTATCTAGCGGCCGGCAATACGGAATCATAATTGGGTTGTACCTTAAAATATAATGCACCGGTAATAAAATGCCGTACACTATCGGTAAGGTGAAATTGAATGGGCGATGCTGCATTCCCCGTTACTTCCAGCAAGGCTCCGTATTTTTTATTTTCTGTATTTTCATAAGGCTGGCCACTTATGCCATCGGCTTTTATGGCATGGTTATAGGTTAATTTTTCGGCCTCTTGCAACAGGGTGGTAATGTTGTTTTCTACAGGGCGGTAGGTAATGTCTATAGAGGCATTGAGCTGAGGGTAGGCAATGTTTGCCCAGCAATTTTCTTTAAAATTTACTATCGCTTTATCAGAAATTTCAAAGGTATAAGGACAATCACTGTGTAATGCCTCGTAATTTGCAGGCTCGTAGGTTAATCTCAAGAAGGCTTTTGGCTTTGGTAATAGATCTTCGTTGGTACAGGAAGTAAGTACGGCAAGGATTAAAAAAAACAATAAATTATTCGTTGATAATAGTTTCATTGGGCTTAGTCACTTTAATTAGTTTTATCCGTTTGTTATCCAGCACTTCTATCTTAAAAGTATAACCGTGAAATACAATAACTTCATTTTTCTTTGGAAATTTTTCGTTTATTTCCAATACAAAACCAGCCAACGTTTCGGCTTCTCCTTTGTGTTCTTCAAAAATATCATTGTCTATTTTTAAAATTTTGTAAAAATCTTTTAAGACAATTTTTCCGTCAAAAACATAATTGTTTTCGTCTAATTTAGAATAGATGAGTTCGTCATCGTCAAATTCATCGCTAATGTCTCCTACTATTTCTTCAATTACATCTTCTAGAGTAACCAGCCCACTGGTACCACCATATTCATCTACCACAATAGCCAAATGGTTTTTCATTTCTTGAAATTCTCTCAATAGGTCGTCTAGCTTTTTGTTTTCCGGTACAAAAAACGGTTCTCTAAGAATGCTTGTCCATTTAAATTTTTTCTTGTTAAGATGCGGTAGCAAATCTTTGGCGTATAAAATTCCGGTAATCTTATCTATGTTTTCTTTGTAAACCGGAATTCTGGAATGTCCCTTTTCTACAATTAATTTTACTACCTCTAAAAACGGCTGCTCTTCGGATAATCCAAAAATATCCATTCTGGGGCACATTACTTGTATGGTATCTGTATTACCAAACGAAACAATACCTTGCAGGATGCGTTTTTCGTCTTTGGTGGTATCTTCATTGGAAGTCAGTTCCAGAGCTTGCGAAAGAGTCTCTACATTAAGTTCTTTTGGTTTGTCATCTAGATTTTCGGCAATTTTTGTCAATTTCATCAATGGAACACTCACCGGAGTAAGCAATACATTTAAAGCCCTTATAGGATATACCATTATAGATGCAAAACTAAAAGCATTTCTGTTGGCATAAATTTTTGGCAGCACTTCTCCAAATAGCAATATTAAAAAAGTAATAAGTACTACTTCTATAAAAAACCTTAGCGTGGAAGAAAAGGTTTCGCTAAAAAAATATTCGCCGAGAAACGCAAAGAGCAACACGATTAAAATATTGACAAAATTATTAGCGATAAGAATAGTGACCAAAAGTTTTTTGGGCTGCTCTAATTGACTGATAATCAAACTTTTTTTAGAAGAATTTGGTTTGTCATTTAAAATGGTTTTTGTCAATGAAAAAAAAGCCACTTCTGCTCCGGAAATTAATGCAGAACAGATTAAAAGCAGTAACAAAGCAATAATGCCTGCTAAAAAAGGCCAGTTAAAAGTGGATGTTAAGAATAAACTGACAGGTTCGGTGTCCAATTAGGGTAAATTTAATTCAATTTTAAAACGGTAAGTCGTCAACATCATTCGCCATAGAATTTTCGCTATCAGAAGGCTCATTTACAATAGATTGCGGTTCGGTTTTTGGCGTGTTTACATTTTGCGGGTTGTTTAAATCCCTGCTTGTTTTTAAGAAGTTCATTTCATCGGCTTGAATTTCTGTCATGTATCGTTTTTGGCCTTCCTGAGTTTCCCATTGGCGGGTTTTTATACGGCCTTCTACATAAACTAAATCGCCTTTGTTTAGATATTTTTCACAAATTTCGGCCAATTTATTCCGTACCACTATATTGTGCCATTCCGTGTTAGTAATACGCTCTCCGGTTTGTTTATTGGTAAAAGCTTCATTGGTAGCTATTGGAAAACGGCCTATGGAATTTCCACCTTCAAAATAGTGCATTTTAACCACATCACCTAAATGCCCTATGAGTATTACTTTATTTAATGTTTTTGCCATTTTTTCTTTTTAAAATGCAAAGATACAATATTTTTTAGTGTGATTTTTGCCAATTTTTTCTAAAATATCTTTTATCCGATAAGGCTTTTAACAAAACCCGCTGTTAGTACAGACACTGGCTTTTCTTTTATAGGGCTAAAATCAAGATTAGAGATGTTCTTTTTAAGTTTTGAATCTATCCAAAAACTGGCGTAAATATGCTGATGTGTGAGTTTGTGAATAACCGGTTCTTTGTTGAGCAAAACAAAATCTTTTATAGCTTTAAAGTGTCCATTGAGTTTGTCTTTATCAGCTAAAAGAGATTTTTTAGTCATTTTACCTGATGATTCAATTACCGGAAATTCGTATAAACCACGCCAGATGTCATTTTTTGTTCGTTTATGAAGGGCTATTTGTCGGCTATCAGCATAATAAATCAGGTAATTAAAATACCTTTTTTTAACCGTTTTTGTTTTTGATTTTACTGGTAACTGGATTGTTGCATTATTGGTATGGGCAAAACAATTAACATTTAAAGGGCACTTGTGGCAATCGGGTTGTTTTGGTTTACAGACTACGGCTCCCAAATCCATCATGGACTGGTTAAAGGCAGCCGGATTATCTTTGTCTAATAATCTATTGGCCAATAAGTCAAATTCCCTCTTTCCTGCTCCGGTATCTACGGGCGTATAAATTCCATAAACCCTTGATAATAATCTAAATACATTGCCGTCAACTACTGCATTAGCCTTGTTAAAAGAAATAGAGGAAATAGCTGCTGCGGTGTAGGATCCTACACCTTTTAGTTGTAATAGTTCATCATAAGTATTTGGAAATTTTCCATTGTACTTTTCTACAATTTCCTTAGCAGTAAAATGTAAGTTTCTGGCACGGGAATAGTAGCCTAGCCCCTGCCAGAGTTTTAAAACCTTATCTTGACTGGCTTTGGCCAATTCATAAACAGTAGGAAAAGCATTGATAAATTTGAGATAATATGGCAACCCTTGATTTACCCTTGTCTGTTGAAGCATTATTTCCGACAGCCATATACGATAAGCGTCAGTGGTATTTCGCCATGGTAAGTCCCGTTTGTTTTCTAAATACCAGTTAATGATTGTTTTACTAAAATTCATTTTAAACAAAAATTATTGGGCAAAGCCGCTTTTATCTCATTAAATTTTAACATTTTAGATAGTAGTTGTAGATTAAAAGTTATATATTTGCCCCCTTGTAATTTGTAATAATACTAAAATATAAATAATAAAATGACAAAAGCAGAAATTGTAGCTAATATTTCCGAGAAATCTGGAATTGAAAAAGCTGATGTTTTAAGAGTTGTAGAAGACTTTATGAAAGAAGTAAAGGGTTCTTTAGAGAATAATGAAAACGTGTATCTACGAGGGTTTGGCAGTTTTATTGTAAAAACCAGAGCAGCAAAAACAGGTAGAAATATCTCCAAAAATACCACTATAAGAATTCCTGCTCACAACATTCCTTCGTTTAAACCTTCAAAAGTATTTGTAGAAGGTGTAAAAAAGCATGTTCCTGTAAAATAATTTAATCACTGAAAACCAGAAAGTGTATGCCAAGTGGAAAAAAGAGAAAACGCAGTAAAATTTCTACTCACAAGCGTAAAAAAAGGAGTAGGCAAAACAGACATAAAAAGAAAAAATAGTTAAGGCTATTTTTTTTATACCATATAGACTTACAAATTTAACCCAATATTTTAAGGTGTAAATTTTCTATTTTTTTGTTAAAAAATACTGGTTATAGCAATGGTTATACCTTTGTTTTTTTGCCTTGTAAATCTTTAACCTGATTTATAAGTCTATATTTGGTGTAAGTTCTTTGAAAAATAAATTTGTTAACGCAAATTTTAACGGGTTAAATACCTGTAAAACAAAATTTTAATCAATCCTTACTTGAAAAATTTAAGTACGGATACAAAACCTATGCAGAGTGAAAACAGAATTAATTATTAGATCAAATTCCTCTGATATAGATTTTGCCTTATTAAAAAATGGACGGCTTAATGAGTTGCACCGGGACAGAATAGAAAATGATTTTAATGTGGGCGATATTTTTCTCGCCAGAATTAAAAAGACACTTTCGGGATTAAATGCGGCTTTTGTTGATGTAGGTAGTGAAAAAGATGCCTTTTTACACTATCACGATTTAGGCCCGCAACTTTTGTCTCTCACCAAGTACATTAAGCAGGTAAGCACAGGTAAGCTAAAACAATTCACTTTAAAAAATTTCCGTTTTGAAAAAGATATTGACAAAAACGGAAAAATTGACCAGGTTATAAAAGCCGGTCAGCATTTATTAGTACAAGTTGTAAAAGAACCTATATCTACCAAAGGCCCAAGGATAAGCTCAGAGCTTTCTATTGCCGGCAGGTATATGGTTTTGGTTCCTTTTTCTAATCGGGTATCGGTGTCGCAAAAAATATCGAGCAAGAAAGAAAAAGACCGTCTTATACGACTTGCAAAAAGTATTAAACCTCCGGGTTTTGGAGTTATTCTAAGAACCGTTGCACAAGGTGTAAAAGTAGCTGAATTAGACCAAGACTTGCAAAACTCTTTGCAACGTTGGGTAAATTTAAGCAAGCACATTCCAAATGCTGTTGTACCTTCAAAAGTCTTGTCTGAACTTAATAGAGTTTCATCTATTTTAAGAGATATTTTTGATAACTCTTTTACCAATATAGTTACGGATGACAAAGAGTTATACGAAGATATTAGAGATTATTTAAAACGGATAGCTCCGGATAAGGTTTCCATAGTAAAATTATACCGGTCAAAAATTCCAATTTTTGAGCGTTATAATATAGAAAAGCAGATAAAAACCTCGTTTGGAAGAACGGTTTCCATGCCCAAAGGAGCGTATTTGGTTATAGAACATACCGAAGCTTTGCACGTAATAGACGTGAATAGCGGTAATAGATCCAATAAAGCAGATTCCCAGGCAGATACTGCCTTAGAAGTAAATATGATAGCGGCAACAGAAATTGCCAGACAATTGCAACTTCGTGATATGGGAGGAATTATAGTAGTGGATTTTATAGATATGCACAAACCAGCTCATAGAAAAAAGCTGTTTGCACATCTAAAAGAAGAAATGAAATCTAACCGCACTAAGCACAAAGTACTACCGCCCAGTAAATTTGGGCTGGTACAAATAACCAGACAACGCGTAAGGCCTGAGAGAGTTATTAAAACAAAGGAAAAAAACCCGAACAAAAATGGCGAAGTAGAAGCCCCTATTGTTCTGATTGAAAAAATTGAAAATCATTTAGTCAGAATAATGGGTAAGCCCCCAAAAGGAGGTATTACATTACATACACATTCTTTTGTAGAGTCTTACCTAAAGAAAGGGATGCCTTCTATTCAGCAAAAATGGTTTTTTAAACACAAAAAGTGGATTAAAATAATACCAAGAGACGCTTACCAATATCTGGAGTATCATTTTTTTGATGCAAAAGATAACGAAATAAGGTAGAAATTATATCTATAAACCCACTTGTAAAATTTACAAGTGGGTTTTTTTTATGGTGTTTGACTGATGTAAAACATATTTAGAATTAATATTTTTATTGAGTAATTTTAAAGTAGAAATGTATAACGTATAACAGAGTATATATTAACCTGAGTTCGATTAATCTTGTTGAGTGTAGTGAATTATGGTGGGGGCTAAAAATTCAAATCTTATTCTAAAACTACAAATAGCCAAAAATTCCTAATATTGCAACTGTTTTACAAACCAATGGTTTACCAAGATACTTATAACATAAAACAAATTTTACAAAAGATGCAACGCTATTGTGCTTATCAAGAGCGATGTCATCAGGAAGTGGAGCATAAACTACGTAGTTATCCGTTAACAAAAAATGCCAGAGATGAGATATTGTTAAAACTACTTGAAGATAATTTCCTTAATGAAGAACGGTATGCCAAAGCCTATGTAAGCGGAAAGTTTAAAATTAAAAAATGGGGTAAAAACCGATTAAAAGCCGAACTAAAAAAACGAAACATCTCCAGTTATAATATAAAGAATGCACTTAGTCAAATTGATCAGACAACATACGAAACGTCTTTTTATCAATTGGCCTTAAAAAGATATAAGCAACTGGAAAATATTAAGGCTGTTTCTGAGAAAAAGAAAAAGTTTGCAGATTATCTCTTCTATCGCGGATGGGAAAGCCAACTGGTTGGCGATGCTATACGAAAGCTGTTTAAACCTTAACGCAGTAGAAGTGAAAATTTATCCAATTATATATAGCATTATACATTAGATTTGGTATAATTATGCACTTGAGGCATATTCCCCATTAGGCAAATAATCATAATTGAATTATATGCTTTATTTTGAAGTAAATTCCGCCAACAATAGATTATAGTGGTGAATAATGCCGGGTTAATTAAAATTAAAAACGGTTCCAAACGAAATTGTAAATTGGTTGTGCAATTTCTCGGAAGGGGTAAGGTCGCCGGGTTTGTATCTGGCCAGAGGAAAATTAGCTTCGGAATATATTCCAAAACCGTCTGTAAAAAAATATCTGGCTCCTACATGGCCGCCAAAGTTTTTTAAACTAAAACTCAGCCCGGGGTAAAAACCAAAGTTGTTATCTATATTTAAGACATTGCCAATATTGGCGTTAAAGCGGGCTTTTAGGTCTAATCTATCGCTAAAATCTGCAGATAAATCTTCTGGAAGGCCTATAGCGTAAGCCGTTCCTATGCCCAAAGAAATATTTTCACCCAAGCCGTAATCGTAGCTTACATGTAATGAAGTAGCATTATGTTGAAGATTTACTCCAACCTGTAATTTTTTATCCTCTTTACCGTAAAACGCCTGAGCTTCTATCAGCATTATACTGAATAAAGCTATTGGCAATAATATTTTTTTCATAGTTCTGATATATAAAATGCTTCTACAAACTTATCAATAATATTGGTCTAAAGGAAATTAATCCGTACTATTCATGTGGAGTTTAACTAAATTTTTTGATTTTAATGATGTTGGGTTACTTAAAATTAAGTTTGTCGTTTTGTAAATAGTTTAGGCTTGAGCCCATTCTGTATTCTGCAAAATCAGAAACCTTGCTAATAACTAAATAATGAGGATTAATCGTAAAAATAGGCAGTAGTAAATTGCCGGAAATAAGAAAACTTATTCAGTTTCTAAGAAAAGTATTACGGATAGATTGAATTGGTGATTAATTTTTATTTATAACACGCTCGGTAT
>PDQE01000065.1 GCA_002747735.1 Flavobacteriales bacterium | reverse complement strand
AAATTCTTTTCTTTTTTCATCATAATATTATTTTCTTAGTTATATAAATTTTAAATCTCATACATACGAATAGAAAACGGCGTTTGGCTTTTAGCTGTTGGCGTTTGGCTTTTAGCCTTTAGCTGTTGGTCTTTAGCGTTTGGCTGTTGGTTATTAGCAGGTATCAAGTAATTGATAAAGATTGTTTTAACTTCGCACTCCACAAATAAACAAAAGACAGAACTTATCTATCTAAAATAATAGCCTTCCTTGAGTAAAAACTAAGTTTTTACCACTTAACGTTTTTATTTTTTTGAACTTAATAAAAAAGCCGAAGGAACTGCAATAAATACCTAATATTTACCAATACCCAACAAATGTAAAATGACCGTAATTAACAACATAATGACAAAAATTGCCATAAAATAATTTAGTACTAAAAAGTATATGATTTTCACTTGATTTCTTTATAAATTATTATTCCACTCCGTGCATTAATTTCTTGATAGGCTTGTTGAAAATAATAATAACTAAAGCAATACATAACAATACAAGTCCTATTGTAGAAAATGTATCTGTATATTTCATCAATCCTTCCGCAGCTGACAATTTTTGACCGGATGCTCCGTGTCCTCCAGTTAGAGTCGCAATTTGTCCCGCTGTATAATTAGCAACAGCATTACTTAAGAACCAAGCTCCCATTGCTGTTCCTGCCACTTCTCTTGGTGCTAATTTAGTTACCATTGATAATCCAATAGGTGATAAAAATAATTCACCGGTAGTATGTAATAAGTAAAGGAATAATAATGTTAATAAAGGCACTTGATAAGCATCATTTACAAACTGTAATCCTATCTTCGTAACTAAAAATCCTAAAGCTAATTGAATAATACCGAAAGCAAACTTTAAAGGAATGCTTGGGTTTTTACCAATTTTTGAAAGTTTAATCCACATTACAGAAAATATCGAACCAAATACAATGATAAAGAATGGATTAAAAAATTGTGTCATAGAGGCAGGCATTTCCCAACCTAATATATGTCTATCAACATTTCTATCAGCAAATAATGTTAGAGATGTTCCTGCTTGCTCAAAACAAGCCCAAAAAGTAACATTAATCAGGAAGAAAATCACAAAAGCAATCATTCTGTCTTTCCAAATATTTGTATTTTGCTTTAAATCAGCTTTCCTACCCGCATTTATAAGCACATAGAACATATAAAGAGATAATCCAATAAAAATATATCCCAACAAATCGTTATTTTTGATTAATAAATAAGCAACCGGAATAAGCAACAAAGAAACTACCGTAGCAATAGTTGCTTTGCTTATACCTGCTATCTTCTGTTTACCTTCCTCTGTAATTCCTAATCCTTCTGCAGCAGCATAGTTATTTCTTCCTCCAAAGAAAATAAGCAATCCTAATAACATTCCTATTCCGGCCAAGCCAAACCCATATTCAAATCCGTAAGTTTCCCCTACCCATGCAACTAAGGTAGTAGAAATTAAAGCTCCAATATTAATTCCTATGTAAAAAATTGTAAATCCGGAATCTCTCCTAGGGTCACCCTCTTTATATAATTTTCCTACAATTGTAGAAATATTGGCTTTGAAGTAACCATTACCTAAAATAAGTATTCCCATTCCCACTAACAAATAGTTTTCGGGGTTCATAATAAAATCCAATTTTATGGCACTTCCCACAATAAGTAATTCTCCAATAGCCATTAGGATAGCTCCTAGCATTACAGAATTACGATATCCCAAAAATTTATCTGCCATATATCCTCCTAAAATAGGTGCAGCATATACTAAGCCTGTATATGCACCATAAATAAGAGAGGCTTCAGCATCTCCTTTCATCAATGATTTAACCAAATACAGTGTTAATAATACTCTCATTCCGTAGTAGCAGACACGCTCCCACATTTCAGAAAAAAATAAGGTCATTAATCCCTTTGGATGCCCTTGTTTTACTTGTATTTCACTCATAATATCAATTTTTATTTTTGGTTAGTTATAAGTTTTCTTCAATATATTTTGTCATTTTTTTATAGAGATGCAAACGGGTATTCCCTCCGTAAATACCGTGATTTTTATCAGGATACATCGCCCAGTCAAAATCTTTATTCGCTTGAACAAGAGCTTCTATAAGTTGCATTGCGTTCTGCACGTGTACGTTATCATCTGCTGTTCCGTGCACCAATAACAAATTCCCTTTTAATTTTTCTACATAATTTATAGGTGAATTATCGTCATAACCGCTCTTATTTTCTTGAGGGGTTTGCATATAACGTTCGGTATAAACGCTATCATAAAAACGCCAATTGGTAACAGGTGCTACAGCAATAGCCATTTTAAACACATCATTTCCCTTTAAAAGACAATTAATACTCATAAAACCTCCGTAACTCCAACCCCAAATGCCAATTCGGTTTTTATCAACGTAAGGTAAATCGCCTAATTTTTGTGCTGCTCCTATTTGGTCTTCTACTTCGTATTTACCTAATTCCTTATAAGTTACTTTTTTAAATGGCACTCCTTTATAGCCCGTTCCACGTCCGTCCACACAAGCAATGATATATCCTTGCTGTGCCAACAGATAGTACCAATAATCATTATAACTGTTCCAACTGTTTTTAACACTTTGTGAACCCGGCCCTGAGTATTGATACATTAACAGAGGATATTTTTTTGAGGCATCAAAATTAGCAGGTTTTATCATCCACATATTGAGTTCATTATCGTTTACTTTAATGGTAGAAAACTCTTTTTCAGGAAGATGATAAGCACTTAACTGATTCTGTAAAAGTTGATTATTCTTTAGTTCCTTTATCTCCTTTCCTTTGGAAGTACATAAACTGTAAACAGGTGCTGTCTCAGAATTGGAAAACCTATTGATAAAATAATTTTTATCACTGCTAAAGGATGCTGAGTTAGTTCCTGTTTTGGGAGTTAATAATTTTTTCTTCTTCCCGTTTATAGAGATGCTATATACCGCCCTATTGATAGAGCCTTTTTCCGTAGATTGGTAAAAAAGTTTCTGCTTAGCAGGCTGATAGCCATAGAAATTGGTTACTTCCCAAGCTCCTTTGGTAATTTGGTTTATCAGTTTTCCGTTAGGGTTGTAGTGATATAAGTGGTTCCAACCGTCTTTTTCGCTTAGCCATATAAAACTATTGTCCTCTAAAAAGGTCAAATAATCTGAAATATCAATATAGGTATCTGACGTTTCTTTTAGGATAAGTGATGATTCTTTGTCAGCCGTCACTAAAAATAATTGTAAGTTATTCTGGTGTCTGTTTAAGGTAGTTACCGCAAATTCCTGAGGTTTTTGAGTAGCCTTGATACGAGGAATGTATTCGTAGCCTCCCAAATCAACAAAAGAAATTTTACGATTTTCTAAATGACATATATGAAAAGTTACTTTGGAGTTCTTTTCCCCTGCCTTTGGATATTTGAATTTTTGTTGTGCAGGGTATAATGATTTTTTATAGATATCCATTGAAAATTCTGGCACTTCGGCCTCATCAAAACGTAAAAAAGCGATGTATTTACTGTCTTTACTCCATTCAAAAGCCCGTACAAAAGCAAATTCTTCTTCATATACCCAATCGGTAATACCATTTATAATTTTGTTGCTTGTACCGTCAAATGTAATTTGCGTTGTCTTTTGAGCAGCAATATCAAAAATATAAATATTATTTTCTCTTACATAAGCCACTTTCGTTCCATCAGGAGAAAAAGTGGGTTCTTGCACTTTTCTATCGGTAAGCAGTGTTAATTTTTTGGTGTGGACATCATAAATATAAAAAACAGACCTTGAAGAGTATCTGTAAATTAGTTCTGTCTGTGTAGCAAGCAGTATTTTATCCTCATCATCACTAAATTCATAACTGTCAAAATAGGCTAAATCAGGAAAGGAATTGGCATTAACAATAGTATCCGTCAACTCTAAAGTTTTATAACTGTACTTTGCCAGAAATGTGCTCCGAGTGGCATTGTCAAATTCTAAAATAGTGTAAAAATCACCCATTTTCATTGGCCGAAAAGCATTTAGAGATTCCGTACCAAAGGTGTTTTTCGTCCATATATCTTCTAAGGTTATCTCTTTATGTTGGGCTAAAAGTGTTGTAACACAAAATAAAAACAGTAAAGATATTTTTTTCATTTTATAAAGTACAAATTAGGTAAATCAGCTTCAAGTTTACTAAATTTTGAGCAAAATACGGTTGTTAAGTTAAATAAAATATCTTTATCTTATCTTTGTAGGCCAAGACACGTTCTATTTTACAATATATGGCCAAAACAATAAATGGATTTTCCAAACTGTCCAAAACCGAAAAAATAGAGTGGTTAAAAACTACTTTTTTAGCCAATCACCCCACAGCAGCAGGAATTTTAAAACGCTACTGGAATACCAACAAAAAACTACAGCAACTCCATGACGAGTTTATAGAGAATACTATTTCTAACTTTTATCTGCCCTATGCCGTTGCTCCTAATTTTGTTATCAACGGCAAGGCTTATGCTATTCCAATGGCTGTGGAAGAAAGCTCAGTAGTAGCTGCTGCCGCACTTACCGCTAAATTCTGGAAAAAACGAGGGGGCTTTAAAACCGAAGTGATAAATACGGTTAAAAGCGGACAAATTCACTTTATGTTCAAAGGTAAAAAGAATGATTTAGAAAAATATTTTAATACAATAAAACCGCAATTACTAAAAGTTACCGAACCCATAACCACCAATATGCGAAAACGTGGCGGAGGCATATTATCCATTGAATTAAAAGACAAAACAGATGTTTTAAAAAATTACTATCAATTACATCTGCGTTTTGATACCAAAGACAGCATGGGAGCTAATTTTATTAATTCCTGCTTAGAGGCTGTAGCCAATGCCTTTAAAAAGGAAGATATAGAAATTGTGATGAGTATTTTGTCTAATTATGTTCCGGAATCCTTAGTAAAAGCCACAGTAAGATGTCCGATAGCAGAACTTGGTGAAAATGGGGAAACGTTTGCCAAAAAATTTAAAACCGCTGTGGATATAGCCCATGTAGAACCGTTACGGGCTGTAACCCATAATAAAGGTATAATGAACGGCATAGATGCTGTAGTAATAGCTACCGGAAATGATTTTAGGGCGGTGGAAGCAGGTGTACATGCCTATGCCGCTAAAGACGGGAAATATAAAAGTTTAACCCACTGTGAAATAAAAAATAACGAATTTATTTTTTCAATAGTATTACCCCTTTCTTTAGGTACCGTAGGTGGTTTAACGGCTTTACACCCATTGGCAAAACTGTCCTTGCAACTGTTACAAAATCCCACAGCCGAGGAGTTGATGCAAATAGTTGCTGCTGCCGGCCTAGCTCAGAATTTTGCTGCTTTAAAAGCCCTTACCACCACTGGAATTCAAGCCGGACACATGAAAATGCACTTGAATAATATGCTGAGCCAATTGGGAGCCACCGAAAAAGAAAAAGAATTGTTGCTCAACAAATTTAAGGATAAACAGATTAGTTTTTCTGCAGTGGGTAAAGCTCTGGAAAAGATACGTGAATGAGGCGGCTGTATAAACTATAAAAAACCTGAATTCGGTTAATCTTGTTTTCACAGAACGTATAGAATACTTTAGATTTGCACTTAAAAGCATGAAGAAATATCCTCGTAATATCTTGATATTACTCGAAAATTTTATAAAATTTCTAATCAAAAATAAAGAAAGCTGTGGTCACAATATTAATCGAATTCAGGTTATAAATAAAATCGATCTATCAGATAATAAATACATTCTATCTTTATGACTCTATTTTTGTATTTAAAAATTACTATTTTTGGGAGAAACTAAGTAGAACTTTAAAATAAGAACATTATGGCTTTTGAATTACCAAAACTACCCTATGCATATGACGCATTAGAACCGCACATAGATGCAAGAACCATGGAAATACACTACACAAAACACCATGCAGGTTACACCAACAAATTAAACAATGCAATAAAAGACACTAACCTCGAAGGAAAGTCTATTGAAAATATATTGACCAATCTGGATATGGGCAATTCTGCAGTTAGAAATAACGGAGGCGGATTCTATAACCACAGTTTGTTTTGGGAAATTATGAACCCAAAGGACAAAGGCAGGCTGTCCGGCCCTTTAAAAGATGCCATAGAAAGAGAATACGGTTCTTATGACGCTTTTAAGGATACTTTTTCAAAAGCTGCCGCTACACGATTTGGCTCCGGATGGGCATGGCTTTGTGTACACAAAGGTGGAAAAGTAGAAGTTTGCTCTTCTCCAAACCAGGATAACCCTTTAATGCCGGGCGTAGGCTGTGGCGGAACACCCATTTTAGGATTAGACGTTTGGGAACATGCTTACTATTTAAAATATCAAAATAGACGTCCGGATTATATTGAAGCCTTTTTTAACGTAATTAACTGGAATGAAGTAGAAAAACGTTACGAAGCGAATAAGTAAGAATTTTGTAAATTTTAAAAAAGCCGGTATATTTTTAATATACCGGCTTTTTTTATGGGTATTTACCTATACAACCTATTCCTAGCCGATTTAGCGAGCAGTAGCATTTAGGAACAGACAAGCTCCCCCAAAAGATGTGATTATTAGTAAGATGAAATTGCCGTAGTGTTCCACACCTAATGTTTACGGTGTAAAAATCTACCCTTAGGAATGTTCAAATTATTTTTTACTCAATTCTTTGTACTTAAATACTTCCCTAGTAATAATTTACGTAAATTTGCCCATATAAATACTTTTTATGATTCAATCCATGACCGGATATGGTAAGTCCGAGGTAGAATTACTACAAAAATCGGCTACCATAGAAATACGTACATTAAACAGTAAAAACATTGATTTTAATATAAGAGTACCCAATGCTTATCGCGAGAAAGAGCCGGAGATAAGAAACCTGCTGGCAACACAACTTAAACGCGGAAAAGTTGATTTTACTCTTACTATAGAAAATAACGAAATTGGAGGCCATACTTCCATTAATGAAATGGTAGTATCACATTATTTAGGCCAACTCTCCAAACTCGGTCTATCAGATAAAGAAAATATGCTCAACATTGCTATGCGTTTGCCGGATGTACTTAAAACAGAGGTAGAAGATATAAACGATGACGAATGGAGCCAAATTACTGATGCCCTGCTAAAAACGATAGAAAAAGTCATCACCTTTAGAAAAGACGAAGGACTGGTACTCAAAAAAGATTTTTCATGTCGAATAGATAATATACAACAACTTACAAAGCAAATAGACTGTTTAGACGAAGAGCGGTTAAAAAATGTAAGAGAAAGGCTGTATAAAGCCATTGAAGAATTAAAACAGAGCGTGGACGAAAACCGATTTGAACAAGAACTAATCTATTATTTGGAAAAACTGGATGTAACTGAAGAAAAAGTACGTTTAAGAAACCATCTTTCATACTTTTTAGACGAATTAAACAATCCTACTTCTAACGGTAAAAAACTAGGTTTTATTGGCCAGGAAATAGGAAGAGAAATAAACACCCTTGGTTCCAAAGCCAATTTTGCCCCCATGCAAAAAATAGTAGTACAGATGAAAGATGAGCTAGAAAAGATAAAGGAACAATTATTAAACGTATTGTAAATTAGATATGACACATAAAATGAAATACAAGGCTTTAGCAGAACAAAAGTTATGAGCTTAGAGCTAGCCCAAATTATTTATTATGTGAAGCTTAACCAATTTGTTTTATTTTAATGCTATTCCGTTACTTAAAAGTTAAATTTGGACATGTTCTCTTTGCTTATAACGGCATTATACGCTTTAAAAAACAGAGACATCTTGTTCTCAGATAAAGAAAATAAAACAATCCGGGTTGATGATGTAAGCAAATGGTTTAAAGTACCAGTGTAAAGTTACGTATAAGCCACAGTTGCTTTTTGCAATTTTTTGAAATCATAAAAAGTAAGCATGACCTTAGGCAAGGATTAAAGATTCTATCACAATTATAAATGAAAAAAGGAAAACTTATCGTCTTCTCTGCACCTTCCGGTTCCGGCAAGACCACTATTGTAAAACATTTACTCGGATTGAAGCATTTGAATCTGGCATTTTCCATATCAGCTACCTCAAGAGAAAAACGCAAAGGTGAGACAGATGGCAAAGATTATTATTTCATAAGTACAAAAACGTTTAAACAACATATAAAAAACAATGATTTTTTAGAATGGGAAGAGGTATATCGTGATAATTTTTATGGCACATTAAAAGACGAAGTAGAACGGATATGGGCTTTGGGAAAACACGTTATTTTTGATATAGATGTGGCGGGCGGTTTACGCATTAAGGAAAAATTCCCTAAAGAAACTCTAGCCGTTTTTGTAAAACCGCCCAGTGTGGATGAATTAAAAATCAGGTTAAAGAAACGCAAAACCGAAAGTGACGAACGCATTAATATGCGAATAGCAAAGGCTTCGATAGAATTAGCTACCGCACCACAGTTTGATTATATTATAAAAAATTACGACTTACCCACTGCCCTTAAAGAAGCCGAAAAACTGGTGGCAGATTTCATAGGTTCAAAAAGGAAAAAATTATGAAAACAGGTTTGTTTTTTGGCACCTTTAATCCCATTCATATTGGGCACCTGGCCATAGCCAACCACTTGGTAGAATTTTCCGATTTGGATGCCGTTTGGCTAGTGGTAACACCCAAAAGCCCTTTTAAAAAAAAGAGCAGTTTATTAGCAGATCATCACAGATATGCTATGGCAGAAATAGCCACCGAAGACTACCCAAAATTACAACCCAGCAAAATAGAATTTAACCTGCCACAGCCCAACTATACAGTTAATACGTTGGCTTATATTACCGAGAAATATCCGCAGCATCAGTTCAATTTAATAATGGGAGAAGACAATCTGGTTTCTTTTCACAAATGGAAAAATTATGATGTAATTCTGGAAAATCACGAAATCTATGTGTATCCGCGTATTCACACAGGTAAATCAGCTATAAAAGAGATAAAGAATAATCCAAAAATACACCGCATAGATGCTCCTATAATGGAAATCTCGGCAACTTTTATCAGAAAATCTATAGCTGAAGGAAAAAATATAAGGCCGTTGCTACCGGACAAAGTCTGGCAATATTTAGATGAAATGAATTTTTATAAAAACAGACTCATTTAAACTTCTTAAGATTTAGACTAAAAATTAGAAGTTTTAAGCTTTTTTGAATTGTATAGCGGTAGAAACTGCGGAAATACAAAAACAGGGCTAAAAAAAGCAGCATCACCCAATTGCTTGCTGTAGCTCTCCCACCGTTTTTTTTGAATTTCCTATAAAAATTCTGCCATTTACCACAAAAACCGGCCTTTTTAAAAAGGTATATTCTTCCAGTATTAACTGTTTGTAATCCTTTTCTTTAAGATTTTGGTTTTTTAAATCCATCGCTTTATACTTTTTCGCCCTTTTGTTAAACAGAGCTTCGTAGCTGCCTGCCAAACTATATAATTCTGCTAACTGTTTTACGGTTATGGGCTCAGATTTTATCTCTTGTAGTATAAAACCATCGATATTTACGGTTTTTAATATTCTTCTGCATGTATCACAGGTTTTTAGAAAATATATCTTTCTCATTTTTTGTTGTGATTTTATAAGAGTACATTTGCTTAAGATGGCATTAAGTACCGTACCCTCAAAAATGAGTGTCTATCAAAAAAATGACAACGGTACGGAGTTCAATGTTAAAAGGTTAAATAAATCCGTAAATATTTGCCTCCGGCATTTCGGGATGCGAAAATTACATTCTTGCAAATTTTAATTTTAATATTGACCCGATAACATGCGTTGCTAATTATCAGTCGATAAGAAAATTTATCGTTTGATAGTACCAAATAAGAAGAATCTAAATATTACGCTTAAAAAGCAATATACGAATTCCTATTAGCTAAAATATAAAAAATACGTTTATAAAATGAAATTTAATAGCAAAACTATACATGGCGGGCAAGAACACGACCCTTCTACCGGAGCCGTAATGCCGCCAATCTATCAAACCTCCACTTACGCTCAAATCAGTCCGGGAAAACATAAAGGATATGAATACTCCCGAGCCGCTAATCCTACACGTACTGCATTGGAAAGCAACTTAGCCGCTATTGAAAACGGCACACACGGTTTTGCTTTTGCGTCTGGCCTGTCTGCCATAAATGCAGTTTTAAAACTTTTAAATCCGGGGGATGAAGTAATTGCCGGAGACGATTTATATGGTGGTTCATACCGAATGTTTACAAGAATATTTCAAAAATACGGTTTACAATTCCATTTTGTAAACATGGAAAATACTGCCAGTGTTCTACAAAAAATGAACAAAAACACAAAACTAATCTGGATAGAAACGCCCACCAATCCATTAATAAAAATGGCTGATATAGCTGATATTTCCAGAAAAGTAAAGGATAAAAATAAAGACATACTTGTTGCTGTTGATAACACCTTTGCTACGCCATATTTACAAATACCACTTGATTTAGGAGCAGATATAGTTATGCATTCTGTTACTAAATACCTTGGAGGCCATTCGGATTTGATAATGGGAGCCCTTGTGGTAAAAGATAAAAATCTGGCGGAACAAATTCATTTTATCCAATTTGCTGGTGGTGCCGTAGCCGGGCCACAAGATTGTTTCTTAGCATTACGTGGCATTAAAACCCTGCATGTAAGAATGCAACGCCATTGTGAAAACGGACTTGCTATTGCCAGATTTTTAGAGGGGCATCCAAAGGTTAAAACCGTATATTATCCCGGATTAAAAAATAATCCCGGATATGAAATTGCCAAAAAACAAATGAAAGCCTTTGGCGGCATGGTATCTTTTCGGCTAAAACTTGAAAAAAAATTGGAAATATTTAAAGTATTGGAAAGTTTTAAGGTTTTTACCTTAGCAGAATCATTAGGCGGCGTAGAAAGTTTAGTCAACCATCCTGAGACGATGACTCATGCTTCTATTCCGGAAAAAGAGCGTAAAAAAACAGGTATAGATACTAACCTTATTCGATTGAGTGTAGGAATAGAGGATATAGATGACCTGATAAATGATTTAAAGCACGCATTAGGAAAATAAGTGCCCCTTGACCATGTTTAATATTCTGATCTAAAAGATTCAAAATCAAATATAACACCTAAGTTTAGATAAATTGCAGTATCGTTAAATTTACTACTGCCATCCACGGCATCTAACCCATCTATTCTATCAGATAAGAAATACTGCCAACGGGCATCTAAAACAAGATCTATCCTGCCTACTTTATATCTGGTACCGGCACTAAGCGTCAAAGAAAAAGTATTGTCCTTGTTCACATATACATTGTTCTGCCATTTTTGAGGTAACACACTGGGGTCAGCTTCCCAGTTGCCCATAGAACTCTCTAATTTAGGACTAAACATGTTAAAGTGCACACCGGCACTTATATATGGAGCCCATTTTTCTTTATCATTAAATAATAAACCGTAATCTTCTAAGTTTTTAAAATAATACTCCAGTTGTGTGCCTATGTTAAACATCTTGGTTTCTCCTGACATAGCACGTAATTTATCAACTTCTGCTGTGGTAGAACCAGGAGCTACATACCTTCCTTTGTGCTCTAAATCATTGGTAAAGTAATAAGATAATTCTGTTTTTAGTTTAAAATGATCTGAGAAAAAACTGGCTCCGTTTCGCCAATTGTAATTACTGCCGTAAAAACTTAAATAATGAACTACAGATACTCCAAAGCTAGTCATAGTACTACTTGGCAGGTGGTATCTTTCACCGTAATCTGTCTGCATGATAATAGGGCCGGCCATAATTCCAAACTCGTGACTTAAATCTGCTTGAGCATGACTATTAAAGCCTAACGTCAAAGTAAGCATGAGAAAACTGAAGTATTTTATTATTTTCATATGGGCAGTTCTTTTGGGTCGCAATTTACTAAAAATATATAATATCAAGTGTTTAAAAGTTTTTTATTAAACTAATATATGATAAAATTATTGGATTATTTAAATATTATATCACAAAAAGTGCATTAAAAATTTCCGTTTTCTGTTATTAACTTGATTTTTTAAGCAACAAAACCCCTGTAAAATTAAGTACTCACAAGAATTGAAAATTAATTTAACTCTTGGCTTTCGGAAACTTGTTGTACCCTATCATTAAACTTCCTTTTTGCTATCAGGCAGCACCATTTTCTGAATATTTTAGTTCTTTTTATCTTGTTCGGAGAAAAAATCCGCTGTTAAATAGTCAGCAGGATTCCAAAATATTTTTTCAAAGTTTACAATTTTATCATTTTTAACGTCAACACCCTCATTTTCTAATAATTGCTGCATTAAGTTTGTGTCTCCAAAATGATGTTTTCCGGTAAGTATGCCGTTTCTATTCACCACTCTGTGTGCCGGAACCAAATGGTTTTTGTGGCTATTATTCATTGCCCAACCTACCATTCTGGAGGATCTGGCTGCACCCAGAAAGCAAGCAATGGCTCCATAAGACGTTACCCTGCCATATGGAATCTGGCTAGCTACCTGATAAACTTTTTCAAAAAAATTGATTTCTGTTGGCATAAATAAACTTTAAATGAATTAACATTTAGGCCTAAACTTAATATAAGTAATGGGTTTTTCTTGTGCTAAGAATTGCTTTTCGTAAAATGTTTGTGTCTCCACGGCATCTATTGGTGCATCTATATTGTTGTAAATGTTATGATGACTGTAGAGAACTTCATGGCTTCCGGATTCCAAAAGGCCCAAGGTATAGCCATGTAAAAATTCACTATCCGTTTTTAGATGTATAAGGCCGTTTTCTTTTAAAATATTTTGATATTTTTTTAAAAAATGAGGATTGGTTAACCTGTGTTTGGTTCTTTTGAATTTTATTTGAGGATCGGGGAAAGTAATCCAGATTTCGTCTATTTCATTTTTGTCAAAACAATAGTCAATCAATTCAATCTGAATACGTAAAAAGGCTACGTTAGTTAATTTTTCTTCCAATGCGGTTTTTGCTCCACGCCAAAACCTAGCACCTTTTATGTCTATACCAATATAATTTTTGTCTCTGTTTTTTTTTGCTAAAGCTATGGTATATTCCCCCTTGCCACAACCAAGCTCCAGCACTAAGGGATTTGAATTATTGAAATGTGTATGCCAATTTCCTTTAAGAACAGAACCGGATAAGATTTCCGCCCGTGTGGGTTGAATTACATTAGAAAATGTTTCGTTTTCCTTAAAGCGTTTTAGTTTGTTTTTACTACCCAAAAAGTTAGAAATGTTTAAGGCTTTACCGTACTGCCGTACTACCCTGTCTTTTGAACTTTACCATCTGTACCAACCAATAAATCATAGCCACCGAACCAATTAGGAACAAAACAGTATTGACTATATTTGAACTCCACCAGTTGTCTATAAAACGAAAATAGTCATAAGGTTTAAATAAAATATTGGTACAAAAATCACCTATAGCTCTAAAAATATTGTTTGCAATCATAACTTAAGTATATTTACCCCACAAAAGTATGAATAAATATCAATGTTAGCCAATTTTTTTAATAAATCCACGCCCTTTCACACCTTAGTTATCGTTTTATTCGTATTGCTTATCATGCTAATAGTTGCTTTTCAAGCGGATATACTTAGCTTTAACCCATCATTTTTGCTTAAAGAAATAGCTATATTTTTATTGTTGATAGGCAGTTTTTTTATGGTTCATTTTATTAATTTCAAAAACAAATTGGTAAAAGAAAATGCTTATGATTTATTAATTTTTTTAATACTTATCGCCCTTTTTCACAATATAACACTTCATATAAATTTAATATTAACACATCTAATACTTCTTTTTGCTTTTAGGAGAATTTACAGCTTACGTTCTCCTAAAAATGTTAGGGAAAAAATATTTGAAAGCGGATTATACATAGGTCTGGCTACTATTTTTTATCCTTTTAGCATGCTCTATCTCATTTTATGCATAGCTGCGGTTTTAATATTTGAAAGGCGTACTATCCGCAACATATTTATTCCTATTGTTGGCTTTATGGTTCCACTGTTTTTATATGGTACCTATCTTTTTTTAACAGATCAGTTTTCACCGGATTTTATAGTTTTTAACACCAACTTTTCTTATTCAGCATATAATAATTTTACTATTCTAATACCTATTACCTTGCTAATAACGCTCTTACTCTGGACAATTTTTTCTTCTACGGTAAAAGTACTGGCAGTAAATAATGAATTTAAGAGTTTTTGGATATTAGTATTAGTTCATTTGGCACTGAGCATTTTTATATCCATTCCGGCTCCGGTAAAGGATGGTTCGGAATTTATATTTTTGTTTTTCCCGTCTCTTGTCCTATTTACCAATTATTTACAAATGGCCACTGATCATTGGTTTAAAGAAGTATTTATCTATTTAATGGTAGCCGGTGCAATAGCCGTTTTTTTGGTTTAACTATTTTCTATCTTGCTTTACGCCATAGGCTAAGTCTCCTGCATCGCCCAATCCGGGTATAATATAACCTCTTTTAGTTAATGTGGGGTCAATGGCTGCAATCCACAAATGGCTGTCTTCCGGAAAAACATTCTTTATATGTGCTATGCCTTCTTTGGCACCAATAATTGATAGAATATGAATTTGTTTTGGTTTGCCGTTATCTTCTAAAGCATGTAGAACATTTTCCAATGTTTTTCCTGTAGCCAACATAGGGTCTGCCAATAGCAATAACTTTCCCTCTAAGTTTGGTGATGTCATATAATTCACCACTACCTCAAAGGCATCTTCATTATTCTTATGATTCCGATAAGCCGAAATAAACGCATTTTCTGCAGTGTCAAACATACGGAGCAACCCACCGTGCATGGTAAGGCCAGCACGTAGTACAGAACAAATTACCAACCGCTCTTCCAAAACTTCTATTTTCTTTTTTCCTAATGGTGTTTGTATGGTTTCTAACTTGTATTGCAATTCTTTGCTTAATTCATAAGCTAATATTTGTGTAACTCGCTCTATATTCTGCCTAAAACGCATGGCATCACGTTGAATATCGGTCGATCTGAGTTCTTTAATAAAATTATAACTTTACAAAAAAATTGTATCTTACCCTTCTAATTTATTAACAAATAAAACTTAAAAATATGGGATTATTTTCATTTATTAAAAATGCTGGTGCAAAAGTTTTTGGCATCGGAAAAACAGAAGAAGCGGAAGCAGCTGAAAATGCAGCTAAAGCAGCCGAATTGGCAAAAATAAAAGAAGGTAAATTAGTCGCTGCCATAAGTGCCCTACAACTTAATGTTAAAAACCTAAACATTGAAGTAAATGGCGATAAAGCCGCTGTAACCGGTGAGGCTAAAAATCAATCTACCAGAGAAAAAGTAGTTTTGGTAATAGGTAATACAGAAGGTATATCTACAGTAGATGACCAAATGACTACCGCCGTACAAGAACCTGAAGCTCAATTTTATACCGTAGAAAAAGGCGACAGCCTGAGTAAAATTGCAAAAAAATACTATGGTAATGCCATGAAATACCCGGTTATTTTTGAAGCGAATAAACCCATGCTTACCCATCCGGATAAGATATATCCGGGACAGGTATTAAGGATACCGAAAGATAAAAGCTAAGCTACAAACCTTAGTTTAACCCAACATTATAACCCCGAAAGGGCTCAAAGCCCTTTCGGGGGTTTTTACAAGAATAAAACTTTACAAATGTAAACGCAGTCCCACAGAAATATTATTCTGATTTTCTTGAGCGTTTTTAAAAATTGGATTTAAGTCGTATTTCGCATAGAGCAAAGCATCTCCAAACCCGATATACCCGCTTAAACCATAAACGAAGTTATTGGTATTATAACCCTTTCTTATTTTATCTTTTATCCTTTTGTTGTCTTTTCTATACTTTAACTTCTGCACCGTATTTATATTAAATCCGGCATATCCGCCAAAACCTAATTTGAATTTTTTATAGGTATGGTAACGAATGATATGTTCGGTTTGTCTAACCCTAGACTGCCCTATTTCAAAATGTATTGGCATAACCAAATTGTCCATCCTCAACTTAGATTTCTTTAAGTCATAATCAAATTCCTGTAAAACCGTGTGGTTGCCGTCTTCAACAAAATAGTTATTATTAGTAGGTTTTAAACCATTAAACTGTAAACTCATCCCGTAATTAATTCTTAGAAAATTAGTATTTTTAAACACCCTTGTTTGCCAATTCCATCCAATTTCAAAAAAGCGACTTCCTCCTATTTTATAGGGTGAATCATCAATGGATTGGTTCTCAAAAATGGCGTTGTTTAGCCCAAAAGCAACCACCAAGTTTGAATGTGTTCTAATGTCATATTTAGGCTTACGGGGCCTATTATCTTCTATCTTTATTCCGGAAAGGTAGTAGTTTTTCTTATCCCTGGAACCAAAACCAATCTCAATATTAGAATTTGAAAGGCTGTCTTTTTCCCAACTTAAAGTATAATTCTCATTTCGCTCCAAAAGGGCAATATGGTTATCTATAATAGCTGTTTTGTTGGCTATATTTAAAGCTCTATTTTTTGCTGCTTTTCTTTTGAGTATTTTTGCTTCTGCCTCAGTGATTTCAGCTTTTTCTAAGCGGTTATTTATATTTAAAACCTCCTTTTTTAGAGCCTCCTTCTCATGGAAAACAACCTTTTCCTTTTGAGCTTTTAGAATTTCAATTTTCGATCTTTTGACCTCTTGAGCGTTTAGATTTAGCATGCCAATACCTATTAGCATCATTAATAAAAAGATACTTTTTTTCATTTTCCAATACTTTAAATGTGATTAATTTTCCCTATCTGCAATTACCATCCTCGCTTCTATAATTCCTTTTTTTAGTAGTTTGTACAATTTGTTTTTAAAAGGTTCGTCTAATTCACCTTCTACTTCTGCAAGCAACAACTCAGCATTTACGTAGTTGTCATACATAAATAATTCGTTTCTCAACAATTCCTCCTGAGCTTGTTTTATCAATGAATCTATTTCTTTATCTGTTACCGAATGAAACTGTTGTTCTATTGCTGTAACTTTTTCTACAACTCCGGATATTTTTACCGCTATTAATTTTTCTTGTTCTATAGATGTTAAAATGCCTATTGCATTTTGTGATTTATTATCGTTATTATTGGCAACAGTTGTTTTATCTGGTATTTCTTTGTTGTAATGTGTTGTTTTTGAGTTTTCGTTTCTGATAGTATTATCAATTTCTATTTTCCCAATCTCGGTTTTTGTGTTTTCTTTTATTTTGGTTGTAATTTCTTCCTTAAAAACCTCATCTTTATTAGACCTATTCACAATGGTATTATCCTTATCTATACTTGGCGAGTTATTATTAAAATATATCAATAAGCTAATAAATATGCCTACTAAATCGGCGGCAACAGCGATTTTATACAAAGGCCACTTATTAGATACCGACTCCTTTTCTATTTGGCCGGAAATGCTAACCCATGCCTTATCAGATGGTTTAATAGTGCGATTATTAAAGGCATCCTTGATATGTTCTTCAAATTTATTTAGTCCCATAACCAATAATTTTTTGTTTTTTTAACTGCTCTTTCAGTATTTTTCTAGCCTTAAACAATTGTGATTTTGAAGTGCTCTCCGAAATATTCAGCAGTTGTGCAATTTCACTGTGTTTATAGCCTTCTACCACATATAACATAAAAACTGTTTTGTAACCTTGGGGCAGATCATCAATAAATGTTTGAATATGAGCAATATCCAATTCAGAACTTGGCATTACACCTATGTTATTATTGTTTTCAAACACCGCATCATCATAAACGATAAATTGATTTTTCCTTAAATGATTTATACTTTCCCTTACCATTATTTTCCTTATCCAACCTTCGAAACTGCCATCACCTCTATACGATTTCAGATGCTTAAATACTTTTACAAATCCTTTTACCATAGCATCTTCGGCATATTGTAAATCTTTTATATACTGCCTGCAAACACTCAGCATTTTTGGAGCATATTTCTCATATAATTGCTTCTGAGCATACCTGTTTGATTTGGCCGCTTTTTTAATTATTTGCTTTTCTTCGGTATGAAAAGGTATGATTTTCAACTGGTTTTAGATTCTATTTATATAGACGAGGTAAATAAAAAAATAGTTGCCTGAAGTTATGAATTTATTTCAGAAAAGTATTCCATAAGAGGTTTTAAAAGTTGTCTACTTAACAGCATAAAAACAACTTTATTAAGGTTATCCGCCTTATCAGGAAGATAGTTTATACTAAATTACAGTAGGAATTAATAAAGAAGATTAACTTAAGAATTTATCCTGAAAATGACTCAATTTACCCTTTCAACCTGAGTTCGATTAATCTTGTTTTCACAGAACGTATAGAATACTTTAGATTTGTACTTAAAAGCATGAAGAAATATCAAGATATTTCAAAGGTTTTTAAGTGCAA
>PDQE01000081.1 GCA_002747735.1 Flavobacteriales bacterium | reverse complement strand
TCTTAAGTCAAACCGCATTTGGTAGCCAAAAATGCTTTTGGTACCGGTACCGGTGCGGTCATCTTTTTTACATCCGTTTTCCAATATGTGTTCTACCAGATCTAAATATTGTTTCATCTTATCAGTTACTTTGTCATTTTTTTAATGTTCCAAAAATAATGGAACTGCTGTTGATTTTTGGGAGTTTCAACATGAATTTATTAAGATATTGTTAACCGGATTCTATAACAACTAAACTCATGAGTATAAGACAAATTTCACTTTTTGCTAATAACTTTGATTTTTTGAAAACTAAAAACTAATCCCATTCTGGTTATTTTTACAAAAACAGTCGTAATACCATTTTCGGTTAAAAACAAAAAGTCAAAATGATTTCTATAACTAACCAATAATCATGCCCGCAATAGTTGCAGAAATAAGAGAAGCGATAGAACCGCCAATTAGTGCCTTGATACCAAATTCAGATAATGTTTTTCTTTGGCCGGGAGCCAACGAACCAATTCCTCCTATTTGAATGCCAATAGACGCAAAATTAGCAAATCCACAGAGCATATAAGTAGCCATAATTATGGATTTTTCATAGGTAAGATGTATGGCATTGGTAGCATTTTTCAGGTCGGCAAGTTGGATATAACCTACAAATTCACTGGCGGCAAGTTTTATACCGAGAAGTTGCCCCATAAGCATCATATCTTCTTTTGCTACACCTATGAGCCACATAAGCGGAGCAAAAACAAGGCCGAGGATGGCTTCCAGTGAAAACTTTGGATATTGTGTGTTTGCGGCCATCCAATTATTAAGCGAGGTAATATCCCCCAACCAGCCAAAAACACCATTAATCATGGCTATAAAAGCTACAAAAACCAGAAGCATGGCACCTACATTAACCGCCAGCCGCAACCCTTCGGTAGTGCCGTTTGAAATGGCATCCAGTAAATTAGAGCCTATCTTTTCTTTTGACACATCTACATCCGTATTTATTTTATCTGTTTGAGGATACAATATTTTAGAGACTACAATAGCTCCCGGTGCCGCCATAACGGAAGCGGCCAAAAGGTGCTTGGCATACATTAAACGCATAGCGGCATCATCACCACCCAAAAACCCTATGTAAGCCGCCAGTACCGCACCAGCCACCGTAGCCATGCCGCCTACCATAACCAATAAAATTTCGGAGCGGTTCATACGTTCCAGATAGGCTTTTATCAATAAAGGGGCCTCGGTCTGTCCCAGGAAAATATTACCGGTTACGGATAAACTCTCGGCTCCGGATATGCCTAAAGTTTTAGTAAGCAATATTGCCATAAATTTTACGACTTTTTGTATGATTCCCAGGTAAAATAACACAGACGTTAATGCCGAAAAGAAGATAATAGTAGGCAAAACCTGAAAAGCAAAAATAAAACCGTATGAATTAATATCTATAATACCGCTAAAGAGAAATTCACTGCCGGCACGGGTGTAATCCAAAATATTAACAAAAACCTGCCCTACCACTTCAAATCCCTTTTTTATAAAGGGTACTCTTAATACTCCAATAGCAATAAGTAACTGAAACAATAAACCAATGCCTACGGTTTTCCAGTTAATTGCTCTTCTATTAGAACTAAAAAGAAAAGCGAGGAGTATTAAAGTCACCATACCTAACAGCCCTCTCAAAACCGAATTAACAGAGATTCCTCCACTGGGAATAATAGTATCTGCCTGTACAGTCTCACTTACAAATGCCTTATGCTTTTCGGAAATAAAATAATATACGTCATTCCCTGACCGCAATGTGAGGTGTAAACCGGAGTTTTCTAAGACCTCATAATATTTGTCAATATTTACAGGTGATTTTTGTTTAAAAACCAACAAATTATGGTTCCGGAGCCAAAAACCTTTACTAAAAGTATTGTTTAACGTGGCAGTATAGGCTCCGCTTTTGTCTAATGACAAAAACTCTTTGCCTTGGATAAAATCTACCTGAGCTTTGATGCTATCCGGATATTTTTCATAAATCAGATGTTCTTTTAATTGCCAGTAATTAATTAAAATATTCTCCTTGTTATCCATTTGAATCACCTCCGCTGTGTTTGTGGAGTCGGTTCCGGAATTTTGGCCAAAAGAGAAATTATTGAGGTTAAAAAACAATAAAACTAATACTGTGAGATGTCTGGCCATTTGTTAAAACAGGTTTAGGCTATTTTTTACGTTTGGAAATTTCGTCTCTAATTTTTGCTGCCAGTTCGTAGTCTTCATTTTCAACAGCCTCTATGAGTTGTTTGTTTAACTCTCCTAAAGGAATATCATTTAATGAGGAATCTTTGGTTAAATCCAATGCCATTTCCTCCACTTCTATTCTGGCCTGAGTAAGTTTAGGATCTTCTTTTACTTTTAGATAAATACCGGCTTTATCTAAAATATTTTCATAAGTAAAAATAGGAGCATTAAATCTGGTTGCTAACGCTATGGCATCTGAGGTTCGGGCATCTATAATTTCTTCTATTTTATCCCGTTCGCAAATGAGGCTGGAATAAAAAACGCCATCAATTAATTTATGTATAATTACCTGTTTAATTTTAATATTAAACCTATTGGCAAAAGACTTAAATAAATCATGTGTAAGTGGCCTGGGCGGTTTTATTTCTTTTTCCAAAGCTATAGCAATAGATTGAGCTTCAAACGCACCAATGATAAAGCTCCACTCTGGGTTTGACTGTATGAAATACCTTTTATGTTAAGGCGTACTAAACTCATATAAATTTACATACTCGTTATTTTTTCAACAGCCTTTCCTAAAAAAGCAAAACAAAACATGTTTTATTTTCTTATAGGTGTTGAAAGGGTTTAAGAACAGCCCAAAGCATACATTTTTAAAATAAAGACAAATATGACACAACTATTTAGACAGCCTTTTGTGGCACAATTTAATAAAAATTATGCGTTTTGAGCTTTAAATTCCTTTAACTTTTCTATTAATTTAGGTACTACCTCAAAAGCATCACCCACTATACCGTAGTCTGCTGCCTTAAAAAACGGAGCATCAGGGTCATTGTTTATCACTACTTTTACCTTACTGGCATTAACACCCGCAAGATGTTGTATTGCTCCTGAGATACCAATGGCTATATAAAGATTTGATGTTACAGGTTTACCGGTTTGGCCTACATGTTCGCTATGTGGCCGCCAACCCATATCCGATACCGGCTTAGAACAGGCAGTGGCCGCACCAAGAACGCCTGCGAGCTCTTCAATCATACCCCAGTTTTCAGGGCTTTTTAAACCCCGCCCTCCGGAGACCACTATATCGGCATCAGCAATGGTTATCTGACCTTTTGCTTCGTCTATAGATTCAGATTTTATGCTAAAATCGTCATCGTTTAGCTGAGGTGAAAATTCAACCACTTCACCTTTTCCGGTTTGTTCTTTAAGCCCAAAAGCGTTTTTGGCCAAACCCAAAATAGCGGTATCCGTGGTAATTTCGGTAAAATTAAACGCTTTGTTGGTAAATGCAGTTCGTTTTACGGTAATGGGATTGGTTTTTTCCGGTAGAGCCACTACGTTAGAAGCATAACCGGCTTTTAATGCGGCGGCAGCCAATGGTGCTACATATAGGCCATTGTGACTGGAGTCTATAATGACTACTTTGGCATTTTCTTGCTTAGCGGCTTGTGTAATTACATCTGCATAAGCTTTTGCGTTAAATGTTTTTAGTTTGTCGTTGTTTACCTTTAGGACTTTATCGGCACCGTATCTGGCCAAATCCGAAACATCATTGGCATTAATGGCGAGTACCGTAGTGCAAGTACCCAATTTTTCTGCCAGTTGCTTGCCGTAGGAAACGGCTTCAAAGGCTATTTTTTTTATTTTATTTTCTGATGATTCTGCTAATATTAGAACGGACATATTATTTTAAATTTTAGAAATGAGACATGAGATTTCTCTTTATGCGTAATACTTTAGTACTTAACACTAAATAATTTTAGCTTCATTGTGGAGTAAATCAACCAGTTCACCAACATTATCGGCATCTATTAATTTAATATCGCCTTTAGGAGCCGGTTTTTCAAACTTTACGGATTTTGAAGCCTTGGTTTCTGTAGTAGGCTCTACTACATTTAGCGGTTTTTTTCTGGCCATCATTATGCCTCTCATATTGGGGATTTTTAAGTCTTTTTCCTCTACAATGCCTTTTTGTCCGGCTATAATAAGAGGTAAATCTGCTTTTAAAGTCTCCTTACCGCCATCAATTTCCCTGATAATAGTAGCAGTCTTGCCTTCAATTTCCAAACCTATACAGGTATTAACAAAATTCTGGTTTAAAAGCCCGGCTAATATACCTGGCACCATACCACCGTTGTAATCGATAGATTCACGGCCGGCAAGTACCAAATCGTAATTACCGTTTTTTACTAACTCCGCCAGTTGCTCTGCTACAAAAAAGCCATCTGTAGGTGTTGCATTTACTCTTATGGCTTCATCTGCACCAATGGCCAATGCTTTTCTGAGTGTAGGTTCTGTAGCGGCTGTACCTACATTTGCCACAGTAACTCTGGCTCCCTGCTTTTCCTTAAACCACATGGCACGGGTTAGGGAAAACTCATCGTGCGGATTGATGACAAACTGTACACCGTTGGTGTCAAACTCGGTATTGTCATTGGCAAAATTTATCTTAGCCGTAGTATCCGGCACATGGCTTATGCATACTAATATGTTCATATACGATGGTATTTTAAATGAATGTAAAAATAATCTAAGCGAAGGTAAGCATTTTATTTCAATTTATTATGCGTGCATAGTAAATTTTTATATGATTGATCTTTTAAATCTGGTTTGGCGTTAAATGATGTAGTTTGCTAAATAATACCATTTCCACCTCAAACAAGGGATATTCATAACTTAAAAAAATCGGACATTCTTAAGCCGGCTCCAAACCTGACTTTTATAAAAGAGCACAAACATCAACACATAGGTCAACAAGGTTGCTACTGCAGCAAAGGAATAGCCGTAACGAGGTATAAACAACAGATTTAGTACCACATTAAACACCAAACAAATGATATAATACCCAATGATAAGGTTTAATTTATCCTCAAATTTCAATTTAAACTCTACAAGATTGACCAATCCATATAAATAAGCACTAATCAGCACATAAGGCACTAACCCATAGGCCTGAGCAAAACTCTCATGAAAAATTAATGCGGTGATTGGTTTTGCAAACACACTTAATATCAACACAACAGGCACCACTATCGCCGAAATAAAAAAGAAGTATTTTTTGATAGCCCTGTGAGCATTTGCAAGATTGGTTTCAAATTCCAGAGTCAATATAGGATTGATAAAACCGTACAAAACTGTCATGACGGCTACAATACTGATATCGGAAAAATTGTACAACTGGTTATAAATCCCCACATAACCCACGGTATCATAGTAAGAAATAATATAGCGGTCAATCGAAGCAATACCCAATAACAACAAACTGATAATTATACTTTTGCTACCAAAACCAAAAAACTCTTTCAACACATTTTTTGAAAAGTAACGCCAAGAAAACGGGGCGTGTTTTTGACTGAAAAAATAGAGTATAATCAGCAAATCTATGATAAAAGAACTCAACAAAAAGGCTTCTATTCTAAAATCAAATGAAAAGACCAAAAGCAACAAAACACCAAAGCCAAAAAGAGATTGGGCCAGCCTCAACAAGTTATAAGCCCTGTCTCTCTGCTTTAACCGCAATAGAATCCCCAGAAACACCGTCAATTCTTTAGTCATATAAAACAATGCCGTGTAAATGATTAATTTAACAAGATAGAAATCATGCTGTAATGATGCATACACCAGTGTAAAGAGGAAAACAGTCAAGTTACCTCTTAAACGATAACGCTGATAAAAACGCCATAAAATACTCGAAGTCCAACTGATAAATATAATGGTAGCAAAAGAAAAAGTAAGGTTGACCAACGCATATTGCCCATACTCTGCCGTGGTGAAAACTCGGGTAAATATGGTGTTTTTTATAAAGCCCACAAACATAGGTACACCTACCCCCAGGATATACCAGAATAAGGTGACAATATCTTTTTTCTTAATCTCCTGTATATAATCCCTCATAAATATTTAAAAGCTTTTCTTCCATTAACGGCCAATGGTACTTGTTGTCAACTGCTGCAATCCCATTACGACTACATGATTCA
>PDQE01000061.1 GCA_002747735.1 Flavobacteriales bacterium | reverse complement strand
TTTTTTTCAATCCATGGACATAAATACCTATAACAAATTAAATAACGTCATCGGCTGGATTGTTTTTGCCATTGCCCTTGCCACTTATTTGCTTACGTTAGAACCCACTGTTGCCTATTGGGATGTGGGTGAATATATTTCCACCGCCGTAAAACTGGAAGTAGGCCACCCACCCGGTGCACCACTCTTTCAGATGTTAGGGGCATTTTTCGCCCTGTTTTCCTCAAATGCGGAACACATTGCCTTGTTAACCAACGCCATGTCTGGCGTGGCCAGTGCCTTTACCATTCTGTTTTTATTCTGGACAATAACCATAATGGGTAGAAAGATTATCCGTAAAAACAAGGAATCACTTACTTTGGCTAACGCTATCGCTATTTTTGGCAGTGGTGCCGTGGGAGCTTTGGCTTATACTTTTTCAGATAGTTTTTGGTTTAGTGCAGTAGAAGCAGAAGTGTATGCCTTGTCATCATTTTTAATGGCTTTGCTCTTCTGGCTGGGCCTAAAGTGGGAAGCCAGAATGGATATACCCGGAGGCCATAAATGGCTGCTGCTTATCGCATTTGTGGTGGGATTATCTTTTGGCGTCCATATCTTGTCATTACTGGTTATTCCGCCAATAGTATTTATTTATATTTACAAAAATTATAAAAGCCTTACTACAGTTCAGTTCATTATTGCCAATGTAATAGCCGTCTTAGTCCTGGCTTTTATTTTTAAATTTTTGTTTCCTTATACTTTAGTATTTTTTAGTGCCTCAGAATTGTTTTTTGTAAATACCGTTGGTCTGCCTTTTAACTCAGGAAGTATTATTGCCGGCTTGGTACTTATTGCTGCATTCTATTTTGGCATTAGATATACCCGAAAAAAACGGCTTATTCATGCCAATTTAATCATCCTTTGCCTATTATTTGTAATGATAGGTTTTTCCTCTTGGGTTATGCTGCCTATACGGGCTAATGCCAATACCACTATTAATGAAAATAACCCGTCCAGTGCCAGAGAATTATTAGCATATTACAATAGAGAACAGTATGGAGATTCTAATATTTTCTACGATTCATATTACTCCGAAACCCGACAGCCGGATCCTAAAGAACCCTTTAGAGACGACCAACCCAAATACGAAAAAGACGAAAAAGCGGGCAAGTACGTTATTGTAAACCGATATAAAGATGCTCTGCCCAATTTTACCGATAAACACAAGGGGTTCATCCCCAGAATGGTAGATCCCAACCCGGCAGTAATAGCCAATTACAAAGCCATAGCAGGTATTCCCCAAAAAAGCAACCGCCGGCCTACGTTTGGAGAAAATCTAAAGTTTATGTTTCAGTTTCAATTTGGCTATATGTACGGTCGCTATTTTATGTGGAATTTTGTAGGCAGGCAAGATGATATTCAAGGTAATTTAGACAACCACGGTAACTGGCTCAGCGGTATAAATTTTATAGACGAATGGCATTTGGGCTCGCAAGACAATCTGCCACAGGAAGTACTGGATAACAAAAGTAGAAATACTTATTATTTCCTTCCGTTACTATTAGGAATAATCGGGTTTCTGTTCCATCTAAAATTTGACCCAAAAGATTTTTATATCCTTCTACTCTTTTTCCTTTTTACCGGTTTGGCAATTATCTTTTACACCAATCCAAAACCCTTTGAACCGCGAGAACGGGACTACGCCGTAGTGGGTTCATTTTACGTTTTTGCCATGTGGATAGGGTTTGGCGTAATGGCAATTTATCAGCAATTTAAAGACAAAATTAACGCCAAAATACTGGCTACCGCAACTACAATAGTGTGCCTGTTGGCAGTACCTGCTTTAATGGCATCGGAAAACTGGAATGACCATAATCGCTCCAATAGATATGCAGCACGTAATAATGCCAAGGCCTATTTGGATTCCACCCAAGAAGATGCCATTATGTTCACCATAGGAGATAATGATACCTTTCCTTTGTGGTATATGCAGGAAGTGGAAGAATACGGAACAGACCTAAAACTGGTTAACACTAGCCTTTTTGCTACGGACTGGTACATAGACCAGCAAAAACGCAAAACTTATGAAGCCGATCCTATTCCCGGACAACTTACACATGATGATTATAAAAAAGGTTCATTGGAAGTAGCCTATCACATAGAAAATCCGGCGTTTAAAGATACGGTGATAGATATAAAAACTTTTATGAACTGGCTTCAAAGTAAAGACCCTCGTACCTTTATTGATATAGACGGAGATGGTTTTCCTGAAAAATACTATCCCACCAATAAAATTAGGGTTCCGGTGGATAAGGAAGCCGTTTTGCGAAACAAAATAGTACCATTAAAAGACTCCGCCAAAATAGTGCCGTATATAGACATAGAAATAGACTCGCTTGGCATTCAAAAACACCGCATCTTAATGCTGGACATTCTGGCCAACAACAACTGGGAACGCCCCATTTATTTTACCGGCGGGGCCAATGCTGATGACGAATATATTTGGATGAAAGACTATTTACAATTGGATGGATTAGCTTATAAACTGGTACCCATTTATACACCTGCTACTGTAAACGGCAGGTCTAAGAATGTACTGGATTTAGGCAGAATAGATACCGAAATCATGTATAACAATGTCAAAAAATGGGATTTTAAGAACAGCAATAGCGATATCTATGTAGATGTAGAAACCAGAAAAAACAGCATCTCGTTTAGAAACAGTCTTATCCGTTTGGCCGAAGCACTTATCAATGAAAATAAATTTGATAAAGCAGAAGAAATATTAGACCTTTCCTTAGAAAAAATGCCTATAAGACGATATGGCCACTACGGCCTTGTTTTGGGCTATATAGATGCGTATTACAATATTGACAAAAAAGAAAAAGCAAGAGAAGTTGCTAAAATATTAGTAGATATATTTAGAGACAGGATAGCATTTTATAGCGGTTTAGACCAATATGGCGTTAATCAACATTTTAGCGACATAGAAGCTACCCTGATGATGTACAACAACGTGGTAGCTACCGCAGAACAAAAAGACACCGAATTTGCCAACGAACTAAAAAAAGGATATATTGAGGCTATAAAATCTTTGGAAGGGGTTATAGAGTAGAGTTGTTCATCAGACAGCCTCAGTCTTTCAACCTGCAATAATAATGGTTACTGCACCGTAATTGTATTTTTTTTGATTGGGTTTTGTGTAAAAAATTCCGTTTTTATACCAAGTCTAATACCAGTTCTGCTTTAAAAATACTCAAAAAATAAAATGATGAATTTTTGTGATAGATAAGGCGTAAAAATTAAGTATAGCTGTAGCTATAGTTTATTTTTACAACGAAATATAGCATAAAAAAGCACATTTTATTGAGTAATTTTGAGGTGGAAATGGTATTAGTATCCTTTCCCTGTTTCTTTGTACCTCTACGTATTTGCAGGAAACACAAAAATTTTATATCTCTGCGTATTAGCAAAGCAGCTATCAGTAAAAAAATGAAACAAATTGTTGCAACTCCACGTAAATAACACGAGTTAAGGTTTATGAATTGACATCTTAAACTTATATTATGCTCCTATTTTTTCTTAACTTCGTAATATGGTTACGGTAGATTTAGATGTACAAATAAAAACACTTCCCAATACTCCGGGCGTATATCAATACTTTGATAAAAACGGAAAAATTTTATACATCGGCAAAGCCAAAAACCTTAAAAAAAGAGTAATATCTTATTTTACCAAAACACATGAAAACGGCAAAACAGGCGTACTGGTAAAAAAAATAGCATCGGTAAAGCACATTGTGGTTACATCAGAAGCTGATGCCTTGCTACTGGAAAACAGCCTGATAAAAAAATACCAGCCCAGATATAACGTCCTGTTAAAAGACGATAAAAGTTACCCCTATATCTGTATTAAAAACGAACGATTTCCAAAGGTATTTATGACCCGTAATATCATTAAAGACGGTTCGGAATACTTTGGTCCATATACCTCAGTAAGAACAGTTAAAGCCTTATTATCCCTCATAAAAGAACTTTATACCATTAGAACCTGTAATTATAACCTGTCCGAAGAAAACATTGAAAAAGGCAAGTTTAAAGTCTGTTTAGAATACCACATTAAAAACTGTTTAGGGCCTTGCGAAGGGCTGCAATCAAAAGAAGATTACCAAAAAGACATTAAAGCTATTAGAAATATCATCAAAGGAAATTTTAAAGAAGTCCTTTCGCATTTTGAAGAAATGATGTATGCTTTTGCTAATGATATGGACTATGAACAGGCTCAGAACATCAAAGAAAAGATAGAATTACTTTCCAATTATCAGGCAAAATCAACCGTTGTAAATCCTTCCATTACCAATGTAGATGTCTTTTCGATAATTTCTGATGAGAGCCTTGCCTATGTAAATTTTCTAAAAATTATGAATGGCTCCATTGTCCAGTCACACACTGCGGAAATTAAAAAAAAACTAGACGAATCGGACAAGCATTTGTTAGAACTGGCTATAGTAGATATCAGGCAGCGTTTTAATTCGCTAACAAAAGAAGTTTACGTACCCTTTAAAGTTAATCTGGGCGATAAAATCAAAGTTACCATCCCTAAACAAGGTGACAAAAAACGAATAGTAGAATTATCTGCCAGAAATGCCAAATATTACCGGCAGGAACAGTTTAAACAAATAAAAATAGTAGATCCGGATAGGCATACCAATAGGATTATGGCTCAAATGAAGAAAGATTTGCGTTTACAACATGAGCCCAGACACATAGAGTGTTTTGATAATTCCAATATTCAAGGCACCCATCCGGTGGCGGCTTGCGTAGTTTTTAAAAATGGCAAACCCGTTAAAAATGATTATAGAAAATACAATATAAAATCTGTGGAAGGCCCGGATGATTTTGCTTCCATGGAAGAAGTAGTGTATAGGAGATATAAAAGATTACTGGATGAAGAGCAAGAATTACCGCAACTCATCGTTATAGATGGTGGGAAAGGCCAGTTGTCATCTGCGTTAAAAAGTTTAGATATTTTAGAATTACGAAATAAAATAGCTATAATAGGAATTGCCAAAAGACTGGAAGAAATTTTTTATCCGGATGATTCCATTCCGCTATATTTGGATAAAAAATCGGAAACATTAAAGATTATTCAGCAACTGCGAAACGAAGCCCATAGGTTTGCCATATCCTTTCATAGAAATAAGCGAAGTAAATCTGCCATTAAAACCGAATTGGAAAGTATTCCGGGTGTAGGGGAACAAACCATTAAAGAATTGTTAAAACAATTTAAGTCCCTAAAAAGGATAAAATTGGCTTCACAAAAACAGTTAGAAGAAAAAATAGGAAAAAATAGAGCAACCAAAGTATATAATTATTATCATACAAAATAAATAGTTTTGAATATCTTTAAAAAGTGGCATTTTGTAGTATTCTTATTTCTTGCAGGCATTTTTTACAGCCAGGCACAACCTTCTTCTACCCAAAAAAAAGACCTCAAGGTAGGTCTGGTTCTCAGTGGCGGCGGAGCTAAAGGATTTGCCCATATAGGCGTATTAAAAGTATTGGAAAAAGCTGGCGTGCGGATAGACTATATAGGCGGTACCAGTATGGGGGCTATAATAGGAGCGTTATATGCATCAGGCTATTCTGCTGATGAACTGGACTCCATTGTCCATTCACACGATTTTAATATACTTATGCAGGACATTGTTCCTCGAAGGGCAAAATCTATCTACCAAAAAGAATTTACGGAAAAATACGCCCTAAGCCTGCCCATTTACAAAGGCAGCGTACAATTACCCACAGCCTTGTCTAAAGGCCAGAATGTTTTTAATTTATTGTTACAACTCACGGAAAATGTGCATACCGTAAGGAATTTTTCTAATCTGCCAATTCCCTTTTTTTGTGTCGCCACAGATTTGGAAAACGGTAAACAGAAAATATTAGAAAGTGGTTTTTTACCCGAGGCCGTCCGTGCCAGCGGATCGTTTCCTACCTTGCTAGACCCTGTAAAAATAGACGATAAAATACTGGTGGATGGTGGGGTAGTTAATAATTTTCCGGTGGATATTATGAAACAAAAAGGCGTTGATGTAATTATAGGCGTAGATGTTCAAGACAAACTAAAAAATATAGAAACGCTAAATACGGCATTGGACATCGTTTTTCAAATTGTAAATTTTCAAATATACCGGGAAGACAAAACCAAAGTGGCAATGACGGATGTTTACATCCATCCGGATATAGCAAATTTTAATGTAATCTCTTTTGACTTGGCAGAAAGCATTATAAAAAACGGTGTAGAAGCTGCAGAAAAACAAAAACCGGCTCTAAAGAAAATTGCGGAAAAGCAAATTATAAAACCAAAAAAAAGAAAACCGATAAAACCTTATAAACCCAATGAATATCTGCATATAGACAATATTTATGTAAAGGGAAATAAAAATTATACCAAAGAATATATTCTGGGCAAACTCAATTTAAAAGAACAGGACTCCATTAAATACAAAGACTTTAAAGCAGGCTTAAGCAGCCTATCCGCTACCAAAAACTTTAAAAACATACAGTACAAATTGGTTAAAAACAATGGTAATTTTGATATTTTCTTCTCACTTGCAGAAGAAAGAGTCTCTAATTATTTACAGCTTGCCATCCACTATGACGATTTATACAAAACCGGTGTTTTGCTAAATTTAACCTCCAAACACTTATTGTTTAAAAATGACATTTTCTCCGGTGACATAGTCTTAGGAGATAACCTTAGAGGTAGTATAGATTATTTTATAGATAACGGATTCCATTGGAGTTACGGTATAAAATCAAGATACAACAACTTTAAGAGTTCTTTTTATGAAAACATACTCAATAACAATTTGCCGCTAGAAGAACAAATAAACAAGTTGCAAGTTACCTATATGGATTTTTCAACCAAGTTATTTGTACAAACTTCATTTAATAAAGATTTAGCTTTGCAAATAGGCGGTGAATCAAAATATTTACGAGCCTTTACAGAGACATTAGTCAACAACAGGCGTAAGAATAATTATTTTGCAAATACTCACTATATAAGTGCATACAGCAGTTTCCTTTTAGACACCTACGATAACAAAATTTTTCCAAAAAAAGGCCTACTCTTAAACATAGGCTATAAGGCATATTTACTATCCTCTACTTTTGATGAGAATTTTACGCCATTTTCACAATTAAAAGGACGGCTATCCGGAGCCTTTACCATAGCCAATAAATTTACCACGCATATTAGGTCTGAAGCGGGTATTACCATTGGCAATAGCAACAGAATATTTAATTATTTTCTGGGTGGCAATAATGAAAATTTTATCAATAATTTTATTCCCTTTTACGGTTATGAAGTAGCAGATTTAAGTGAAAGTGCATTTTTAAAAACAGCCGTAACCTTAAACTACGAATTATTTAAAAATAACAATCTCTTTTTTACCGCCAATGCCGGCAGAGTTGAGAACGACCTTTTTAATAAAGGCGACATTTTTGATAATACTAAGCTAGGATATGCCATAGGCTATGGCATTAACTCGTTTTTGGGGCCTATACAGATTAAATACGCATGGTCTGATGAAAATAAAGACTATTGGTACTTTAATTTAGGTTTTTGGTTTTAATGTTAAATTTGAGTTTTGAGATTTAACACCAGTTCCTAATTGGCTACTAAATTAACAAGATTAACCGAATTCAGGTTTATAACTTGGTGACTCAATGCCGCCCTAAGCCTTTCCATTTATTTGTTGTTGTTTTTTAACCCGCCTGTTAAAAATTTTGTATTTAATTTTATTGGTAAAATAAAACAAAATAGGCACCATAATTAAGGTTAAAAAGGTGGCAATAACAAGTCCGTAAATAACAGCCCAAGCCAGTGGCCCCCAAAATACCACATTATCCCCACCCATGTAAATCTCGGCATCAAAATTACGAAATAGGCTAAAGAAATTAATATTTAACCCTATCGCCAAAGGTATTAGTCCCAATATTGTAGTAATAGCCGTGAGTAAAACCGGCCTTAAACGGGCCTTGCCCGCATGCACAATACATTCAAATATTTCTTCTAAACTGAGAAATTCACCTTCGTCTAACCGGCGTTTCACAATTTTTCTATCAATAAGCAATTGGGCATAATCCAACAACACCACACCATTATTTACCACAATTCCCGCCAGAGAAATAATTCCCATCATGGTCATCATAATAACAAACGGCTTACCCGTAATTACCAATCCGCCAAACACACCTATAAAACTCAAAAACACGGCTGTAAGAATAATACCGGGTTTGGAAATAGAATTAAACTGAAAAATAAGAATAAAGAAAATAAGGCTTAATCCGGTAAAAAACGCCGTCATTAAGAAAGTCATTTGCTTGTTTTGCTCTTCTATCTGGCCGGTATAATCTATGTGGATATCTTTTGGCAAGCCCTTAAAATTTTTCATCTCATTTTGTATCTGAGACACTACCGCTCCGGCATCGGTAAACCCGGGTGCCAAAGCTGAATAAATGGTTACTACCCGTTTTAATTGTTTGTGCTTTATGGCACTAAACCCGGATGTATTATTGTGCCTGGCCACCGTTGACACCGGAATTTCTTTAATCTGCCCCGAAGATGGGTCTCTAAACGTAATATTTTGATTAAAAATAGCACTGGTGTTATATCGGTTTTCTTCATTAAATCTAACATAGATATCAAAATCATCACCACTTTCTTTATAGATACCGGCTTTTGCTCCAAAAATGGAATTACGCAATTGCTGTCCTACCTGCCCCGCACTTACTCCCAACTCTCCGGCTTTTTCCCTATCTACCAGTACTCGTGTAGCGGGTTTATCTTTGTTTACATCAATTTTTAGCTCATCAATTCCCGATATATTTCTGCCGTTTATAAACTCCCTAATTTGTTCAGCGGTATTAATAAGTTCATTATAGTCATCGCCTTCCAATTCTATGTTTATGGGAGCTCCTGCAGGTGGGCCATTCTGATTTTTCTCAACAGAGATAAGTACCCCGGGATAAATACCTACCAGAGCCTTTTGCACCTTCTGCCGCAGCAATTCACTATCTCTACCCCTTCTGAACTTAAATTCCCGCATGGAAGCCGTAATCTTGGCTTTATGCGGCATCTCCGTGCTTCCTACCATCTCATTCATCGGGTTACCTGCACCCTCTCCCACTTGCGAAACCGCACTTTCTACCATAAAATTATAATCTCCGTCTTTATATGTATCTTCTTCCAGAATATTAAAAACCTTCTTTTCTATGGCTTTAGTTATAGTATTCGTTTTTTCTATATCCGTTCCTTGCGGATACTCAATATAAACTATTATCTGGTTAGGCTTATTATCCGGAAAAAATTCTACTTTGGTTCGTTGATTTCCTAATGAAATCCCAAATGCGATAAAAGTAATGACTAATATAATAAGAGTAGCTATACTGATAATGTATGGCCTCCAGCCTGTTAATGCCCATCTTACTTGATTTTCATACCAATTTTCTAATTTTACCAGTGCATTTTTCTGAAAACGGTCAGACCATTGTTTTAGAAACAACCTATATATCCAAAGCATGATTACAGTTACTACCATAAGGGTACCCAAACCTCGGTAAGCCCCACCAAATATAATTACCAAAGTACCGATTACTACCATAATTACAGTTAATATAATTATACGTTTTAGCGGCATTTCACTATCTTCGGTAGTCATAAATCTTGACACCAAAACAGAGTTAAAGAAAATAGCTACAAAGAGTGATGAACCCAGTACCACCGACAAGGTAATAGGAAAAAACTTCATAAATTCACCCATCATTCCGGGCCACAAACCCAGTGGAATAAATGCCGCCACAGTAGTAGCCGTAGAAATAATTATGGGAAATGCTATTTCGCCAATACCTTTTTTTGCGGCCTCCATTCTACTCATACCTTTTACATCCATAAGGCGATAAACATTTTCTACAACCACAATACCATTGTCCACCAACATCCCTAATCCCATAATTAACCCAAACAATATCATAGTGTTTAAGGTATAACCCAGCATATTCAGTATCATAAGCGACATAAACATAGACATGGGTATGGCAAAACCCACAAAAATGGCATTCTTAAAACCTAAAAAGAACATTAAAACGGTTACCACCAGAATAATACCAAAAATGATATTATTCACCAAATCATCTATCATACCGGTAGTGATAGAGGATTGGTCATTAGAAAAGTTAATTTCCAAATCAGGAGGCAGTTTATTGGTTTTGGCATCCTTTACTATTTCTTTAATTTGCTCAATGGCTTCTACCATATTTTTACCTGCCCGTTTTTTTACATCTAGCATAACTACGGGTTCACCAAAATCTCTGGCATAAGTAGTTCTGTCCTTTTCCTTAAAATACACCTTGGCTACGTCTTTTAAGTAAATGGGATTGTCGTTTTGAGATTTTACAACAAAATTGTTTAAATCGGCAGGTTTGTCTATCTCACCAATAATCCTTACCGTTCTGCGTTGGCCGCTAACAATTAAATTACCGGCAGACATAGTTACGTTGCCATTATTAATCGCACTAAAAATATCATTAAAGCTCACCTTAGCCGCCATCATTTTATAGATGTCCACCGCCACTTCTACCTCTTTTTCCTGAGCTCCTCTTATATCGGCCTCTTTAATTTCGGATAAATCTTCAATATCATCCTGTAATATCTCTGTAAATTCTTTTAATCTTTCTATTGTATAATCTCCTGAAATACTGACGTTTAGAATAGGAAATTCTTCTGACAGGCTAAATGCAAAAACACTGGGTTCTACTTTGGCTTCATTAAAAGTAGGCCAGTCTTCACCGGAAGTTTCGGAATCTATTTCATCTTTTACTTTTTGCTTGGCCTGTTCTACGCTTATATTTTCATCAAACTCTACCACTACCATGGAAAAATCTTCCTGTGAGGTAGAAGTTATCTCCACTACATTACTTAGCGTTTTTAGATTTTCTTCCAGCGGGTCAGTGATTAATTTTTCAATGTCTTCGGCTGTATTGCCCGGATACAGAGAACTCACATAGATTTTAGTTTCTTTCACTTCAGGAAAACTTTCCCTGGGCATTGCAAAATAAGCCGTAATTCCCAAATACAGGAATATTAAAATCATTACATAAATAGTCGTTTTATTGCGTATTGCCCAAGAGGAAAACCAAAATTCTTTATCTATTTTTTTTTGTTGTTTTGACATTTCCTAAAATTGAATGATTAAAAATTAACAGCTTTCTTATACATAATTTATTTAAGGCTATCGTTAAGCGATGTGGTACCTTGTAAATTTTTTTGTTCCGGTTCCAATATCTTTACCAGTTGTCCGTCTTTTACACTTCTGGCTCCTTCATTTATTACATATTCGCCAATTTTTAACCCTGTTATTACCTCAATAACATTGCCCTGTGTCTTTCCGGTTTCTATTATCCGTTTCTCAGCAATACCTTCTTTATTCTCATCTATACTCTTTACAATATAAATATACTGTTCTCCTTTGGCATTTTCAGAAATTACGCTTTGTGGAATAAGAAATGCGGCCTCATTAGTGTAATCGTTTATTTTTAATTTTGCTGTTAAATTAGGTTTGATAGCCTTATTATTGTTTGGCACACCTATTTCTGCTTTAAAGGTTCTGTTATCCGGATTGATATAATCGGCAGTTTGCCTAACTTTAGAGTTAATATCATTTCCTAAAACCGGAATATTTATTATTACGGTTTTATTTTTGGTAACATCATTTATATACCGCTCCGGAACTTCAGTTTCTACATACATATCTCTTAGGTTTACAATACGCATCACCGGAGTTTGCCCACTACCTACTACGCTGCCCTCCTCGGTTATTACCTCATCAATAGTTCCGGAAAAAGGGGCTCTGATTTCTGTTTTTGCAATTTGCTGTTTCAGTTGATTAATTGCTTTTGCCTGTGCTTCATAGTTAGATTTAGCTTGCAAATATTGTATTTCACTGCCTATATTTTCTTTCCACAGCCGTTCCTGGCGTTCAAAAGTAGTTTTGGCTAATGCCGCCTGAATTTCCATTTGGGCTTTTTGCTGACTCAAACCGCCATCGTCTATTTTTGCTAACAATTGCCCTTTGGCAACAGACTGCCCTTCCCTTACATATATTTTTGACAATACCCCCGAAAACTCCGGATACAAAACAAGAAGGTTTTTGGTAGTTATATTCCCTTGTAATTCCAAAAAGTGCCTAAAAACTTCAGGTTTTGCAATTATGGTGGTGATAAGTGGTACGTGCTTAACGGTATCCAGTTCAGAAATTTTCTCGTCTAACAGACTTAATTGCTCATCTAACTCCTGTTGTTGTGTAACCAATTCTGCTCTTTTCGCTCTTATTTTCTCTAGATTATTACTTTCCATCACGGCCTCCACAGATTGGTTTTTATCCCCACCACACGATATGAGAACCAAAGCAATAAGCATTATTGAAGTTATATTTTTCATTTTTATTTTACATTTTAAATTATTGAGCTTATGTGTTTATCGTTAGTATGTTTTTACAAAAATTAACTTTATTCATTAATGCATAATTTCCTTAAACCTCGCTTTATTTTTTGCCAAATATCTTAAGGAGAACAATCTCATAATATTGGTTTTTATTTTTTTCATCTGAAAAAGTAAATACCCCATCGGATAAATTCACAATTACTTTAAACTTATAAACTCTTTACATAAATAAACCCATTTAATTAATTTTGACAACCGGCGTATTCAACACTGTTTCCAATTCCGCCTTTTTATTAATCACGGCAAGCATAGCTCGTAAAAACTCCTGTTGTGCAGTATATAACTGTGTTTGAGCCTGCCTGAGTTCAAAACTGGATCCTACACCTTCAAAAAATTTTGTTTGGTTCTTTTGTTCTATCCTTTCGGCCAGTTGTAAATTTTCCTTTTTATTACTGTATTCCTCTATGGCAAATTGATAGTCACTTCTGGCTGTAGCTACTTGCAGTTGCAATTGTTGTTCAACTTCGGTCATGTTATTCTTGGCTTTTTCCAAATTAATTCTGGCTCGCTGGGTAGCGGCACTTCGCATTCCTGAACTAAATATTGGAATATTTAACTTTACGCCCAGTAATGAAGAGCCAAACCATTGCTGATCTTTATCCAGAAAGGTAAAGGTTCCACTATTCCCCATATATCCGCCATTAACAAAAGCGGTAAGCTTAGGCAGGGCTTTGCTTTTCTCTAATTTTAGCAACAGTTCTTTGGATCTGGTTTCATTTGCCGCTATTTTAAAATCAATGTTTTCGCTTAAAGATAATGACGTACTTAATAAATCCAAAGTAATATTTTCTTGCGTAAGCGATTCTAAATCATCCGTTAAAATGGTATTGGTTTCTAAACCGGTACCCAAGGTGATATTGAGCATTTTGTAAGCCAATGCCTGTAACCGCTTTGTATTGTTTAAATTACTAATAATACTGGATAAGGTAATCTGCAACTGCTCTACACTCTCCTCTTCCTCAAGGCCGTTTTCGTAAATTTTTCTAGTGTCATTTAAATTGTTTTCTAAAACTTTCTTGTTTTTTTCAAGTATCTTTACGCTTTCTTCGGTTAAAAGTACATTTCCGTAAGCATTTATTACAGCTTTGCGGATTTCTAAATCCGTTTTGTCTTTTGAGTTTTTATAAATCTCCAAAAAGACCTTAGCTGATTGTAAACCAACCAGATAAGAACCATCGAAAAGTAACTGGCTCAACGTAGCCGTAGCAGTCATACTTTGTTTTGTGCCGAATTTTATGGGGATAAATCCTTGTGGGGTACTAATATCAAAATTGGTTTGTGTGGCATCAAAATATTTATTAACTATGTCCACCACACTTTTTGTGTTATCAAAAGCAGCCGCAGGAAGTAGAGACACCTGTTGTTTTAACCAATATTGATAGTCAATTGCCGCATTAATCTGAGGCAGCCCCGTAGCAATAACTTCCCACCTCTGCTTTTCTGCAACAACTACGTCTTTCTTTGCGTTCTGCACATTTCTATTGTTTTCCAAGGCATAATCAATAGCCTCCTGTAGTGACAGGGTTAGGGATTTATCTTGAGCATAAATTGTACCGGTAGCAAGGATAATAAGTAATAATCCTTTAAAAAATTGTCCTTTCATGTTTTTAAATTCTTCTTATATAAATAAAATTACTTTTAAAACAGATGGAACTGATAAAGGCAATTTTATCAATGTCTTTTAATATTAGTGCTACATTTGTTTATTTATTACATTACACAATATCCTTATCCCTTTTGGAGTGCAAATTGCCCTAAGATGATATTCTAAATAATTATTCATCAAAGTATTTACGGAATAATGCTTTAAGGGAAATAATTCCTGATTTTTTAACGAAATCATAGTATTAAAAAACAATTTGGCTATAAAATCTATGTCAATATCAGCACGGTATAGATTCATTGTCACACCTCTGGATAAGTTATCAGAAACACAAGAAGTAATTGACTCAAACTGCATCTTGTATAGCGTATTAAATATTTTTGGGTAGTATTTTTTCAACTGATACTGTGACGATGTTTTTTCTTCTTTTAAATGGGCCTGAATAAAATTTTCTATCTCGTATGCCTCTTCAATCGGGTTTTTGTTTAATGCACAAATGGCATCAATGTTTTTATTTATAAAATCAAACGTATTCATTACGGTAGCTTCTACCAATTTTGTTTTATTTTTATAATGCTGATATATGGTTTTTTTTGAAATGCCCAGATTATCAGCAATATCATCCATAGTTACGCTTTTAAAACCGTAATTGAGAAATAAATCCGTAGCCGTTTGTAAAATTTTTGCTTTCATAACAGGGCAAAACTAAAGCAATAAACTTTATAAACAAAACAAGTTTCCAAAGTTTTTTAAATTTTTCACAATTATTTTTCACTTCACTGGTATTCTACTATTTTTACACTCTAAATAATTTACCTTGGAAATAAACACCTATAAAACTTTATTTTTAGATTATCTAAATCATAATTTTTCAATAAAAGAACCCAAAAATCTTTATGAACCTATAGATTATATTTTAAAATTGGGCGGAAAACGATTACGGCCTGTACTTACTTTAATGGCTTGTGATATTTTTAACGGCAAACCAAAAGAGGCTTTACCGGCAGCTTTTGTAGTAGAGATGTTTCACAATTTTTCTCTAATACACGATGATATTATGGATGCTGCCCCGCTGAGGAGAGGAAAACCACCGGTGCATATAAAATGGAATTTAAATACCGGAATTTTATCAGGTGATGCCATGCTGGTAATGGCACATAAACACTTAGAGCACTACGATAGTACCTATAAGAAGTTGACCTGTTTACTCAATAAAACAGCTATAGAGGTATGCGAAGGCCAACAATATGATTTTGATTTTGAAACCAGAAATGATGTAACCGTAGCGGATTATATTAAAATGATTAAGCTAAAAACTTCTGTTTTAATTGGTGCAGCTCTGGAATTTGGTGCTATTGTAGCTAATGCCAATAACAGCGATTGTAAAAATATATACCATTTTGGATTAAATCTGGGCTTGGCATTCCAGTTACAGGATGATTATTTAGATGTGTATGGCAAAACGGATTTTGGCAAACAAAAAGGAGGTGATATTCTAAGTAACAAAAAAACTTTTTTATATCTAAAAACATTATCTATAGCAAATGCTGAAGACAAAAGTCTGTTATTTCAACTCTATCAATACCAAACTGCCAAAAACCAAAAAATAGAAAAAGTTATCAGCTTATTTAACAAGTACAAAATTGACAAAATAATAAAAAATGAAGTAAGCAAATACACAGATTTGGCCATTACTTATCTCGATAAACTTTCAATAAGTAGTAATAAAAAACAATCTTTAAA
>PDQE01000060.1 GCA_002747735.1 Flavobacteriales bacterium | reverse complement strand
TTTGATGTCATTATCAGTAATCCGCCTTATGTTCGGGATTTGGAAAAAACAGAAATGCAAAATAACGTGTTAAAAAACGAACCTCATTTTGCCCTGTTTGTAACAGACAATGACCCATTGGTTTTTTACCGAAAAATTATTGGTTTAGCCAAAGAAAAACTCAAAAAAAACGGAACTGTCTATTTTGAAATTAACCAGTATCTCGCAGAAGAAACCAAACAATTAATGGCTTCATTTTCAAGTAAAATAACCATAAAGCGAGATATAAGAGGCAATAAAAGAATGATAAAAGCATCACTAAACGATTAGGCCTGCCCTTTTACAAATTTATTTTTAAGTTAATTTTCGCCTTTGAAAATAATCTTTCCACTACCTTTGCAATCCCTATAACTGTTTAAAATGAACTCTTTAAAAACAACAAATACGCTACTTTTAATACTGGTAATTCCCGTGGTGTTTTATCTGTTAAAATTACTGTCATTTATTATTATTCCACTGGTTTTTTCCATGTTTATAGCTTTGTTATTTTTACCGCTCATGCGTTGGCTAAAACGAAAAGGCGTAAATAAAATAATAGGCATTGGTTTTGTTATTTTAATAATAATAGGAGCATTAAAAATAGGCGGCGAACTCATACAACTTACCAGCAAGGAAATCTTAGCGACCAATGACGTTTTTTTTGATAAGGCTCAGGAAAAAATAAAAACTCTTATTATAAGTTTGGAATCGTTTTTTGGGATTCAATTTTTTGAACAGGGCAGCATAAGAAATCAAATTATCTCTAAAGAAAGCATCGTAAATAATTTTTCCGGAACATTAAATTTTATTGGTAATACAGTAAGCATGACATTGATAACCATATTTTTTGTTATTCTTTGGCTGGCGGAATCCATTAACGTTCAAAAACTCATGAATAACACCATTCTAAAACAGAAACACACCTCGATAAAAACATTTATCAAGATAGAAAAAGATCTTATAATATTTATAAAGGTAAAATTTCTGGTGAGCCTTGGCACAGGGATTTTCACTGGTCTGGCCTGTTACTTTTTTGATGTGAGTTTCCCTATTTTTTGGGGATTATTTGCTTTTCTGATTAACTTTATCCAAATGGTAGGGTCATTTGCCACCGTAATCTTATTGTCCTTGTTTGCTTTTGTAGAACTGGACCCCACCGGAAACTTACTGTTTTTTATCCTGACCATTACCGGAGTTCAAGTACTTTTTGGCAGTATTTTAGAACCGATATTTATGGGCAAATCTTTTTCAATAAACATAATTACAGTACTGGTAATGCTGATGTTATGGGGATTTATCTGGGGGGTTCCCGGTATGATTATGGCCATTCCCATTACGGTATTTATCAAAATTATTTTGGAACAATTTAAAGAAACGCGGGTAATAGCGGGGATTTTATCCGGCAGTGGCGATCCTGTTAAATTTCCCCTTAAAAAACAGTAAACATGCGAATTGACATTATTTCTGCAGTGCCAAAATTATTAGAAAGCCCCTTTAACCATTCCATTATCCAACGGGCTAAAAACAAAGGACTGGTTGAGATACACGTTCATGATTTGAGGGACTTTGCCGTAAATAATTATGGAAAAATAGACGATGCACCTTACGGTGGTGGAGCCGGTATGGTCTTAATGATAGAGCCTATAGATAAATGTATTACAAAATTACAGTCCGAGCGAAAATATGACCAGATTATTTATATGGCACCAGATGCCCCAGTTTTAAACCAATCTGTGGCCAATAAACTCTCGTTGACAAAAAATCTTATTCTACTTTGCGGTCACTATAAAGGCATAGACCAGCGGGTACGCGATTTGTTTATTACAAAAGAAATTTCTCTTGGCAATTATGTTTTAAGCGGTGGTGAACTGGCAGCGACAGTATTGTGCGACAGTATTATACGTTTAATTCCGGGAGTATTAAATGACGAAACTGCTGCCCTGTCCGATTCATTTCAGGATAATTTATTGGCTCCGCCTCTCTACACCCGCCCTGCCAACTATAAAAATGCCCAAGTACCAGAAGTACTCTTATCCGGAGATTTTAAAAAAATTGACCAATGGAGAAGCAAACAAGCCATTGCTTTAACTAAAAAATTAAAACCAGAACTTTTAGATTAAAAAAAATTTAACAGGTTGATTATTATCTCAAAAAAATAACTACATTTGCACTCGCAAAAATTAACCGCTGACGAAAACCGTGAATGTTGATTTTTAAACTAAACAGATTAAAACCAGATATCATGGGAAATTTAGTAAAATTTGTAGAAGACGAATTTATTACCAAAAAAGAGTTCCCCGACTTTGCTGCCGGTGATACCATTACCGTGTATTACGAGATTAAAGAAGGTGAGAAAAAAAGAACACAGTTTTTTAGAGGAACTGTTATCCAACGAAGAGGCAGCGGCAGGACTGAAACTTTTACCATAAGAAAAATGTCCGGCACTGTGGGGGTAGAACGTATTTTCCCAATTAACTTACCCGCTATCCAAAAAATAGAAATAAACAAAAAAGGAGCCGTAAGGAGAGCACGAATTTTCTATTTTAGAAAACTTACCGGTAAAAAAGCCAGAATTAAAGAGCGATAGTATTTTCCCTATTCCGTTTTTACTCCATTTGTTTTTATTTGCTGTTAAGTGGTCAGGCTACAAACTGTATCGCTCCAAGATATATTGCTCTAAAAATCAAAAAAAACAATTATGAGAAAAATAGTTTATTACGTTGCAAGTTCAATTGACGGTTTTATCTCGGGATTAAATGATAATGTCAGCGAATTTATATATACTGGAAATGGCATTGATAAATATTTAAGTGACCTAAAATCATATGACACCGTAATTATGGGAAGAGCAACTTATGAGTTCGGATATAAGTTTGGTGCTATACCGGGAGAACCTTCTCCTGCCTATCCACATATGAAACATTACATTTTTTCCAATAATCTAAAACTCGAAAACCTTAACCCACAAGTACAATTAAAAAAAATAGATATTAAGGAAATTGACGAACTGCAAAAAAGCGAAGGAACAGATATATACTTATGTGGTGGTGGACAATTTGCAGGTTGGCTTTTGGACAATCAAAAAATAGATGTCCTTAAACTGAAAATCAATCCATTGATATTGGGCGATGGAATTAGACTGTTTGGACAATCAACTGCCAAACATAAATTACAGCTTATTGACACTTCAAACTATGAAAATGGATTACAAATTATGACTTATAATATAGTTTATGACGAGCAATAAAGAATATCAAAAGTCCGAACCGCTAACATCAGTTTTGCGTAATGGCAGAGTTCTCGATAAATTGAACATTTCGGATCCGTATGCCGCAAAAGGCCAATAGAATTGGCTTTTACTACGTTCCGTCTAAATCCAAACTTCAGTCTTCAATTTCCCACCACTACGCAAAGCTCTTGACCGCTATTAACAATTGTTAATAACAAGGCTTTATATCTGTCTAATAAGTATAGCCTAAAAATACTTGACAAATATTATCTTTAAACTATATTTGTGTCATAGAAATGTTATCTAAGGCCATTAATTTAAACTTTGGTCAAACCCTCTTAAAAAAGGGTGGATGAGAAAGTTTAAAGGCAAAGAAAAGTTTCTGATGAAAGAACGTTCTTTCTTTGTTGTTTTATCTCAGTGAAACCGAGTATTTAGCATGAATAATTGGAAAACTTTTGGATAAGGCAACATCCATAAAATACGTAAAGTATAAAACCTTACGATTTAGCGACTTAATTGTTGTGACTGTAAATTTTATACTGTATTTTATCTGAAACAGCTTTAAAAAAGCGATACTGTTTGAAATGAATAGTTGCGTAGTTATGTAAAAGTAATTACACTTGTTTTAACTGTTTCGGCTTAAGCCATAATGAAGAGTCCGCTCTGCGTTATGGCTTTAGTTTTTTATACCATTTCCACCTCAAAATTACTCAATAAAATGTGCCTTTTTATGCTATATTTCGTTGTAAAAATAAACTATAGCTACGGCTATACTCAATTTTTACGCCTTATCTATCACAAAAATTTATCATTTTATTTTTTGAGTATTTTTAAAGCAGAACTGGTATAAGACGATTATTCCTTTTTTAAATCCGGGAATTTATATTTGGCCAAACCCTTAGAGAATTTTTCCGGGTCTGCAGCCAGATGATAACGCGGGTCTTCTATGTCTTCAACAATTACTTCGTGAAATTTGGGATTGGACTTGTACAATAATTCTTTACAATCTTCACTAAGATGTTTTAGTTTAATTTGTTTTCCGGCATCTTCATATTTATTTACCAGATTAAAAATAGCTTCTAAGGCTGAATGGTCTGCCACACGAGATTCCACAAAATCTATTTCCACTTTACTGGGGTCGTTTTTTACATCAAATTTTTCATTAAATGCCGTTATAGAACCAAAAAACAACGGCCCCCAAATTTCATAAATCTTAGTACCATCTTCTTTAAAACGCTTTCTGGCACGGATACGTTTTGCATTTTCCCATGAAAAAACCAAAGCACTCACTACTACTCCGGCTATTACGGCTATGGCCAAATCAAAAATTACCGTAAGGCCTGATACCAAAACAAGGACAAAGAGGTCAGATCGAGGTATTTTATTCATTATTCTAAAACTAGACCAGGCAAAAGTACCAACAACCACCATAAACATTACGCCCACCAAAGCAGCAATAGGCACCTGCTCAATTAATTCTGATCCAAACAAAATAAACGCCAACAAAGCCAATGCAGCTACAATACCAGAAAGCCGTGTCCTACCTCCACCTTTTATATTAATGATAGACTGGCCTATCATGGCACAGCCTCCCATCCCTCCAAATAGTCCGGTTACAATATTGGCTCCGCCTTGTGCTAAACATTCTCGGTTAGAATTCCCCCTCGTTTCCGTAAGCTCATCTACTAAATTTAATGTCATTAAAGATTCTATCAGCCCTATAGCAGCTAAAATTAAAGCATACGGCCCAATAAATTTGAGGGTCGCCAAAGTAAAAGGCACCTTTGCAAAAAGTTCAGTTTGAAATTGTGGCAATCCGCCTTTTAAGCCTTCACCGCCACCATCACGAATAAAACTACCTACCGTAGCTACATCAAGTTTTCCTAAAATAACAATAGCCGAAACTACTAAAATAGCAACTAAAGCTTCCGGAAGTTTTCTTGAAATTTTTGGCAAGCCAAACATAATACCCATGGTAAGAGCTACCAAACCCAGCATAAGATAAAGATCTACCCCATGCATCCAAACTTTTTCATCGTTCACTGTTTCTTTAAACATTCCCAATTGCGACAGAAAAATTACTATAGCCAAGCCGTTTACAAAGCCCATCATAACAGGGTGCGGAATCAATCGTACAAATTTTCCCAATTTAAATACACCGGCCAACATCTGTATAACTCCCATTAAAATTACTGTTGCAAACAGATAATACAGGCCCAAATTTTCACCTTCTGCTCCTAAAGCATTTCCCTCAGCCACCAAACTAACCATTACAACCGCCAATGCCCCGGTGGCTCCGGAAATCATACCGGGACGCCCACCAAAAACCGCAGTAATTAACCCAATCATAAACGCGGCATATAAACCTACCAGCGGATCCACACCGGCCACAAAGGCAAAAGCCACCGCTTCGGGCACCAAAGCCAAGGCTACCGTAAGCCCGCTTAGAACATCATTCCCTACATTTTTAGTCCGTCTTCTAATAAATTCAGTCATTGGGTAATACTTTTTGAAGCGGCAAAAATACAGTTAATCTAAAGATAGGCAAGTCAATATCAGATTTATTTGGTTATATTTTACTTCACCCAAAACCTCCAACCAAAAGGCTGAGTATTTTTAACCTGAATTCGATTAATATTGTGACCACAGCTTTCTTTATTTTTGATTAGAAATTTTATGAAATTTTCGAGTAATATCCAGATATTATGAGGAGATTTCGGGAAATTTATGGCACCTTTGAAATATCTTGATATTTCTTCATGCTTTTAAGTACAAATCTAAAGTATTCTATACGTTCTGTGAAAACAAGATTAACCGAATTCAGGTTTTTAGAATTAAACTTTTGTCCGGAACAACACATCTCTTATTTCCGGACTACCCCCTCACACCTACAAAACAACAGTTTAATATTTGGGTAAGTATTGATTAATACCTTATCCATTTCAGTATCAGAAAGCCAGACTGCTTTAATTATATTTTCTTTTGTTTCGGGAATTAATTGGCCGGAATACCTGCTCTTCATATCAAACCAGTGGGTAACTTTAAGTACAAAATCACTTTTGTATTTATATATATGAAAGGTAGTTTTTAACGCAGATATAATTTCTATACCGGTTATACCCGTTTCCTCTTCCACTTCCCTTATAGCAGCAATTTCAGGAGTTTCTCCGCTGTCAATTTTACCTTTGGGCAAATCCCATCTGCCCAAGCGATAAATAAATAAAATATCGTTATGCGGATTGCGGACTTTTCCACCGGCAGCTTCAATTATTTTAAATTTTTTTTTAAACAATTCGTATAACTTAATTCTATCCGGATAAAAGACATAAATCTCCTGATGCGAAGATGAAGCCCACTTCTCTAATGCATCTGGATTAAAATCTAATACGTTTAAACAATTTATTTTTCTTAGATGACTCGTATCATCAGTCAAATAAATAGCTGTTTCATTAAAGAAAACAGGAGATTTGAGAAAAAAATTATCGTCCATTTACTAAATATTGTTTAAGTTTGTAGTTATGGTTTACGACATAAATACAGCCAAGGAAACTGCCGAGTTTCTCTTACAAATAAAGGCAATAAAATTGAATCCCAAAAATCCATTTACTTGGGCTTCGGGATGGAAATCACCTATTTATTGTGATAATCGATTGATTTTATCTCATGTTCAGATTAGGACTTTTGTGCGGGAATGTCTATCAAAAATTATTGATTACAAATACGGAAAACCGGATGCCATAGCCGGTGTAGCTACCGGAGCCATAGCTATTGGAGCATTGGTAGCACAAGAATTGGGCTTGCCTTTTATCTATGTAAGGCCTGAACCTAAAAAACACGGCCGACAAAATCAAATAGAAGGCCAGATACATGCCTATGACACCGTAGTGGTAGTAGAAGACCTTATCAGTACAGGAAAAAGTAGTTTACAAGCCGTAGCTGCATTACAAGATCAAAAAGTTATTGTAAAAGGTATGGTAGCTATTTTTTCTTATGGTTTTGATGTGGCCTCAGAAAATTTTAGTGATGCCGGTATAGAACTTACCACAGTAAGTGATTACGGGCACTTAATAGAGCAAGCCATTGAAAAAAAATATATTCATGATGAGGATTTTTACACATTACAGGAATGGCGGAAAAATCCACAAAAATGGAGCGAATAGAGATATTATTTTTTAGTCCGGGCAAAGTCAAAAAAATCAGAACATCTATCCAAAAAGTTATACCACAACAAACTTCACTTTTAAAAAATGAATTTAGAAACCAATATTGTAACCGTAGCTAAAAATCAAACAGAAGTCTTTAATTTTTTAAGCAATGTTAAAAATTACGAACAATTAATGCCTGAAAATATAGATAAATTTGAGGCAATTAATGATCAGTTTATTTTTGCCCTTAAAGGCATGCCAGAGATAACATTACAATTGCAGGAAACACATCCAAACGACAAAGTGGTTTTGGGCTCAACAAGCAACAAATTTCCATTTACGCTAACCGGAACAATTAAAGAAGACACCTCCAACTCATCTCAAAAAGGAGACAATTGTACGGTACAATTGGTTTTTGACGGAAAGTTTAACCCCATGATGTCAATGATGATAAAAAATCCTATCCAGAAATTCATCAATACCTTAATTGAAAATATTGGCAAAATCTAAGCCAGCATCTGTATTTCTTTTATACCAAATTCTCTTATCGTTTCATCTTCCATTTCCACTAATAAATTTCCGGTCTGCGAAGCTGTTCCTATAATTTTACCCATAAATTTGTTGCCATTGGCATCACTAAAAACAGTGGGAATGTTTTTCTTGTACAATACCGCTTCGTACTTATCTTTCAGTTCAGAAAAGGCCTGTTTTTTTACAAATAATATCTGGTAATGTATCTCAATGAGCATTTTTTCCAACAAATCTTCCCTATCCACATCATTAGTTAGTAATAGCTTGAGTGAAGTAACATTAAACAAATCATCAGAAAAATTAGTTTGGTTTACATTTAATCCCACTCCTATAACTGCGTGAATAACTTTATCTTGCTTAACCACGCATTCTATGAGGATACCACATATTTTTTGATTAGCTGACAAAATGTCGTTTGGCCATTTTATCAATAATTTTTCGGGGATGTAATATTTTAACACATTGTAAACAGCAATGGATACCGCAAAATTCAGATAGTATTGTCTGGCTACGGGTAAATCCTCAAAAGATATTAACACGCTAAATAACAGGTTTTTACCTTTTTCGGAATACCAAATATTACTCCCTATACCCTTACCAGAAGTTTGATAATCAGCTACTACCACCATATTATTTTTAGCCTTGTTTTGTTTTAACAAATTGCGTAAATAATCATTGGTAGAATTTGTGGCACTAAGTTTGACTATCTTCATATATAAATGTTAATACAATATACAAATATCCTAAAAAGTAATACATTTGCAGATAGAATTATAAAAGTTTTTAATGACGAAGAAAAAAGTTAGTACAGACCAATTAATTACAGAAATAATAGCCGGAATAGAAAAAGTTAAAGGCACAAATATAAAAATATTAGATTTAAGAGATATAGACAACACCGTTTGTAATTATTTTATTATCTGTGACGGAAATTCCAATACGCAAGTGAACGCCATTTCGGGTTCTGTTCAAAAAATGGTAAGTAAAGCCCTCAAAGAAAAACCATGGCACGTAGAAGGAGAGAACAATGCAGAATGGGTACTAATTGACTACATTAATGTAGTGGTTCACGTCTTCCAAAAACACATCAGAGAATATTATGATTTAGAAAGCCTTTGGGGTGATGCACAAATTACGCCGATAGAGGTTGCCTATTAATTACCAATCATTTTAGAGAAAGTATAAATGACGAAAAATAAAAACAAAAATAACGACAACAGGCCATTTAAAGAATTTAAATTTAAGTTCAATTTTTATTGGATATACGCCATTTTATTTGCTTTAATTATAGGCTATCAATTTTTAAACAGTTCGGATTTGGCATCCGGAAAACTATCAGAAAATGAGTTTACACAACTCTTAGAACAAAATGACGTAAAGAAAATATTAGTAGTTAATGACGATGTGGCCAAAATCTACTTAAAACCAGAGGCTTTTGACAAACCCAAATACAAAAAATTAAAAGAAAGCCCGTTTTTTAATGAAAATGAAGCCTCATATTTCCACGAATTTGGTGACTTAGGAAAGTTTCAAGAAAAACTGGAAAAGTTAAAAAGTGAAAATAACCTTTCTTTTGACACCAGCTACACTACAGAAACCAGTATTTGGGATGGTATTTTTATGTGGTTGCCATTTATCCTTATAATTGTTATTTGGGTTTATATAATGCGTAGAATGTCCGGTGCCAGTGGTGGTGGTGGGCCTGGAGGCCAAATATTTAACATTGGAAAATCCAGAGCTAAATTATTTGACCAAGACCAAAAGGTTCAGACTTCTTTTAAAGATGTAGCTGGTTTAGAAGGTGCCAAAGAAGAAATACAAGAAATAGTAGATTTTTTAAAAAATCCTGATAAATACACAAAATTGGGTGGAAAAATACCAAAAGGTGCTTTACTGGTAGGCCCCCCGGGAACCGGTAAAACCCTCTTGGCAAAAGCCGTTGCCGGTGAAGCAAAAGTGCCGTTTTTCTCACTATCCGGTTCGGATTTTGTAGAAATGTTTGTGGGCGTTGGGGCATCCAGAGTTAGAGATTTATTTAAGCAGGCTGCCCAAAAGTCGCCTTCTATTATTTTTATAGATGAAATAGATGCTATTGGACGAGCCAGAGGCAGAAATAGCATCACCGGCGGAAATGACGAAAGAGAAAACACTTTAAACCAATTGCTAACGGAAATGGACGGTTTTGGCACTGACACTAACGTTATTGTACTAGCCGCTACCAACCGAGCTGATGTACTGGACAAAGCCCTAATGCGTGCCGGCAGGTTTGACCGCCAGATTTACGTGGATCTGCCTGACATGAACGAGCGTAAAGAAATTTTTGAAGTACACATCAGGCCTTTAAAAATATATGAGGATGTAGATATTAAATTCTTAGCCAAACAAACACCCGGTTTTTCCGGTGCAGATATTGCCAATGTTTGTAACGAAGCTGCCTTAGTAGCCGCAAGAAAAAACAATAAGGCGGTGCACCATCAAGACTTTTTAGATGCAGTGGACAGAATAGTGGGCGGACTAGAAAAGAAAAACAAAATTATCACCAAAAAAGAAAAGAAAACCATTGCCTACCACGAGGCAGGACATGCCACGGTAAGTTGGGTACTGGAACACGCCGCTCCATTGGTAAAGGTAACAATTGTACCCAGAGGCCAGTCTTTAGGTGCCGCCTGGTATTTACCGGAAGAACGGCTTATAGTAGAAACTGAACAGATGCTAGACGAAATGTGTGCAGCATTAGGCGGCAGAGCAGCAGAAAAGATAACCTTTGGAAGAATTTCTACTGGTGCATTAAGCGATTTAGAAAAAGTTACCAAACAAGCCAGAGCCATGGTTACCATTTACGGTTTAAATGATAAACTGGGCAATATTACCTACTATGATTCCAGCGGACAGTCTGATTATACTTTTTCAAAACCTTACAGTGAAGATACTGCTAAGTTGATAGATGAAGAAATATCAGCCTTAATAGAAGAACAGTACCAAAGAGCAATAAAAATTCTGGAAAAACACAAAGAAGAACTCAAAACATTAGCCGAATTATTACTGGAAAAAGAAGTTATCTTTAGTGATGACCTAGTAAAAATATTTGGTGAAAGACCGTTTAAAAAAGAACCATTGGTAGAGCAAAAATCAAAAACCATTGTAAAAGAAGATGTACCGGAAAAATCCAAAGCCACACAAGAAAAACAGCCTTTGAATAAAAAAGATGTAAACAATGAGGGCGAGATTTCAACAGAATTCGCTTAAACTTTCTTTATTTTCTATTTTTGAATAACTATCAATTTAGAAAATGAATTTCATAAAAAAAATATTTAGCACTGCTACCACCGAAAACGATAAAGAATCCGGCCATGATTCATCTCAAAAAGAAACCATTACTTTAACTACTCAACCGCTAGATGAATATTTTGTAAGCCAATTTATAAAAAATGGAGGGAAGTTTTTGTACTGCACCCATCAAGAAGAGGTAAATCAACATCTAATGGATATCTTTGAAGAAAACAATTGGAAAAAAGCCGTTTGTTTTAATCCGGATCTGGAAAAAAGAATGAGTATGTTGGGCTTAGACTCTACCGAAACGATAAGTAAAAATTATCCTTTTTTTACACTATGCGAAAATCTATTGGCAGACACCGGCAGCATTATGTTCTCATCCAATCAGGTACACGATAAAAAAATAGCTCAACTTCCGGATAATTTTGTGGTGTTTGCCTCTACCAGCCAACTGGTGAGGGATGCCCGGGAAGCTTTTATGAGCATAAAACAAAATTACAATAAAGATTATCCATCAAATATAAGCTCTATAAAATGTTACGAACCGGAAAAAGTGGAAGATGATTTTCTGAGCTATGGCAACAAAAATGCAAAAAAGCTATTTTTGCTTCTTTTAGAGGATTTATAAACAGCAATAGTTTGAAATTATCACCAAGCCGGAAAACAACTTCAAATGCAATTTTCATTAAATCCTATACATTATGAGAGGATTTTTTATAAGGGCAATGAGCAGTTTGGTTTATGTAGCCCTGATTTTGAGTGCGGTATTATATTCTAAAGATACTTTTCTTATCTTATTTTTCATCTTTATGCTATTGTGTCTTTACGAATTTAAAAACCTGATTGCCTTGAGCTATAAATGGACCGTAGTAGTAGCTTCCTTAATTTATCTCAATGCCACAGAACAACCGTTCATTCCTCAAAAATATGTATTTATCAGTTTAGTAGTCAGTATTTTTGTCCCTATAATTTATCAATTATTTAAGCCCAACATAACACTGACTTTTAGCAAATTAGGACATTATTTTTTGTCTTTGGCTTATATCGCCATACCGTTTGCACTTATGGTTCAAATTCCATTTTTTAAAGGAGAATACCAACCCACTTTAATTCTGGGTATATTTATACTTATTTGGGCCAGTGATACCTTTGCCTATTTAACAGGCAGCTTACTGGGCAAACATAAATTATACAAAAGTGTATCACCAAATAAAACCATAGAAGGTGCTCTTGGCGGTTTAATTGCGGCATTAGTGGCCGCTTTAATTATTTCCAATTACTTTATGGTAATACCCACAAAACATTGGTTGGTAATTGCATTAATTGTTTTTATCTTTGGATTGCTGGGCGATTTAATAGAATCCAGATTTAAAAGAGAAGCCGGTGTAAAAGACAGCAGTAATTTTATCCCTGGACACGGCGGATTTTTAGACCGTTTAGACAGTTTGATTTTCGCTTCGCCATTTGTTTATGTATATTTATACCTTATTCAATAATTATGTTTCACAAAGAAGGTTATAAAATCATTTTTTTGAGTATGGTAATAATGGTAATTCTCATTTTTACCATAGATGCTTTGGCACAGATAGAATGGCTGAGAAAAACACTAATGCTGGCCTTGGTGATACTGTTTCTATTAATACTTCAATTTTTTAGGAACCCCAAAAGAAACACAGTATTAAACGAAGCCCATATTATTGCTCCGGTGGACGGAAAAGTAGTGGTAATAGAAGAAGTCTTTGAAAAAGAATATTTTAACGAAAAAAGACGTCAAATATCTATTTTTATGTCACCCGTAAATGTTCATGTAACGCGTTATCCCGTTGGCGGAGAAATAGCCTACAGCAAATACCACCCCGGAAAGTACCTGGTAGCATGGCACCCAAAGTCATCCGAAGAAAATGAACGTACCACGGTAGTAGTAGAAAATAAAATAGCCGGAAAGATACTCTACAGGCAAATAGCCGGAGCCATGGCCAAACGTATTGTAAATTATGCCAAAGAAGGCGATGCCGTGGTTCAGGGCAAGGACTCCGGATTTATTAAATTTGGTTCCAGAGTGGACGTGCTTTTGCCCTTAAATGCCACAGTAAAAATACAACTCAATCAAAAAGTAAGAGGTGGTGAAACCGTTATTGCCGAAATAGATGAAAAACTTGGATAAAAAATTTGAAGAAGCATATAAAATCGCTTCAAATATTAATGAAAAATTACCCCCTGATGTAATGTTGCAACTCTATGCCTACTATAAACAAGCTACAGTAGGCGATTTGCCCAAAATGAATTTAGATAATTCCGAAAATTTAAGAAATGCTTTTAAGTTAAACGCCTGGTTTCAGATTAGAAATATGAGCAGCACACAAGCAAAGAAACAATACGTAAGACTGGTAGAAAAAATAATCGATAAAAAAATTTAAACAACATGCAAACTTTAAAAAAAATAACTACAGTATTTTTAACCTTAACCTTTATTCTGGCTACAGTTACCTGTAAAAAAGAAGTTAAAAAAACACCGGCAAAATTTTCAATAGAACCACAAACCATAACGATAAATTGGACAGGTTATAAAACAACCGAAAAAATTGCCGTAAATGGCATTTTTGAAAAAATAAACATTTTAAAAACCGGTAGTATAGATACTTCAGCCATTGGTATTTTAAACGGCACACAATTTGAAATTCCGGTAAGCAGTTTATTTTCCAAAGACAGTGTTAGAGATTCTAAACTCAAGGACTTATTTTTTGGCGTTATGGATGCCACCAATTCATTAAAAGGAACGCTAAATTTAAACGGCGATGGAAATGGCACCATAGACCTAAGAATGAACAATGTCCAACATCAAATTCCAATATCTTACATTATCAGCGAGCAGTTAGTGGAACTTAATGGCACGCTAAATTTTGAAGACTTTAACCTTGGCAAAGCCTTAGCCTCTTTAAATGAAGCCTGTTTTGAACTACATAAAGGCCCTGACGGTGTAAGTAAAACCTGGCCAGAAGCAGCTATAGGTGCCTCCATATATTTAAACAAAAAAGCAGAATAGCAAAACCCGTTACTAATTTAAAATATATTAGGGCTGATAGAAAGATCTAACCCGTATTTTTTATCAGTAATTTGCTATGTATCTGGTAAATAGTACGGGTTAATATTTATTCAACTACATGATTAAATAGCAAAAACACTATAAGCCAAAAAACAGGAATAGCTTCAACCCAATATGCAGTATAAAAAACTGACTGCCCTTTTCGTGTTCTCAAAATTAAGATTGCTGATAGTATTACTACCATAAGATGTATTTGTAAATTATTTTTGCCTGCATTTTTTAAGAATAAAGCACTCCCCAAAAACAGCATTAAAAATAATAGTGCCAATCTTTTAGCATTGGCAACGCCCATAGTTGCCGGCAGGGTATGAATGGCCGTGCTGTCATATTCTACATCCCTAATATCAAAAGGAATAGTAATAGCAGCAATTAGCAAAAAACGTTGTATTGTGATGATTAGCTCATTAAAGCCAATCGAAATTTGATATTGTATCAGCGGAAAAATTACGGTTACTACCGCCCATGAAACTGCAATTAAAAATAATTTTAAAAATGCCACACTTCGTAAAGTAAACACAGCGTTTTTATGTAACCTAATTGGCATACTGTAAAAAAATGTAAAAATCATTATCGGGATAAGGCTCAGCAACGCATCTACAGTTAAAAAAGTAAATAAATATAAAACTATGACACTACACAACATTACAGACAACAGAATGGCTTTCTTATTCATTAAAAAAAACTCATAAAACCAAGGTTGTAATTTTTTATGCTCTTTTATTCTTATTAGATTATATGACATTACAGTGGCTAAGCCTACAAAAAATGGGATTACATTAGCTTTTTCACCATAGGTTAACAAGGTAATCTTTACCAAACAAAATGTACTTAGCCCCACATGAAAATTCCCAAAAACATAAAATTTAAAAAGATTTTTTAATCCTTGCATAAATCAAAGGTACAAACAAATTTTTGTCCATAACTTATCTATTCTAATCATAGTGATTAATTCTAATTTAGTTACTTTTGTAACTTTTAACAAACGCTTTATATCAAGCATAAAAAATATAGCAACATGCACACCAATTCTTTCGTTTTTAGACACCTTGGCCCACGAGAAAACGAGGTGCCGGAAATGTTAGCAGCCATAGGCGTAAAAGATTTAGATGAACTCATAAGAAAAACCATCCCAAAAAATATTTTATTAGAAAAACCATTGGACTTACCCAAAGCCCTAAGCGAATATGAATTTGGAACTTATATTGAAAAACTTGCCAATAAAAATAAGGTCTTTGATTCCTACATTGGGTTAGGTTATAATGCCACCATTTTGCCGGCAGTAATTCAGCGAAATATTTTTGAAAACCCCAGTTGGTTTACTTCTTATACGCCATATCAAGCAGAAATTTCCCAAGGTCGTTTAGAAGCCTTGCTCAATTTTCAAACGGCTATTGCAGACTTTACCGGAATGGAACTGGCAAATGCATCACTATTAGACGAGGGAACAGCAGCAGCAGAGGCCATGAGTATGCTTTTTGACACGCGAAGCCGAATGCAAAAAAAAGGAAACATCAACCGTTTTTTTGTATCCGATGATGTTTTACCGCAGACCAAGGCCATATTAAATACCCGTGCAGAACCAAAAGGCATTGAATTGGTATACGGCAATTATAAAAATGTAAATTTATCCGACAATTTTTTTGGCGGATTATTACAATATCCCAATAAAAACGGAGAAGTTATAGATTATTCCAATTTTATAGCTGAGGCCAATGCAAACGAAGTAAAAATAGTAGTAGCCGCAGATTTACTAAGTTTGGCTTTATTAAAATCACCCGGAGAAATGGGAGCCGATGTAGTAGTAGGCTCTTCTCAACGCTTTGGGATACCTATGGGTTATGGCGGGCCACATGCCGGCTATTTTGCCACCAAAGACAAATATAAAAGAAATATTCCCGGAAGAATTATTGGCATAACCATAGATGCAGATGGCAACCGTGCATTGCGGATGGCCTTGCAAACCAGAGAACAACACATAAAACGCGAAAAAGCTACGTCAAACATTTGTACTGCCCAGGTATTATTAGCTGTAATGGCAGGTATGTATGCCGTGTATCACGGGCCGGAAGGCATTAGAAATATTGCCAGACGCATTCATGGGTTTACTAATAATCTAAATGAAGTTCTGGCCAATTTACAGCTCAAACAACTGAACAAAACCTATTTTGACACCCTGCGAGTAAAAGTTACCAATGCCCAAAAAGTAAAAGAAGTTGCAGAAAAAAACAGGGTAAACTTCCGCATTATCGATGATACCACTATTGGTATATCCCTAAACGAAACTACCGAACAGCACAATGTGGCTGCAATTGTAAATATTTTATCCGAAGCCGAAAATATAAAACCGGTAACCATTGCAGACAAAGAAGAAATAACCATTCCTGATTATTTACGCAGAACTTCGAAATATTTGCAACATGAAGTATTTAACAAATATCACACAGAAACCGAAATGATGCGGTACATAAAACGGCTGGAAAGAAAAGACATTTCCCTTACCGACTCCATGATATCATTAGGGTCATGTACCATGAAACTCAATGCTGCGGCAGAGATGTTGCCGTTGAGCATGGCCAATTGGAACAGTATTCATCCATTTGTACCTTTGGATCAAGCCCGGGGCTATCAGGAAATGCTGTCAGATTTAGGACAATGCCTCAGCACCATCACCGGATTTGCAGCCACTTCTCTCCAACCAAACAGCGGTGCACAAGGCGAATTTGCAGGCCTGATGACCATAAGAGCCTATCATAAAAAAAATGGAGAAAGCCACAGGAACATCTGCTTAATACCCGCTTCGGCACACGGTACCAATCCGGCATCAGCAGTTATGGCAGGTATGAAAGTAGTGGTTACCAAAACTTCAGAAAATGGAAATATAGATGTAGATGACTTGCGTTCAAAAGCAGAACAACATAAGGATAATCTCGCCGCATTAATGGTAACTTACCCTTCCACACACGGTGTTTTTGAAAGTGAAATAAAGGAAATCACCCAAATCATCCACGATAACGGCGGACAAGTTTATATGGACGGGGCAAATATGAATGCCAAAGTAGGGCTGACCAATCCTGCCACTATTGGAGCGGATGTCTGTCATCTAAATTTACACAAGACCTTTGCCATTCCGCATGGCGGCGGTGGGCCGGGTGTGGGGCCTATCTGTGTAGCCAAACATTTGGTAGAGTTTCTACCCGGAAACCCTGTAGTAAAAACCGGCGGCGAACACGCCATTGAAGCCATATCAGCAGCTCCATGGGGTTCGGCATTGGTAAGTATTATCTCTTATGGTTATATAAAAATGCTGGGGGTAAACGGCTTAACCCGTGCTACAAAATACGCCATCTTAAATGCCAATTATTTAAAGAGCAAATTGGAAAAACATTATAAGATTTTATACACAGGCATTAATGGATTTGCCGCCCACGAAATGATAGTAGATTTTAGAAAATTTAAAGAAAAGGGCATAGAGGTGGCAGATATTGCCAAACGCCTTATGGATTATGGCTTCCATGCTCCTACCCTATCCTTTCCGGTAGCCGGAACTTTAATGATAGAACCTACCGAAAGCGAAAGTAAAGCAGAACTGGATCGTTTTTGTGAAGCTCTTATTAATATTAGAAAAGAAATAGACGCTTACGAAAAAGGCAAAGATTCCGTGTTAAAAAACGCCCCGCATACCCAAACCATGCTTACCGCAGACAAATGGCCATACTCCTACACAAGGCAGGAAGCAGCCTTTCCCCTACCCTATTTGTACGAAAATAAATTTTGGCCGCCGGTAAGGCGTATAGATGACGCTTATGGGGATAGAAATTTGGTGTGTAGTTGTAATCCGATAGAACATTATATGGAATAAGTTTAATAATATGAACCGATTTAAAAATTTAACATTATTAATTCTGGCTTTTTTGTTAAGCGGATTAATAGCCTCATCTCAAAATGATGATTTAGAACTAAAACTTTTTAATCTACCAGATGTGGTTTTTGAGAAGTTGGAAAATAAAGACAACCTTACCTCCTATCTGTTAAAAATAAAACAACCGTTGGACCACACCGATTCCGCTAAAGGCTATTTTTACCAAAGAGCTTACTTAACACACGTAGGTTTTAACCACCCCATGGTAATGATTACAGAAGGATACAACAGAGACTCCAATGTAATCTATGAACTAACTGATTTGCTCCATGCAAACCAAATTATGGTTGAACACAGATTTTTTGGTGAAAGCATACCGGATTCCGTAGATTATGATTATCTTAATCTGAAACAGGCTACCGCAGACCTGCATAGGATAAACAGGTTATTTAAAGAACTCTATTCCGGCAAATGGTTGAGTACTGGCATCAGCAAAGGCGGTGCTACCACTATCTTTTACAGATATTTCTACCCTAACGACGTAGACGTAAGCGTACCATATGTTGCCCCTATTAACAGATCTTTTGAAGAAAAACGTATTTATACTTTTTTTGATACCATAGGTACTAAAAAATGCCGAAAGAAAATTGAAGATTTCCAAAAAACGGTTTTGCAAAAGAAAAATCAAATTAAGCCTTTACTGGAATTCTACAGTCTGGGGGCAAGGGCAGAGTACACGTATCTGTCGCCGGAAGCGGCTTTTGAATATACGGTCTTAGAATATCCGTTTTCCTTTTGGCAATATGGCCATAATTGCCAAAACATTCCAGACAAAAATAGCTCTCCTGAAAAACTAGCATCGCATCTGCTATCCATCTCAGACATAACATTTTTTAGTGACAGAGCAATGTCTGCTTACGGTTCTCACTACTATCAATCCGCTACCGAGATGGGCTATTACGGCTATGAAACAAAGCCTTTTAAAGGTTTACTAAAAGCTTTGCCTACAGATAAAAACCCCCATGCAGCATTTGTTCCCGAAAAAATAAAGACTACTTTTAACGGCCAGCTTCTGCAAGAGGTAAACCAATGGTTAGCATCTGATAAAGCCAATAATTTTATATACATCTATGGCGGCATTGATACATGGAGTGCTTCGGCGGTTCCGGTAAATAGAAAAGTAAACAGCCTATGGTTTTTTCTTAACAACAAACACCATGGCAATGCAAGAATAGCTAATATGACAGGAAATGAAAAATTATTGCTGGTAAAAACTTTAGAGAATTGGCTGGGAATAGTTATAAAAAACAGAAAATATAAAAATAAAAATTTCTAATACTTTTAAAACTTCTTTCAAATTGCTACTTTTGCACTTCCGTTTCTTAACTTTTATTAAACGATAACATGAAGAAAATTACTAAACAAACCTATCTGGATTGGTATAAAAACATGCTCTTCTGGCGAAAGTTTGAAGATAAATTAGCCCAAGTTTACATCCAACAAAAAGTAAGAGGGTTTTTACATTTATATAACGGGCAAGAAGCCGTATTAGCAGGAGCCTTACACGCTATGAACCATGAGAAAGGCGACAAAATGATTACGGCATATCGCAACCACGTTCAACCTATTGGCTTAGGCGTAGATCCCAAGCGGGTAATGGCAGAATTGTATGGTAAAGAAACCGGAACTTCTCACGGTATGGGCGGTTCTATGCACATATTCTCCAAAGAGCACCGGTTTTACGGCGGCCATGGTATAGTAGGCGGCCAGATTCCGCTAGGTGCCGGTATTGCCTTTGCCGATAAATACAATGGTAGAGATGCCGTTACCTTAACTTTTTTTGGCGATGGAGCGGCTAGGCAAGGTTCGTTGCACGAAACATTTAACTTGGCTATGTTATGGAAATTGCCGGTAGTTTTTGTAGTTGAAAACAACGGATACGCCATGGGTACATCCGTAAAACGAACTGCCAGCCATGAAGACATCTGGAAATTGGGCTTAGGTTATGAAATGCCTTGTAAACCGGTGGACGGTATGAATCCGGTAAAAGTTGCTGAAGGCATGTACGAGGCTATTGAGCACGCCCGTAAAGAAGGCCCTTATTTCTTAGAGGTAAAAACCTACCGCTACAGAGGCCATTCTATGAGTGATGCCCAACATTACAGAACAAAAGATGAGGTGGCAGAATACAAAAAAATAGATCCCATAAAGCAAGTATTAGACGTTATTCAAAAAGAAAAATACGCCACTAAAGAAGAGATTAAGAAAATAGACAATGAAGTAAAAGCTATGGTGGACGAATGCGAAAAATTTGCCGAAGAATCACCATTTCCTGATAAGCAATTGTTATACGATGTAGTCTATGAACAAAAAAATTATCCTTTTTTAAAACATCGTTTGTAACAGATATGAAACAGGCCGGTGGATGAACAGACGTTAGATATGAGTTTTGAATATTTACAAAAATAATCTAAAAAATAAATTTATATGGCTGAAGTTATAAATATGCCACGTTTAAGTGATACTATGGAAGAAGGCACCGTTGCCAAATGGTTAAAAAAAGTTGGTGATCACGTTGAAGAAGGTGACATTTTAGCAGAAATAGAAACCGACAAAGCCACAATGGAATTTGAATCTTTCCACGAAGGTACGCTGTTGTATATTGGTATAAATGAAGGAAATACAGCAAAAGTAGATACCCTTTTGGCCATTATTGGTGAAAAAAATGAAGATATTTCCAAAATTTTAGAAAGCATCAACACTTCAGATGAAAATACAACGGTTAAAGAAGCAGAAAAGAAAGAGACTGCAACAGAAACCAATGAAGAAATAAAAGAAAAAACCAATGTGAATGTTCCGGAAGGAGTAGAAATAATTACCATGCCGCGGTTGAGTGACACCATGGAAGAAGGAACCGTAGCTACGTGGATAAAAAAGGAAGGGGAAAGTGTAAAAGAAGGTGAAATCCTCGCAGAAATAGAAACCGACAAAGCCACAATGGAATTTGAATCTTTTTATGAGGGTACCCTGCTTTACATTGGTATTAAAGAAGGGGAAACCGCTCCGGTGGATAGTGTTTTGGCCATTATTGGCAAAAAAGACACAGACATTAAAGAATTGGTAAAATCCATTAAAGAAAGGGGCTTTCAAAAATCCGGCGAAACAACATCCAAAGAAGAACCCCAAAAAGAAGCAACCGAAAAAGAAACTAAAATCAGCCAGCCGGAAAAGAAAGAGCAAGCTGTAACCACCCCCACACCAAAACCTACCACAACAAGTACCAGTGGTAGAATTATAGCTTCGCCTCTGGCCAAAAAACTGGCGGAGGAAAAAGGAATTAATCTCAATCAGGTAAAAGGCACAGGCGATGGTGGTAGAATTATAAAACGGGATATTGAAAACTTTACACCTGCAGTTGCAGGAGTTGGCACACAGCCTTTTGTACCTTCCGGAGAGGAGCATTATGAAGAGATAAACAATTCGCAAATGCGTAAAGTTATTGCCAAAAGGCTTGCAGAATCTAAGTTTACCGCTCCGCATTATTACCTCAATGTGGAGTATAATATGGATAATGCCATTGCCTTTAGAGAGCAGTTTAACAGCCAGCCGGACACCAAAATTTCCTATAATGATATGGTTATAAAAGCTGTAGCCTTGGCATTAAAAAAGCATCCACAAGTTAATTCTCAATGGTTTGATGATAAGATGAGAATCAACCATCACATACATATTGGTGTAGCTGTAGCCGTTGAGGATGGATTGGTAGTACCGGTATTGCGATTTGCCAATGAACAATCGCTACCACAAATTAATGCTGCCGTAAAAGAATACGCCGGCAAGGCACGAAACAAGAAATTGACTCCCCAAGAAATGGAAGGCAGCACTTTTACTGTTTCTAATCTGGGAATGTTTGGCATAACGTATTGTTAAAAATGGTCAAATTGTTGTAGGCAACACCATGAAAATGACCTTAGCCTGTGATCATAGAACTGTGGACGGTGCAACCGGAGCACAGTTTTTGCAAACTTTAAAAGAGTATATAGAGAATCCGGTGTTGATGTTGGTATAAGATAAGCAGCATTTATTGGGAGTAATGCACTGACAAAAATAAGAGCTTAATAACTACTCAGTAGCTTCTAATACCAAATCTAATATATAATGCTACATAAATTTTTACTTCTACTACGTTAAAAATACTCGCCATAGCTAAGACTATGTCTGCGTTTTTTGCCTTGTATAACTGAAAGTTTACACCCAAATCCAATATAGCATTATATATTAGATTTGGTATAATAATAATTTTTATCTCATTTTCGGTTAGAAGTAAAAAATGAGTTATTATGCTTATTATTAACTAACTAATAAAATTTAAGCGTATAAAAAACAGAGAAAACCACATCATTAATTTTTTCCGACTGTTTTTTCCGGCGAAGGATTTTGTTTTACAGCTACTCTCTTTAAACCGTTATACTTTATAATATACACGCCTTTATTCACAAAACTTCCGGTATTATCCTTATTGTATGCAAACTTACTGCTAAGCCTTTGTGTAACTCCATTGGCAAAAGCAAAATCGGGAAATTTAAAAATAGCCAAACGCACCAAAGCATCATAGGTTACATCAAATCCCTTAAAAGCAAATTCAGAAGGCTCTATATAATTCTTAGTTTTATACTTATTTATAAACTGCTGTACTTTTTTATTTTCGTAATTAATAAAATTGGCTGCAGGATAATGGTAATTAACCCTTGCCAAATGCTGATTTTGTAACTTTTCTAAGTCTTCTGTATTGTATAAAGAAAATAAGGTAATGCTGTCTTGTTTTGACATTACACCAAGATTTTGCACCACATCAGCAGTTACATTAGGGTCTTTTGTAAGTATTACAAACCAATTTTCTTTCTTCTTTTTAATATTTTTTCTAAAAAGTTCGGGTTTTATATAGCCTTCTTCAGGTGTTAAAACTGCTACTTCTTTCAAACTATCCATCGCATTAAGATCGCTGATGAGTTGATCAAAATTGGCTTTGTTTTCAGCAATTTCATCAGTAAATACCACCAAATTTTCACCATTATAGGTCTCTTTTATATAATTGAGCATACTATTTCTCAGAATCCACTCTGTAGGTGTATCTTGTACCAAATTTCGGGTAGCAAAAGTAGTATGGCTCTGCGAAGATACCGGCGAAATTACTGCCACGTCCGTCCGATTTAAATATTGTGTAAGATACTTAACATTATTGGTAAATAAAGGGCCTATTACTGCATCTAAATCAATAAAATTCCGAGTTTTAACGGCATTGGCAATAGCTGTTTTACTATTTTTATTGTCAATTACATTTACATTGACGGAAAGCCCATGTTTTTTTATGGAGTCCAAAGCCATAATGGCTCCCAGATAAAAGTCAGTTACAATATTAAGCGTCCTGTCTTTCTCAAAATCCAATTTTTTCCCATTAGTAAACGGCAACATTATCGCAATATTTAAAGATTTACCTGCCAATGACCTGTCGTCCAATTTAGCATCCGCATCCATTTTGGGTTCTTTAGGAATTTTAATCACTGCCCCTACCTTAACACCATCTTCTAAAAAAGGATTGGTTTCTATCAACTGATCTCGCGAAATATCAAACTTTTGGCTAAGTCTAAACAGGTTATCTCCTTTTTCTAATTGATGGACTAAAAACTTGTCATCTTCACTGGGAATTTCTTTCGTATTAGGCACCAAAATAATGGTTATTGCCTTTAATCCATTTTTAATTTCGGGGTTAATCTCTTCCAATTCCTCCACCGTAATACCATATCTTCGGGCTATCATAAGCTTGGTTTCTTTAGATTTTACCAGATAGGGCTTTTTTTTCTTATCTGGTTTTGTGGCTTTTTCCTCATCCACATCATAGCCGGCTTTTTGAGGTACTCTTATAATTTGCCCTACTTTTAAATCGTCATATTTTAGGATATCATTATACTTTCGTAAAGTTTTTTTGGAAACTCCGTATTTTTTTCGCAGCCTAAAATAATTCTCTTTGGGTAACACTTTATGATAAACAAAACCATCTTTGATATAATCGCCTTTGTTTACATCCGGAACAGGTTTAAAATTTTTATTTGGTATCACAATTACCTGATCTACCTTAACCGCATTATTACGAATATCCGGATTTAAACGAAGTAATTCGTTTTTATCTATATTAAATTTCTTAGTGAGGCCATATAGCGTTTCTCCCTTGGTAACTTTATACGTAGTATAAGGTTTTTCTTGTGCATAAAGCACGGAAAATTGCAATAGTAAAACAACTATGAAAACCTTAAGTTTTTGCATAATTTTTATTTAAATTCTATACTTTTTTTACATTTACTCCCATTCAATAGTCGCGGGAGGCTTAGAGCTAATATCGTAAACTACTCTGTTTACACCTTTTACGTTATTGATAATTTTGTTTGATATTTCCTGTAAAAATTCATGAGGAAAATTTACCCAGTCTGCTGTCATGCCATCAGTAGAAGTTACCGCCCTTAGGGCTACCACTTTTTCATACGTCCGTTCATCTCCCATAACACCAACGGCATTTACGGGCAGCAACATGGAGCCGGCTTGCCACACTTCATCATACAAATTCCATTTTCTCAATCCGCTGATAAAAATATGATCTACTTCTTGCAGCATAGCTACTTTATCGGCGGTAATATCACCTAATATCCTAATTCCTAAACCTGGCCCGGGAAAAGGATGCCTACCCAATAAATCTTTTGGCATACCCAATGACTTACCCACTCTCCGCACTTCATCTTTAAAAATCATTCGCAATGGCTCTACCACTTTTAACTTCATAAAATCCGGCAATCCGCCTACGTTATGATGACTCTTAATAGTGGCAGAAGGCCCTCCTGTAACCGAAACGGACTCAATAACATCCGGATAAATAGTACCCTGAGCTAACCATTTTACATCTTCTATTTTGTGAGCCTCATCATCAAAAACCTCTATAAACGTATTACCAATGGCTTTTCTTTTTAACTCAGGCTCCGAAATTCCTCTTAAGGCTTTCAAAAACCGTGCCGATGCATCCACACCCTTAACATTGAGTCCCATGCCTTTGTACTGACCTAATACTTGTTCAAATTCATGCTTTCGCAACAAACCGTTATTGACAAAGATACAATATAAATTTTTGCCAATAGCCTTATCTAATAACACTGCTGCCACAGAGGAATCTACACCACCGGAGATTCCCAGAACTACCTTGTCATTACCCAATTTTTCTTTGAGTTCTGATACCGTTAAAGACACAAAACAGTCCGGTGTCCAAGATTGTTCCAATCCCGCAACATTCACAAGAAAATTCTCTAATAACTTTTTGCCATCTGTAGTGTGATATACTTCCGGATGAAACTGAATACCGTAAGTTCTCTGTCCTTTTATAAAAAATGCAGCTTCTTCAACATCTTCGGTAGATGCTATATTCACAAAGTCTTCCGGTAGTTTTTTTATGGTATCTGAATGACTCATCCATACCTGACTGCCTTCGGGAATGTTTTCCAACAAAGGATTTTCTCCTGAAATTTTATGTAATCTCGCCCTGCCATATTCTCGTGTGGAGGAGTCCCCTACTTCGCCACCATAGGCTTTTACCAAATACTGGGCTCCATAACAGATACCCAATAAAGGCATTTTACCTCTTATAGCATCCAAATCTATTTTCGGAGCCAAAGCTGCGTTCACTGAACTGGGACTTCCTGATAAAATAACAGCTTTGTAGGTGGTGTAATCAATTTGCTTTTTGTTATAAGGAAAAATCTCACAAAAAATGTTCAGTTCCCTAATTCGTCTGGCAATCAATTGGGTTGAGCCATTTGTTGATAAATAATTATTGCAAAAACGGTTTAATCTAATAACAACAGAAAACTACAAGGTTTTGGAGACCTATACCGGAGTCTCATAGAATTTAAAAATACTGATAGCCTGAATTCGGTTAATATTGTTTTCACAGAACGTATAGAATACTTTAGATTTGTACTTAATACCATTTCTGCATCAAAATTACTCAATAAAATGTGCCTTTTTAAGCTATACTGCGTTGTAAAAATAAATCATAGCTATCTATACTTAATTTTCACGCCTTATCTATCACAAAAATTCATCATTATATTTCAAAGGTTTTTAAGTGCAAAGATGAGGTGTTATATACGTTTCTTGTTAAGACTTTCTTCTTTTTGCCATAAATTTCCCGAAATCTCCTCGTAACATCTCATATTACTCGAAAATTTCATAAAATTTCTAATCAAAAATAAAGAAAGCTGTGGTCACAATATTAATCGAATTCAGGTTGATATAGTCTAACAGGCACGACCACATCTATCCTTCTTTTCAAAGTGTTTTTTACTGCTTATCGATAGTTTGATGGCAATATTTATTGGTTTTGCATCAAACCCCATAGAAAAAACAGGAATAAAACTCTTAAAACCACATGTTGTAAAAATTTATAAAGGACAATGGCGATAATTAAATATTTCAAACTGTTATTTACCTTATCTTTGTCCTTAATTATTACTTATTACAGATGGACATTAAAGCAGAAATAATCACTATTGGTGATGAAATTCTCATTGGCCAG
>PDQE01000080.1 GCA_002747735.1 Flavobacteriales bacterium | reverse complement strand
TAAAACAGTACTACAAGAATAAGGTATTCAAAACGCTAGATAATATAAAACAATGGTTATACGATTTTGTAAATAACAATCTAGATCCAGAACTTATAAAATCAATCACTTTTAATCAAAACTTATGTAAACTTTTTATGGCTCATTTTAATGTTTAAATGGTATTATGGTTGGATGGGTTAATCTTTTTGCCTGTAGCCTACTTATACCAGTTCTGCTTTAAAAATACACATTTTATTGAGTAATTTTAAGGTGGAAATGGTATTATCTAAGGGTGTTATTATCCCTGTTGATATCTGCCAATAATCCACTGGGGTCTATTTCTATATTTTTTATCGTTTTCTTTGTTTTAAAAGTATAGGTAGGTGATGTCCACGACCAATTTTTAAGTACAGTAGCCTCAGTTTCTTTTTTACCATACATCATTTGTAAAGGAATGTAAAAATTTTCTGTGCTATTATCTGAGTAGGTAACTTTTAACTCAATAGGCATGGGCATTTTCCCAATTCTTTCTAAAATAATAGTGTTACCGCTTGCTTCTTTAACGGCGTAATCTATGGTGGCAGTGGTCTGAATCCAATAATTGAGATACCACCAAAGTTGTAAGCCGCTTACTTTTTCTGCTACTCTTATAAAATCATTAGGGGTAGGATGTTTAAATTTAAAATCAGTATAATATCGCTTTAACGTTTTTTGCAGATTATCCTGGCCGATAATATAACCTAATTGAGTTAAAAATACAGTTCCTTTATTATATGCCGAAGCACCGTAAGCAAAGTTGTATTCGTATCTGTCTGCGTGCAGGGTTTGCGGTTCTTCTAAGCCGGATTTGGCGAGATATTGGTAACCTTGGTATGAACTTAACCATGGATTTTTCTGCTCTTTTTGCATAATTTTGTCCATAGCCAAATCCGAAATGTACGAGGTAAAACCTTCATCCATCCATTCGTGTTTTTGCTCATTAGTAGCCAATACAAATTGAAACCAAGAATGGGCAAATTCGTGTGCAGTGAGACCTACCAAACTGCCAAAACTGCGTTCTCCGCTAATTAAAGTACACATGGCATACTCCATGCCGCCGTCGCCACCTTGTATTATTGAGTATTGCTCATAAGGATATGCCCCGATATTTTTATTGAAAAAAGCCAATAATTCAACCGTTTTTGGTTGTAACTTCTTCCAGTTTTCCAAATATTCTTTTTTTAGTGATTTTTTATAGAAAAAATGTAGTGTTACATCATTTTCTCCTGTAATTTTATCATGGATGTAGTCGGGGTCTGCCGCCCAGATAAAGTCGTGTACATTGGGGGCTTTAAAATGCCAGGTGAGCTTATCGCCTTTAGGCCGATTTACTTTTCCGGTTTCATAACCGTGACCTATTTCATTGGGGTTTTGTAAATATCCGGATCCACCAATAACATAATCTTTATCAATGGTAATTTTTACATCAAAGTTGCCCCATACACCATGAAACTCCCTTGCTATATAAGCATTGGCATGCCAGCCCTCAAAGTCGTATTCGGCGAGTTTTGGATACCATTGTGCCATAGAAAGGGCAACGCCTTCACTGCTGTTTCTGCCTGCTCGCCTTATTAGTAAAGGTACTTGTCCGGTAAAATCCATGGCCAAATTGGTTGATGCTCCCGGTAATAACGGTTGGTTTAGCGTAGCTTTTAAAACCGTTCCGTATTCTGTAAAATTTATAATGGCATTGTCCTGTTTTAGTGAATTTACTTTTATATAGCCTATCTCATCCGCTTTTAATTTGGAAATTCTACTTTCAAGAACCGGTTTTTCTCTAGTGCCGGTGTTATTGACCATTCTGTCATCCGGATCTTTTATGTTTTGCAATCTAATATCCATTTCACTGTTGGGTTGAAAGGCATTAAAAAACAGGTGATAAAACACTACCGAAAGCGTATCGGGTGAATTATTGGTATATACAATTTTTTGCTTGCCTGAATATTGATATGTTTTTACGTCCATATCTATTTCCATGAAATACTCAGCCTTTTGTTGCCAATAGGAACTGTTTTGGGTATAAGTAAAAAAGTAAGATAGCAATACAAAGAAAAATAAAATTTTGTTCATAAGAGGATGATTTTATAGATAGTGCAATTTACCAATATCAAGATTAATACCAAAAAAAAGCGAACGCCAAACAGCGTCCGCTTATTCTTTCAATAGTTTTTTAAAATTACCGCTTATTTACCATTTTCTCGGCTAGTTTTACGGCATTATAAGCATTTAATATTCTGCCAGAAACCGAAAGTGTAGAGAAATCAGTTTTTTGCTGCTACGCCGGCTACTTGTGGAGCCGCCATAGATGTGCCTTGTGAGATTTCATATTCATTTTTTGGATAGGTTGAATAAATTTCTAAACCGGGTGCAAAAACATCTACATTTATTTTTCCGTAGTTAGAAAAAGAAGCCAATAAATTTTCATCAAAATTACGCGACATCGCTCCAACGGTAATTACATTATCGGCAAACTCGTTTATTTTGTCTTTGGAGTCATTGGGGTAGTTTTCATCCACGTCTATGTTTGCACCGTCATTTCCGGCAGCATGAACTAATAAAACATCTTTTTCCTCAGCGTATTTAATGGCATCATAGACCCATTCTGCATTAGGTGAATAACTCTTCCCAAAACTCATATTTACCACCTTAGCACCGTTATCCGCTGCATACCTAATGGCAAGTGCTACATCTTTATCGTACTCGTCACCGTCTGGTACGGCTCTTACAGCCATAATTTCCAAATTATTGGTAACACCATTCATACCAATGCCGTTATTGCGTTCTGCAGCAATAATACCGGATACGTGTGTCCCATGACTTTCATCGTCTTTAGAACCAATGACGTACGAATTTCCATAACCAATGTCTGTGATGTCATATGGGTTGTCTCCGGCTACTCTGCCATCAAAATCTATTTTATACTGAGATTCAGCTTGATTTTTATAGTGATTAACAGCACCGTCTAAATCTTCATAAGCTTTTTCAATGGTTTCGCCGTGGCCTATAATCTGCATCATAATCATTTTTCCTTGCATTAAGGCGGGGTCATCAAATTTTAAAGCATTTAAGTTGTCCACATTCATTTCCTTATCTCCCAAAACTTTTTTTACGGTATCATTGGCCTTGATAATCATGTTTTTTAGAGCGGTATATTTGGCCTTTTGATCCATGGCATTTTCAGATTTCTCCTTTACCTTTTGCTTTAGTTTAAGGTATAGATTATAGTTTGTAGTATCCTTAGGAGCTATTTCTGCAATGGTTTTACCTTCAAATTTTGGTTGCCAACGTTTTACCATTCTGGTCATTTCAAGTTGTTCCGGGTTAGATGTTCCTTTTTCGCCTCCAAGGAAATTCCATCCGTGGACATCATCTATATAGCCATTGTTATCATCATCTATGCCATTGTCTGGAATTTCATCTTCGTTTACCCAGATGACATCATTTAAATCTTCATGTTCAATATCTACTCCGGAGTCAATAACACCTACAATTATCTTTTTATGTGGTTTGCCTTCCAGAAATTTGTAGGCTTTTTCCAAACTCATTCCCGGCACGGAATCGGTAAAAATATCCATGTGTGGCCATGCGTAAATTTCTTCACGTGTCATTTCGGCTTTTCTTGGAACTACACTATCCGTAGCGGTAACTATCAGAAGTTCCTCTGTTGCTTTGGTAGCAGCATCATTAGCAGTGGTATTTGTTGAGGCCGTTTTGCTAGACCCACAACTTAATAATAGAGTGGCCGTTAAAAAGCCTATTGAAATGGATTTAAAAATTTTCATTTTTGTTATTTAATTAAATATTTGGTTAAAAGTATATTTTTTATCTAATCTTACCCCTTTTTCCGTATGTTTTACCGTGCAAATTTCAGTGTAGGCATCGTGTTCTAAAAAGAGTTTAAAATTCTTATCTGCCGCCAAATTTAAAAATTTTTCTTTTTCGTTCAGCGTTAATAGCGGACGGGTGTCATAGCCCATTATATAAGGTAGTGGGATGTGGCCGGTAGTGGGCAGTAAATCTGCCGTAAAAACCAAGGTTTCTCCTTTGTATTGTATATGCGGAATCATTTGTTTGTCTGTATGTCCGTTTACAAAGAGAATGCCAAAATTAAGTGGTGAATTTTCTATATAATCATCTTTAAGTAAATCGATAAAATAGAGTTGGCCACTTTCTTCAATTGGTAAAATATTCTCTTTTAAAAATGAGGCTTTTTCACGGGCATTAGGAACTGTAGCCCACTGCCAATGGTCTCTATTACTCCAAAATTTTGCATTCTTAAAGGCCGGTTCATAGCCGGATTTAGTATTATTTAATTGAATGCTGCCACCGCAGTGATCAAAATGAAGATGGGTTAAAAAGACATCGGTAATGTCATCTTTGGTAAACCCCAGTTGGTTTAAAGATTTATCCAATGTAGCCTCTCCGTATAAATAGTAATATCCAAAAAACTTCTCAGATTGTTTATTGCCAAGGCCGTTGTCTATAAGAATGAGCCGGTTGCCATCTTCTATAAGCAGGCACCGCATGGCCATATCTATGAGATTATTATTATCTGCCGGATTGGTTTTTTGCCATAAAACCTTGGGAACAACACCAAACATGGCACCTCCGTCTAATTTAAAATTCCCTGTTTCAATTGGATATATGGTCATCTTTCAATTAAAATAGATATGAAAATCCCATATTGTAACCAATCAGTAGTATTTTGATAGATTTTTAAAAATAAAAATTGATTTCCAATTATTTAAGTTATGATTTGTGAAAACCTCATTAAGGATTTTTTCATAAATTAATCAACTGATAATCAATATTGTAAATAGTCTGATTAGTGTCTCATATCTAATAAAGAGGCGTCGAGCGGATTCGAACCGCTGTATAAGCTTTTGCAGAGCTCCGCCTAGCCACTCGGCCACGACGCCATTAAAAATAGGTTGCAAATTTACATAAAATTATAACGTTTTTAAAGTGGATAGTACAAAAAGTCAGTTTTTGACAAAGAATTTATCTCTTTCTTTTCATTTCCAAAACCACTTTTGCCACATTGCCGCCAATGGGTGGATTGAGTTTGGCAACTTTTACTTCGGCCATTTTAATACTGCTGTGTTCTTTAAAAATACGGCTTAAAATCTTGTCTGCTACGGTTTCTAATAGTTTGGTACGCACTAACATTTCTTCTTTAACAATGCGATTAAGGCTTACATAATCTACCGTATCTTTTAATAAGTCCGTTTTAGCCGATTTAGACAAATCTGTTTTAACAATTAAATCTACACGATATTCCGACCCTATTTTTCCTTCTTCATCCATACAGCCATGGTAGGCATAGAGCCGTATGTTTTTTAGTTTTATTTTCCCCATTTGCTATAAATAAGGTGCAAATATATCTTATTCCTGTAAATTGTATTAAATTTAAATACAGAAGTGATTTAAACTTTTTGAAATTGGCTAAAAAATTGCTGTTTTCCGTCCTGTTTTTGTCTTTTTTTGATTTTGTAGCACTGCTATGTAATAAAAAAA
>PDQE01000059.1 GCA_002747735.1 Flavobacteriales bacterium | reverse complement strand
ATAGATCCTTCACTAACTTGTATGGAATAATTCCCGTCAAAATCTGTGGTAACACCATTAGTGGTACCTTTTTCTACAACATTCACTCCCGGCAGTGAAGTGCCGTCTGAAGCGTCTGTTACTGTTCCTGTTATTGTTATTTGAGCCAAAATGCTTTGAAAAGCAAAAAAAGAACATACAAACAACAACTTAAATAATTGTTTATTCATAAAATTTCATTTTTGAGTTAAAATTAACGAAACGAATATACACAACCTTTTTGTCATACATAAATATTTTCGACATATGACAAATTACTATCGACAGATAACATTTTTTTAGGAAATATTTAAGAAATAGAGATAAAGATTTAATTCACAATTATTTCATCAGTGAAAATCCAGGCGGGTAGCCCGGCAGCGTGATGCCAGTAAGGGGCAGTTTTCATATTTTTAGCTATTATTTTTATATATTGAGCCTTTACCGGTGGAAAAGTAGTGCGATAGTATTTAATATCATTTACCTTACTGTTTTTATTGAGCGGATTATCGTTATTTATTACTGTAAGTCTTTTATAATTTTTATCATGGCCTGCGAAATAATAACTTACTTTAAGCGGGTAAAAAACTACATGATTGGTAACTTGTAAAAATGCCGTGGAAATACTGCTTATTTCCTGTTCGGTTTCCAAATCTATGACTGCCTCCATGTCATTACCTTCAAAACCCAGCCAATTTGCATAAAAATTATTACCGCCCAAAGCCCCATCTGTCAAGGTTTTCGGGTCTTCATTGGCATATTTTTTAGGTTGGGTAAGCAAGGTTACTTTCTTTCCTTTAGCTTTATTGGGTTGAGTTGCCACAGCTATGGTCTTTTTATAGCCTTGGTAATATTCTTTAAAAGTATATCCCATCTCATTAAGCTTTTGAATATCAGCTAATTTTACAGTGCTGTAAAACGCTTCCAATTTATTCCTGATATATGGGTTTTCTATTTTCTTTCCGTCTTGTACAACAGTTAAGGAAAAGGTAGAATCCAACTGCTGTTTTGCCATTTCCAAAATAGCAAAATCAACACCCAATCGGGCTTCTTTTACACGTTGCAATACTTGGGGTTTTTGAGCTACGGCTTTTTCAGCATCATTAAAATATTGTTCGTAAGCAGCTAATAATTTAGGATTTAGATATTTGTCAAAAGCCTGTGACGGATCTCCGTAAAGAAAAAGAAAGAAATCAGGGTGTTTCTCCAATTCACGGTGAATATGGTCTATGTATTTTTTTACATATTCCCCGGCTTCTTCATAATAGCCATCAGTAAATTCAGAAATTAATTTATCAAAGTCTGCATTGGGATTCCATAATAATTTTGCAGTAACATAGGCCCGTAACTCAAACAATTCACTGGGATTATAACTGTGCTGTTCAAAAACCCATTTGGCATTATTATCTCTAAATAATTGAATGTTAGCCTGTAACGTACGCAGATTAGGAAATGGAGCCAAAAAGTTGGTAAATTGCGTAGTATAATCCCAAATTCTGATGTTGTCTGTTATTCTACTCCAACCTCTTAAATCCTTGGCAAAATCTTTACATTTTTTTGAGATAGATTCACTACGATCACATTCAATAGAACACAGTGTAATCAATACATTATCCAATGGCTTTATCTTCTTTGGAGGTTTACGGGTATGTTGATAGGCTAAAGTAGAGATGGTCTTATCGGGAAAATTTTCGGCAATTTTATTTACAAAATGGATGATTGTACCCGCCAGACTTTCTTCTTTTGTATCAATAGCTGTACAATTCTCACATTGGCAATAGCCCGTATTATCATCCTGACTTACAGAAATAACCTTTGATTGCGGAAATTGTTTAAATAACGAAGCCACTGAATCTTTTACTATGTTTAAAACAGCTTCATTGGTCAAACATAACTGAGTGGGCAATCGCTTGCCATTTCTAAGGGCATAATATTCCGGATGATTTTTGTAAAATTTTTCATGCGGTAAAAATTTATGAAAAGTATGTACTCTGGCCGTGGGTACATAGCCGGGAAAGGCATTGTGGGTTACCCGTAATTTATCGGCAAAAGTACTATCGTCATAAAACAACCTTGCATGGACGGTACGGGTAGTAAAAGGTGGTATATAATCATAAGACAAATCTTTTGGAAATTTAAGTTCGGCTTCATTAGGCACAAACTCAGCATCCGGAGCAAACCATTTAACACCCATAAATTCTTCAATAAAAACATAAACCGCCTCAACCTTAGCTTCAACAGAACCTCCGGTAATATAAACATTCATCTGATCTGAATAAATAGCAATTCTTTCAGATGCCTTTTTATTATCTTTTATCTGGCCAATATAAATTTTATGCTTATCGGCATGTTGTCCTTTTTCGGGCTCAACTTTAAAATCAGCCCTGGTAATTTGTTGTAAATAGTTCGCCAACAACAGGGCAGCATTTTTTTCGGTTTCAGATGCATCATTAGCATAAATTATCTCATAGTTTGTTTTTCCATTCTCTGCTAAAATAATTTGATTGGTTTCGCAGGATAATAACAGAATGTTTAATAGTAATACAAAAAAATAAAATAGATTCCTCAACTGTTTAAATTTTAATAATTAATTAGCAATAAACAAATTAAACCCAAATAATGAAATGAGACAATCTTCCCAAGGCCTAAAACAAACCTACCTTTCTTTTAACAGAAATGTCAATCTGGCACCATTTACCAATGTTTCGTGATTTATAAAATAGGATTTGTATTTTTCGCCATTTAACAAAATTTCATCAATATTTCCAATTCCGGATTTTTCTATTACCAATACCCTACCGGGATAATATTTACTATCTAAAGATATGGTAATCTTATCAAAAACCGGAGTAGTTAAAGTATATTCTGTAGTTGCAGGCACTACCGGATAAAAGCCCATCATGCTGTAAATAATCCAAGCAGACATAGTGCCGGTATCATCATTTCCGGGAAGGCCGGCAGAATAGTTTCTAAAATATTTTTCCCTTAGCATTTTAACGGTATTCTGTGTACGGTACTCTTCCCCTTTTACATAGTTAAATAAATACGGATAGGCAATATCGGGTTCATTGGCCATATCAAAATTGCCGGCATCAAAAACACATTGGAGTTGTTCGGTAAATTTTCCACTACCGCCCATCATCTGAATCAATTCTTTTACATCATGGGTAACCATAAAACTATATTGCCAGGAATTGCCTTCAATAAAACCTACATTTTTTTCAAAATTAGCCCCTGCTGTCGGGTCAAAAGGACTGTACCATGAACCATCGGCATTTTTTGGGCGGAGTAAGTCCAAATCTTTGTCAAACAGATTCCTATACGTTACAGACCGGGCTTTAAAACGCTCATAATCATCATCTTTTCCAATCGCTTTGGCCAATTGTGCTATCGCAAAATCGCTGATATTATATTCCTGAGTGGTAGATACTGAACCGTTTTCATCGGAAGTAAGATAGCCTTTGGTTAAATAGTTTCTAATTCCCGGCCGCAAGGGATTATCATTAATCTGTGTTGCACTTTTTACCATAGCTTCATAAGCCTTTTTTACATCAAAATTTTTAATACCTTTTAGATAAGTATCGGCCAAGACTATTCCGGCAGGATCTCCTACCATGGTAGTAGTTTCTACGCTGTTGAGTTCCCATTTGGGCAACCAGCCGCTTTCATCATATATATCTAACATACTTTTTACCATATCCAACTGTTGATTGGGATAAACCAAGGTCATCAATTGATGTAAATTTCTATAGGTATCCCAAAACGAAAAAACGGTATATCGCTGGCCTTTTGCTTTTCTGGTTTTTCTCGTACCCGTTTGAGGGTATTCACCGTTGACATCACTGAGGATATTAGGATGAATTAAAGTGTGGTAAAGTGCGGTATAGAAGACCTTTTTATCATCTAAGGTACCACCCTCAACCTTTATTTTAGACAAGTATTCATTCCAAACTACGGCATTTTGCATTTGCAATTCCACAAAGGATTTGCCGGTTGTTTCTTTTTTGAGATTTTCTCTCGCATTTTCAATACTCACATAAGAAATGCCCACTTTTAAAGTAACAGATGTTGGTTGTTTAAAATTATATGTGAAATACGCCCCAATGCTGTCACCAACCACTTCCTGATAATAATTTTTATACCATCGGGTTTTACCGTTATAGCCCATCCATTGTGCTTCTTCTCCCTGATACTGTTGTGTTTTTTTCCAGATACCAAACGTTTCGGCAGACTTGTCCACTTTAGCTACAAAATACACCGGATAGGTTTCATTGGGTTTGTAATAACAAAAACTACCTACATTTCGCATTCCTTCTATTTCGGTAGGGGAAACCATTTTTACCATTGCTCCCTGCTCATTGGTCAATCCTAAGCCCAAATTAATTAAAATATTGGCTTTTCCTGCCGGAAAATGGTAATTGCTCACACCGGTACGAGTGGTTGCGGTCATCTCCGTTTTTATTTTGTACTTTTTCAGAACGTTGCTGTAATATCCGGCAGACGCTTTTTCATCAGTATAGGCAGAACCATATTTTAAATGGTCTATCTCTATATCTCCTGTAGTAGGCATGGCCAAAATTACCCCCAAATCCGGGCAACCTACACCGCTTAAATTAACATGAGAAAAACCGGTTAAAAAAGTATTTTCATAAACATAAGGATTGGATAGCCATCGGCTGTCTTTTTCCAGTTTATTTTGTTTACCGGCTACGTTAAATGGCGATACGCTTGCCATCCCTCGTGGAGCTATCGCTCCGGGATGGGTAGCCCCAAAGTTAGACGTTCCAATAAACGGGTTTACAAACTCTATCGGCCGTTGGGCATAAGTTAAATTAAAGATTATAAACCCTGCCATAAAAACCCTGCATGTCATTTTAAAATTCATACTCATAATATTTAGTTTGTTTGTCTGTTTATTTTTTGAAAAATAATGGCTAAGATAATCACCAAAACACTTCCTACCACATTTAACCATAAAAAGCTGAAAATAGGCTGTTCATTTAATTGTTTTAACCTAAAAATGGCAAAATAGTAAATGGCAAAAAGAAGAATTTGGGTGAGAATGGCAGCAAAAAACACTGCCCTGCCTTTTATAAATTTTATAAAAAATGCCAACAAAAATATCCCCAGTACATTCCCGTAAAACAAAGAACCTATAATATTTACCAGTTGTATAAGATTGTCAAACAAATTGGCAATACTCGCTACTAAAATTGCCAGTAACCCCCACAACACAGTAAACCATTTAGAAGCCTTTAAATAGTGATATTCTGATTGGTTTTGCTTTATACTCCTTTTGTATAAATCTACCGTAGTAGTAGATGCCAAAGCATTGAGTTCCGATGCCGTAGAAGACATGGCCGCTGACAGGATAACCGCCAATAACAAGCCTATAATTCCTCTGGGTAAATTATTGATAATAAAATGGATAAACATATAATCTTTGTCATTTGACTCCAATTTTATGTTGTGTTCTTTTTCAGATAAATCTATAAGTTCTCTCGCCGCCATCCGGTTTTCTTTTTCTGCCTGATATGCCGCCATTATTTCTTTTGCAATTGGTTCCGGCCGGCCTTGCTCTACATAATAATTAAGCAATTCTTTTTTTGCGTCAAACAGCAATCGTTGTTCATCTTGAAGGACTTGGTAATCTTCTGCGTAAGAAGAGTTTAAAACGGCTTTGGTAGCCGCAGGATTATAGTTTAATGGTGATGGGTTAAATTGATAAAAAACAAAAACCATAACACCTATTAGCAAGATAAAAAACTGCATGGGTACTTTTAAAAACGCATTGAACAACAGCCCTAGCCGCATTTCCCTTACGGACTTACCGGAAAGGTACCGCTGAACCTGGCTTTGATCGGTTCCAAAATAGGACAAAGCCAAAAAACTACCGCCAATAATCCCACTCCATACAGTATAACGATTATTTAAATCAAAAGAAAAGTCAAGAATTTCCATCTTTCCACTGGCACCGGCTATAGAAAGGGCATTGGAAAAATTAATGTTTTCCGGCAAATCTCTCAGAATCAGAAAAAAAGCCACAAACATTCCGATAAAAATCACCATCATTTGTTGTTTTTGGGTAACACTTACCGCATTGGTACCTCCAGACACGGTATAAATAATGACCAAAAGGCCAATAATAATATTCAATGTAACCAGATTCCAACCTAACACAGCCGATAGTATAATGGCCGGGGCAAAAATGGTAATACCCGCAGACAAACCACGTTGAAGCAAAAACAACAGGGCAGTCAACGAACGTGTTTTTAAATCAAACCTTCCTTCGAGATACTCATAAGCGGTATAAACCTTTAACCGGTGATAAATGGGAATAAATACAATACAAATGACAATCATGGCTATGGGTAACCCAAAATAGAACTGAACAAAGTCCATACCATCATAAAAAGCTTGCCCCGGCGTAGATAAAAACGTAATGGCACTGGCTTGTGTAGCCATCACCGACAGGCCGATAGTCCACCATCGGGCTTTGTTGCCCCCTTTTATAAAATCGTTGACATTTTTACTGCCTCTGGTTTTATACACGCCATAAATTACAATAAACAGTAGGGTGGTTATTAAAATTATCCAATCTATTTTGTGCATTTATTCTTCTTTAAGAATTTGAGTATTGTAATTATTTATTTGAAATCATCTTGTCTTTTGAATAAATAACTATCATCTGAGATTATTATTAAAAATATTGCATGAGGATATAAAACATCACAAAATAGGCTATATTAGCCAAGAGTACCCAAGTGTAAACAGGTAACCAAGTATTCCTTTTTAAGCTCATAATGTGTTGGGTTTATTTATTCTGTTTTCCGGCTGCAATTAAATTGGCAAATAAACGGTATGCACCAGGCACACCTGCCGGTAATTCTCTAAGGAAACTGAGTCCGGTGTATATAAATTTTCCTTTACCGTAATCAGCTACCAAAAGGCTGCCTTTCTTAGTTGACTCACCTTTGTCATGCATAGCAAGTAACGGGGTAAAAGTATTGTCCCATTGGCCGGCAAAGTACAAACCGCGTTCCTGTACCCAATTTTCAAAATCTTTTTCTGTAATTTTATTAGGAAAATTTAATATGGGGTGTTTAGGGTCTAATAGTTTTACAGGAGCATCTTCCTGAGATACACGGTCTCTGGACAACTGCAATGGCACCGGTGCTATATTATCTACTTTTAACCCCCTACTGGTATTGTATTGTACAATGAGCGTTCCGCCTCGCTTTACGTATTCGTGCAACTTAGCCTGATATTTTTTTGCATTATCGTCAACATTATACAACCTTATTCCAAGAACAACAGCATCAAATTCCTGAAGTCTTTCAGGACTGATACCAAACGGGTCTATTTGGGTAACAACAAAACCTATTTCCCCAAGGCTTTCCGGAATTTTATCACCGGCACCGGGCACATAACCAATTTTCTTACCCACGGTTTTAACAGGGATACGAACGGCTTTAACCGTAGCGGGTAAGAACACAGTTTGTTTAGGAATGTGTTCAAAATTGATTATTGTTCTTTCTTTGGTATAATCAATGCCATTGGAAGTAAAAACAGGTTCCAAAACAACCGATTGCTGCCTTTCCGGTGGCGTAACCTGAAAATAGACCGTTTTTATCAATGATTTGGATAAGTTTTGTATGGCTACCTGCCTAGGTTGCACAGTCCATCCGGAAGGTGCCCTTAAGGCCAGACTACCGCTTACATTATCTGTTAATGCCGTCACTTTTACGCTTATTGTTTTAGGGCTATCAACATCAAAAATTACTACTTTTTTATCTGTGCTTACGGCAGCTTTAGGGACTATTTCAAAAGGTTCATACACCTCTCCGCGTACCGGGTCATTGTATTTATAAACAATTTCTCTATCAATTTTTAATGGCGTTTCAAAAATTGATAAGCTAAATGAAACTTTTAATTTTTTTGTTTGTTCCGGTAGCCCGATAAGGGATTTATCAGCAACAGAAAATAAGCCGCCATTATTGGGTTTACTCAACCAATACGGCATGGTAGAAGGTTCATTTTCATCAACTCTAAAACTATATGTAGCCGTAATATCTTTGTTGTTTCCCAATGGTTTATCAAATGTAATTTCCTTACCATAAGGAATGGTAATACCCAATAGTTTTATATCTGCATCCGATCGGTTAACAGCTTCAATCCTGAGTTGTACAGTTTTATTTCCTGTGGCATAATTATCATCGGCAACAGCTTCTAAAAACAATCCGGAAGTGTGTACTATTATATCCTTAATCTCAGCTAATTTTACTTTTTTCCAGTACCCGTCTTCCAATGCTTCAATCAGTTTATACACCTGCAACAATTGTGGAAGCGATGCCGCCGGATTTTTAAAGTTGTAATTGGCTATAATCTCATCTAATAAATTCCCTATGGCTGCTCCATCCTCCACCCTACTCCAAGTGGTATTTATATCGCCAAAAATATTTTGTTTATCGGTAGGTTTTTGGCCTTTTAAAAATTCCAGATAGGTCAAATTTTTCCCTCTGCTACCCGTAGCCCCAAAACCTTGTGATTTATGTTGGCTGCGGCTCAGGGCAGCAATTTCGGTATTGGACAAACCCAAAACAGGATAAAACACCCCAACATCCAAAGCATACATATTTGTTTTGTCTGCTTTTTTAAATTTTTCTTTGCTGCCGTAAAACCACCAGGAAGTATTAAAATACAACTGCCGGACCTGCCATGGTTCATACAGCCCATGGCCTTTAAAGTTACTGTCATTGGCCAAATCAAAAGCTTCCACACTCAGCATAGCCGATGAGGTATGATGGCCATGGGTGCTCCCCTTAGACCGGTGGTCAAAGCGATTTACAATAACATCCGGCTTAAATTTTCTGATGACTGCTACTACATCCTTTAGCACCTCATTTTTGTTCCATATAGCCAATGTTTCATCCGGATGTTTGGAGTAACCAAAGTCAATGGCACGGGTAAAAAACTGTTGGCCACCATCTGTCCGCCGAGCAGCCAACAATTCCTGAGTACGGATTAAACCCAATCGTTCCGAAAGTTCCTCCCCAATTAAATTCTGTCCGCCATCGCCTCTGGTAATGGACAGATAAGCGGTTTCAGCATATTTGGCATTGGAAAAATATGAAATCAATTGGGTATTTTCATCATCAGGATGAGCAGCTATATACAAAACCGCTACCAGTACATTTAATTTTTTTATAGATTCATAAATCTCTGCCGAAGATGGTTTTTTAGGCGGCTGAGCAAAAAGAGAATGATAGGCTAAGAGAAATAAATAAAAAACGGAGAGTAATTTTCTCATGTGAGGATTTTTTTGTGAATTTAAAAATACAAAAAGCTCTATGCTAACTTAAATTTCTCATTACCAAATAATTAAAAATTTATAATACATAATTTTAACGGCTACACAGCCTTAAAACATTATGTAACAAGATGTACAAAACTACATATTTAATGTCCAAATTAAAAAAACCTTGATAAATAGTTGAAAAAAACTAAAAAATATAATTTTTTAGCTCAACTTTATTATGATATATTTGTGAAATATTTAAAAAACAATTCTACACCATATGAGATTTATCGTTTCCAGTACGCAGCTTTTTAGACAATTACAGACTTTGGGGGGAATTATCAGCAATAACAATACCATGCCTATTCTGGATAATTTTTTATTTGAATTGTCCGATAACCAACTTAAAGTTTCTGCCTCAGATTTAGAGACTACAATGAGTACCGTTATAGAAGCTGATACGGATGAAGAAGGTGTTGTGGCTGTAAATGCACGGCTTTTATTAGACACCTTAAAAACCTTTCCGGAGCAACCTCTGACCTTTGTAGTTGGAGATAACAACACCATAGAAATAAGCTCAGAAAGCGGTAAATATGCCTTGGCTTATGCCGATGGCGAAGACTTCCCAAAAATAAGGGAACTGGAAGAACCTGACACTACGGTAATAAATGGAGAAATTTTGGCTACGGCTATTTCCAAAACCATTTTTGCATCGGGTAATGATGACCTAAGGCCGGTAATGAGTGGTGTATTCTTTGAATTTTCCAAAGACAATCTCACTTTTGTAGCCACAGATGCCCACAAATTGGTAAAATACACCCGAAAAGACTTAAATACTAAGCAAGAGGCCAATTTTATAATGCCTAAAAAACCCCTACAATTATTAAAAAATATTCTGGCAGATTTTAATGATGATGTTACCATTGCTTACAACGAAACCAATGCCAAATTTTCTTTTAACAACAGCGTAATGATTTGCCGTTTAATAGACGGAAAATATCCAAATTACGATGCGGTTATCCCAAAAGAAAACCCAAACAAACTAACCGTAAGCCGCAATATGTTTTTAAATTCTGCACGTAGAGTATCTTTGTTTTCCAGTAAATCCACCCATCAAATCCGCTTAAAAATGGCCGGTACGTCTTTACAAATCTCTGCCGAAGACCTCGACTTTTCCAATAAAGCCAATGAGGTATTACAATGTAATTACAGCGGTGATGATTTGGAAATAGGTTTTAACTCCAGATTTCTCATAGAAATGCTAAACAACTTAGAGTCAGAAGACATTATGCTAGAAATGTCCCTGCCTAACAGAGCCGGTATTCTCACTCCTACAGACGGGTTAGAAGACGGTGAAGAAATAACCATGCTGGTGATGCCGGTGATGTTAAACAGATAAAACCATACAGAACCTCGACTTTGCCATTGCTGATCCCAATAGATTTAGAAATTTATAGGATTAAAATATTTACAGGCTTATACCAACTACTACCCTCTTTGAGTGTACGACAAATTCACTCTAAAAAGAATTCTTTAGACTATTGATTCTTCCATACTACTAATTTTATTGAGTTTTTAGCCAATAACGTCTTAGATAAATTTGTTCATTTTTTCATTTATTTAAATTTTTACAATAACCTATGGTTTAGCCGTTTAATTATTTAAGTAAGTAATGGCCTTTGTTTGCCAAATGCCCATTATGGGCTTTCATTGATAAAAAAACGAACCAAAAAAATCTAGGCTTACTAAAAAAACAAGACGGGATTAGTTTTTAGTTTTCAAAAAATCAGAGTTATTAACAAAAACGGGAATTTGTCGTGCCCCCTCTCTTTTCTATGGAGACCAAGAGGAGGAAAAAATCACTATCTTTGAAATCCACCTCTTGCTATTTTAAATAGAAATGTTTTTAAAAATTGTAAAAATATATCTTGTACTTTCATTTCTTGGTTGTTTTTTAGCCGCCAACGCCCAATATGTGCCTTACATTGAAAACTATCAAATTTCCGATTATAATGCCGGCAACCAAAACTGGGATGTAGCTACTGCAGAAAATGGTATGGTATATGTAGCCAATTCTAAAGGACTGTTAGCCTATGACGGCCTAGTTTGGAAACTCCATGAGATGCCCAACAAAACCATCGTACGGTCGGTTATGGCCACAGATGATAAAATTTATGTGGGGTCTTATGAAGAATTTGGTTACTGGCAAAAAAATGAAAAAGGAATACTCACCTATTTTTCGTTGAGCAAATCATTCACCAGTAATACATTTACGGATGAGGATTTTTGGCAAATCCTCAAAATTGACAATTCCATATTGTTTAGGTCTTTTAGTGCCCTATACTTAGCCTTTGAAAACACCATAAAAAAAATAAAAGCTCCATCTACCATAATTTCATGTAGTAAAGTTCACGGAAAAATACTGGTTGCTACTCTAAAACACGGTATTTTTCAATTTGATAATAACCGATTAATCCCATATTTTAATGACCCTTTCTTAACCCATAAAAAAATCAATACCATTAATGGCATTTCTAAAGACACCTTATTTATAACTACCGCTCTACACGGCTGCTTTCTTTTTTATAACAACAAATTATCACCTTGGAAAACAGCAATTAACGAGGTTTTTAAAACACACCAACTCAACACATTTTCAATTTATGACAATGGTAAAATGGCTTTTGGCACCATAAAAAACGGTATGTATCTTACGGACAAATCCGGCAATATTATTCACCATTTAAACAGGCAAAACGGACTGTACAACAATACTATTTTGGGACATGTTACCTATAAAAATACACTTTGGCTTGGAATGGACAACGGTATTGCCCAAGTTGATTTGAATGACAATTTTTTATATTATCACGACCGTTCCGGAAATTTAGGGGCGGTATATGATGTGGCAAAATATAAAAACAATATTTATTTGGCAGCCAATACCGGAATTTATTATCTGGATAAACAAAACAACCTCCGGTTTATAAACGGATCGCAAGGTCAGGCTTGGTCATTAAACATTATAGAAAATCAGCTTTTTTGCGGGCACAATAATGGCACTTATCGTATAGACAATAAAAAGATTAGACTAATTTCTGAATTTACCGGCGGCTTTGATCTAAAAAAAGTACCTGAAAATTCAAATACTTATATCCAAGGTACCTACGTGGGACTGGTTACATTTATAAATAAAGGAAATGGCAATTGGACAGTGAGTCATTTGGGAAAACAAACCAATCCGCTAAAATATCTCGCATTTGAAAACAGCAACCAATTGTGGGTGGCAGATGCTTATAAAGGAATATACAAAATAAGCACAGACAATGAGTATAACAAATTGCTTTCCGTAAAAGATTACAAAGACAAAGGGCTGAGCTCAGATTTTAATGTAAGGGTATATAACATTAAAAATAACATCATATTTAAAACCAACTCTCAATGGGAATATTATGACCCCATCTTAGACAGTATTCTACCTTTAGAGCGGTTCAATAATAAATATGGCAAAGAAGCAGTCATTATTTCGGATAGCAACATGAACCAACTTGCGGTTAAATATCCAAATTATATCGGAATAGGAGAAATTACTAATGATGAGGAAGAAATAGTTATTGACAAAAAATACTATGAAGGCAGTATCAACATAGGTAATGAAAAATTAATATCATTTGACAATAACACCTATTTATTATGCCTCAATGAAGGGTTTTTACTGATAAAGAATAATGTGAAAAATTCCAGACCTCCGCTACAAGCCCCTAAAATAGAGCAACTTATCATTAAAAATGATACATTAGCCCTGTCAGACTATACAAATACGCCAATTCCGCATAACACCACTGTAAAAATTCTACTTTCTGCACCCAAAAACAGAGAGCATCACTTTGAGTATAGCTTTACCCAAAATGGCAGCAATTGGCTTATAGCCAACAAGGACAAAGTGGTATATACCAATTTATCAGGCCGCAACAGAGACATCTATTTACGGGCGGTAAACAAATTTGGTTCAGCATCGCCTATTACTGCACTCACATTAAACATGGAACCACCTTGGTATTTAGATACGTCAGGGATATTATTGTACTTTTTTATAGCCGCTGCCTTCATCTTTACAATAGTCAAATGGAACCGCAATAAATTAAAAAGAGAACAACGGCTAATGACACTAAAACACAAACGCGAACAACGACAAATGCTACGCGAAAAAGCTATAGAAAACGAAAAACAACTTATTCAATTAAAGAATAAGTCGCTTAAAAATGAAGTTACCATTAAAAGCAAACAATTGGCCAACACTGCAATGAGTTTGGTAAAAAAGAATGAAACACTACAACAATTAAAAAGAGAGTTTGCTTTAAACAAGGCAAATTTTAACGGAAATATAGCCTACAACCGAATAATAAGACAAATAGATGCTTCCATAGGCGATCAGGACGAATGGCAACTCTTTGAATACAACTTTAATCAGGTGCATGAAGACTTTTTTAACACTTTACAAAATGAATATCCTCAACTCACCCGAAAAGACTTAAAGCTAAGTGCCTATATAAAAATGGATTTACCCAGTAAAGAAATAGCACCTTTAATGAATATTTCTGTAAGAGGAGTAGAGACCCATAGGTATCGGTTAAAAAAGAAACTTCAATTGGGCCGAGATGAAGATTTAAATAATTTTTTACGCAATATAAACAAGTAAAACAACTACACTTTTAATACGTCATTTATACTACATTTTCTGTTTTTACATTTGCTAATGCTATATTTATATTCACCCTCTTATACGTCAATACTGTATTTTATGGCATACTAACATTATGACGTATTTAAAAATTTCAATATTTTTTTATGCCATAAAAATTAGCTTTAAATTTACCATTATCAACACTCAAATATCATTATTTTATGAAAACCAAAATCATAGTTTTTTTAGCTTTTATATGCTGTAGTGTTTTTTCTTTAACCGCCCAAGAAAGAAATATTACCGGAACGGTAAGCAGTGCAGATGACGATATGCCTTTGCCCGGGGTGAGTATTATTGTACAGGGCACCACACGTGGGGTAACCACGGATTTTGACGGAAATTATTCCATAAAGGCTTCTCAGGGAGAAGTTTTGGAATACAGTTTTATCGGTTTTACCACACAAACCGTTATAGTAGCCAATCAATCCAAGATTGATGTAATAATGGAAACTGACACTCAGGCTTTGGAAGAAATAGTGGTGGTGGGCTATGGCACACAAAAGAAAACTGACCTTACCAGTGCTATCGCTACCATAGAACCTGTAGATTTAAAAAAAACACCGGCAGCTCAAGTGGTACAGGGCTTTCAGGGAAAAGTTGCCGGAGTCCAAATCAGTAGTAAAGGCTCTCCGGGAGAAACTCCGGAAATTAATATACGCGGGCTGAATTCCCTATATGGCAATTCTGCTCCTCTTTTTGTGGTTGATGGTATGTTCTACAGAAATATCGATTTCTTAAATGCATCAGAAATTAAAGACATATCCATTTTAAAAGACGCATCAGCATCTTCAATTTACGGTGTACGTGCTGCCAACGGAGTAGTTTTAATTACCACCAAAAGCGGTTCTTATGAACGGGAAACCGAAATAGAATTTACCACAAGATACGGTATTCAAAGAGCCCAGAACGTGCTTAAAATGGCCAATGCAGAACAGTTTACCGTTTTTGCTTACGAATCCGGTTCTCAATCTGAAATAGCCAGTATAGAAAAAGCCATGCAACGCTTTGGCCGAAGCAGAATTAACCCGGATATTCCCAATGTAAATACTGATTGGTACAAAGAAGTTTTACGTGATGCATCAACCTCCAGTAATGATCTTCAAATCACCGGAGGCTCAGAGAAAGTAGCTTATTCTCTGGGTGGAAATTTCTTTACACAAAATGGCATATTAAATATGAAAAACAGCTACAAACGTTACAATTTAAGAGCCAAAGCAGATACCAAGGTAAAAGACTGGTTAACTGTAGGAGGCAGCTTTTTATACAGTAATTCTGTAAAATATGATGACGAAGGATCTGCCTGGCAATTAACTTATTATGCAGTCCCTATCTTACCGGTATTTGACAATAACTTTACCAATGCAAATCCCCTGCCTTATTCTGATGCTAAGGAACTTGGGTATAGAAATAATCAAAACCCGTTTGCACTCATGGATAATTCCGATAAAAGAGGGGAAAGAAGAAGGACAACAGCGGGTTTCTTCACTAAATTTCAAATAGTTCCGGATAAATTAAATTTTAAATCTAAGTTATCTTATAATTATAGGGCAGACAACGAACGGATTCTTTTATTACCCTATTTTGTAACCGATGATTACCAAAGGTCTTTGGAAAAATCAAGTATTACCAATAACAACAGGGTAAGGGAAGACTATGTTTGGGATAATGTATTAACCTATACCAATAGTTTTAACGAACATGATTTAACCCTTATGGCAGGAACATCCTATCGCGAAGAAAAACAAAATTTCTTTGGCACCAAAGGCAATTTTTATCCCGGTGGGACTTTTGACAGGAATAAAGAAAATACCTGGTATATTAGCTATACTTCCGAAGAAAGTAGAATCTCTTATAATAGCGTCAACGGAAAAAATGACAGAGGTGAAAATTTTAGGTTTTACGGCTTTTCTTATTTTGGCAGAGCAGCCTATAAGTATAAAGACAGATATCTGGCCTATGCAACTTTACGTGCAGAAGGAAGCAATAAATATGATGAAACTCATGTGTATTTGCCCTCATTTGGTTTAGGCTGGATAATGTCTGAAGAATCTTTTATGAGTAATTTAAGTTTAGTCAATTATCTGAAGTTTAGAGCAGGTTGGGGAAGATTGGCCAATGATGCCGTGCCCGCAAGCATACCTCAAAATGCTACCCCTATTTCAACCGTATTTAACGATACACGCTATAGTGGTTTTCAGTTTTCAACTGCAGCCGATAATATAAGTTGGGAATTTACCGAAGAACTAAATATTGGAATTACCTCTACCCTGTTTAACAATCAACTGTCTTTAGAGGCAGACTATTTTATTAAAGACACCAAAAACCTTGTTATACCTGTACTGCCTCTGGTAGGAACAGAAACAAGTTTTCAAAATGTAGGAAGTGTACGGAACAAAGGTTTTGAAATTTCAGGCACATGGAATGGAGAAATTAACGAGGATTTTGGTTATACCATACATAAATAGAGGATCGGCAGAATTTCGTCAACGCCTCGCAGTAGGCGAACCCATTAATGTATTTTATGGATGGGATATAGACGGAGTATATCAAAACGATGCTGAAATTGCTGCAGACCCTACAGCTCAGGCTGCAATAGCAGAAGGAACTACAATAGAACCCGGTTACTTTAGGTACAAGGATTTAGATGGTATATAGGATTAAAATATAAAAACTGGGAATTTTCAACAGCATTTTATGGCCAGGGCGGTAACGTAATCCTAAACAGGAATCGTGGAGAAGTCATCCGTACTCAGGGACGTAATATTGATGCAGAACTGGCTATCAACCGATGGCACGGGGAAGGCACTTCAAATACATTTCCTTCCTCAAAAGGATATCGTCAACTCTGGAACCAGAGAATGTCTAAATTTTGGTTGGAAGAAGGCGATTTTATAAGGGTACAAAACATCCAGTTGGCATATAATTTAAAAATTAAAAAATTACCTGAAATGAGATTTAATTTTACCGCCGAAAGGCCTTTCCAGTGGTCTAAGAGCTTCAACGGGTTTAACCCTGAGGTGGGATTTAAAGGTATTGACCTAAGAACATACCCTACACCTTCAACATACTCATTTGGGCTTAGTGTAAAACTTTAAAAAGACAATTATTATGAGACTTTCATTTGTATATAAAACAATCTTACTGGCTCTGTCAGTATTATTAATCAATTGTAATGACCAATTGAATAAAGAACAAGAAATGGTTGTTGTTCAAAAAGATATAGATTTTACAAGTCCCGACGGTGCTTTTGGAGCACTATTAGGAGCCTATGCTAAATTTCAGGATCTTGGGTGGGAACAAGTTCCTTTGATTGCAGTTCGTGGTGATGATGTAAATGCAGGAGGGCTTGGAGACCAACAGGGTTATGCAGATACCGATAATTTTATCTATGATAATAACTATTGGATGTATAACGTATTTTGGAATTCGTGGTTTCAGGATGTATTGCAAATTACCGCACAAATAGAACAATTGGAATTATTTAGAGAAAATGGCGTAGATTCCAATCTTATTGACCAATACATTGCAGAATGTAAAGTACTTAGAGGTTTTATAACCTTAGAGTTATCCAGAGTTTTTGGTGCTGTATATAAAATTGAAACAACAGACCAAACGCAATTGGTAGTGTTGCCAAAAGATGAATTAATGCAATGGATTTCATCTCAAATGGATGAAGCCATTCCGGTATTATTAGATGTTGCTCCAAACGAACGTGCAGATTTACCGGGAGGTGTTACCAAATATACCGCTTTATCCGTAAAGGCTATGGCAAATTTAGAATTAAAAAATTATCAGGTTGTAGCCGATGCAACCGGCGAAATCATAAATTCTAATAAATTTGAATTATTTGATGATTATTATAATTTATTTAAAATTCCTGGAAAATTGTGTAATGAAAATATTTTAGAAATTCAATATTCAGATTTTGGACAAGCATCAGGTGATAATGTAAGTCATTTATACGCTTTTTACGGCCCACAAAACTGGTCGGCTGCCGTACCCGAAGCAAAAAGTGGCTGGGGCTTTTATGAGCCCAGCATAAAATTTATCGAATTTATGCTTGACAGAGACGAAACAGTTCGCTTAGAAACCAGTGTGTTGTTCACCAACAGAGGCATTGCCAAATTACAATCAGACGGATATACAGATTTGCCGTCATTTGTTAGTAATACTACCAGAGATAAAGATGTTATTAACGATTATACCAGAGCCATGTTTGCCAGTGGTAAACACTATTTGCCTTCTGTACAGCTTACACCGGGAAGAATAGCTTATGGTACAAATAAAAATTATACTGTAATTAGATACGCAGAAATACTATTAATGTATGCCGAAGCTCTTACACACGGTGCTACCGGCACTGCAGGCACTGCAGATGAAACTGTTAATAAAGTAAGGGCCAGAGCCGGAATGAGTAGTTTAACCGGTGTAACCACAGATGATGTAATGGATGAAAAATTTGCTGAGTTGGCTATGGAATGGGGCATAAGATATTACGACATGGTACGGTTGGGCAAAATTGATGAATTAAGTTATGACGGAAGAAATTTTAGCATGGAAAAAGCTTTTTTACCTTATCCCCAAGCTCAATTAGATCAGAGTTATATTTTAAAGGAATATTACGAAAACAACAATTAATAGTAAGATTATGAAAGCCCATAATGGGCATTTGACAAACAAAGACCATTACCTACCAAAATAATTAAATAATTGAACCAAAGGTTCTTGCAAAAATTTAAATAGATGAAAAAAATATCTAAAATATTACCTTTTATAATAGCATTGCTCTTCATTTTTGCAGCATGTAATAATAACTATATAGATGGTATAACCCACGTTGATCCGGGCACTGATGAAACTGCACCGGTAGTAACCATAAATAGGCCCTTTGAAGGCCTATCCATAAAAGTCCCTGATGTTGTAGCTTCTATAGAAATAAAGTTTGAAGTAACGGATGATATAGAAATTGCAACCGTTGTAGTACTGTTAGACGGATTAGAAATAGCTTCGTTTTCTGATTTTATAGACTATCGCAAATTTATAATGGAAGATTTAGTCTACAACAACGTCACAACAGGTTCACATATTCTTACTGTTAAAGCCACCGATTTAGACGGCAAAACCACTGAAAACAGTGTAAACTTTGTAAAAGAACCTCCTTATTTACCTAAATATGACGGTGAGATTTTCTATATGCCTTTTGATGGCGATTATACAGAATTGGTATCAGTTACTCCGGCCACAGAAGTAGGCTCACCGGGCTTTACCAACGATGCTGTAATTGGAGCCAGTGCCTATATGGGAGCAACTGATTCTTACTTAACTTTCCCAACAGACGGACTGTTGACAACCAATGAATTTAGTGCTGCCTTTTGGTATAAGGTAAATGCAAACCCAGACAGGGCCGGACTACTTATAATTGGCGATAATGCAGACGACCGTAAACATGGCTTAAGATTCTTTAGAGAAGGTAGTGCAGATGAACAGAAGTTTAAACTTAATATAGGTATTGGTGATGGAGACTCTTGGAATAAAGGCGGGGTAATTAATGTATCTGACAATAAATGGGTTTTTATAACCATAAGTATATCCGAAACCGAAAGTAAAGTGTATTTTGACGGAATACTGCAAAATACCAGTACTTTAAATAAGCCTGTAGATTGGACAGGCTGTGATTTTATTACCATTGGTTCCGGAGGAGAAACTTTCAACTACTGGAATCACAATTCGGATGCCAGCCCTATGGACGAACTACGTTTGTTTAACAAGGCCCTAACTGCCGCAGATATCTCCTTATTAATGAATGAAGCAAATGAAAGTTTATATATGCCCTTTAACGGTAATTTTAAGAACCTTGTAAATGGTACAGAAGCCGATGTTATCGGCAGCCCCGGATTCACTACCGGTAAAGATGGCCAGGCCTATGCCGGAGCAATTGATTCTTATTTAACATTGCCAACAGAAGGGCTACTATCTGATGAAATATCTGCTACCATGTGGTATAAAGTAAATAATGACCCGGACAGGGCAGGTATTTTAGTAATAGGCCCAAAAGATGAAAACAAACCCGATGCTATGAACAACCGTAAAAATGGATTTAGGCTTTTCCGCGAAAATGGCGACGACGGCAAACAACGTATAAAACTAAATGTAGGCAGAGGGGATAATGACACTTGGGTGGACGGCAAGGCCGCCGCCGATATAGACCCCACATCAAACGAATGGGTCTTCTTGGCATTTTCTATTGCAAGCGATAAAGCCTCACTTTATTTTAATGGAGAATTGATTAAAGAAAGTAGCCTAGACGGTGGTATAGACTGGACGGGCTGTGACATTTTATCTATTATGTCCGGTGCTCCGCGATTTATCGGATGGAACCACCTTTCAGACCTAAGCCTAATAGATGAATTAAAACTCTATAACAAGGCCTTAACTCAAGAAGAAATTCAACAATTAATGGGCAACTAATCACAAAAATCTTTCGTAAGAATAATTGTTTTTGAGTTAATTATACCTGATTAGCTGCATCCCGAATAAGACGGGGTGCAGTTAATATTTAATTTTCTACAACATGAATTTTAAAATTTTTACTGTATTTGTTAGTTTTTTCTTTGGAATTATTATTTCGTGTAAAGAAAAACCTGATAACAAAAATAAAGAAGATGTAACAATAAAAGACATGTCAGCCCTTACTGATGAGCAATTATTAGACACCATACAATTTCAAACATTTCAATATTTCTGGGATGGTGCCGACCCTCATTCTGGCATGGCACGAGAACGTTTTCACATTAACGGCATTTATCCTACTTCTCCTGTAAATACAGTTACCACCGGCGGTAGCGGCTTTGGATTAATGGCCATTCTGGTTGGTATAGAAAGGGGTTTTATAACCAGAGAACAAGGCTTTGAACGGCTTCAAAAAATTTTTAATTTTTTAGAAAAATCAGATCGGTTTCACGGAGCATGGCCGCATTGGCTTAATGGCGAAACCGGAAAAACAGTACCTTTTAGCAAAAAAGACGATGGCGGAGACTTGGTAGAAACGGCATTCCTAATTCAAGGGATGCTCACCGTAGCGGAATATTTTAGACACGGCAATAAAAAAGAAAAAGCATTGGTAAACCAAATTGAAAAACTATGGCACATGGTAAACTGGCAATGGTACACAAAAGGCAAAGATGTGCTGTATTGGCATTGGTCGCCTAACTACAGTTGGGATATGAACTTTCCTGTAGGAGGTTATAATGAATGCCTCATCATGTATATTTTAGCCGCTGCTTCACCCACACACCCCATAGAAAAAAAAGTATATGACAAGGGCTGGGCCAGAAACGGTACCATAAAAAACGATACCACCTTTTACGGTTACCGAACGGTGTTAGATTTTTACGAACACGATACATCACCAACCGGGCCGCTGTTTTGGGCTCATTATTCCTATTTAGGCCTTAATCCAAAAGGCCTCTCAGACCAATATGCAGACTATTGGAAACTCAATCAGAACCAAGCAAAAATAAATTACGCCTACTGCGTAGACAATCCAAAAAATTTTAAAGGTTACGGTAAAAATCTATGGGGACTCACCTCCAGCTATTCCATTAAAGGCTATGCCGGCCACCGGCCGGATCCGGATAACGATGTAGGTGTTATATCCCCTACAGCCGCTTTATCCTCATTTCCTTATACTCCAAAAAAAAGTATGCAAATGTTGCGGTATATTTATGAAAATAAACCTGAATACATTGGAAAATACGGCCCTTATGATGCCGTAAGCCCGGAACATGACACAATAATTAAAAAATATCTGGCCATAGACCAAGGCCCAATTCCGGTAATGATAGAAAATTACAGAACCGGATTGTTGTGGAATTTGTTTATGAAGAATGAAGATGTAAAAACCGGTTTAAACAAATTGGGTTTCAAACACCCGTAGCAAAAAGTGAATTGCTTTAGCCTACAATTAATATAGATTTAAAATTCTGATAATGAATATTAACATTTTAAGGAGTACCAACTAAAAGTGATGGACAACAACTTAAAATAAAGAATCTAAAAAAGTAAGTTATGAAATATAAATTATTAATCCTCTCATTACTCATAGGCATTACCGCTTGTAAAAAAGACGACTATGTCTATGAACCACCGGTAATTCCTGACCCTCAGCCAACCATTACGGATGAAGAACTATTAGACCTTACCCAAAAAGAGACTTTAAAATATTTTACAAAATTTGCCCACCCAAATTCTGGGGCGGCAAGAGAACGATATCACCCTGACAATCCCGACAAAAGTGCACAAGTAGTGACCTCCGGCGGGAGTGGTTTTGGATTGATGAGTTTGATTGTGGGAATAGAACGCGGATTTATTTCCAGAGATGAAGGTGTAACACAAATTAATAAAATACTCAGCTTTTTTGAAAATGCCGACCGTTTTCACGGAGCCTGGCCACACTGGCTTAACGGCGATACCGGAAGAGTTATTCCATTTAGCTCTAAAGATGACGGTGGTGATATTGTAGAAACTGCTTTTTTGGCTCAAGGCCTGATTACAGTTTACGAATATTTAAAAGATGGTACAGACACAGAAAAGGCGATTGCCAAAAAAGCGGATGAACTATGGAAAGGCGTTGAATGGAACTGGTACACCAATAGCAAACCCGAACTGTTATGGCATTGGTCGCCCAATTATGGTTTTGAAATAAACTTACGGCTAAGTGGCTATAACGAAACACTCATAACCTACATTCTGGCTGCATCTTCACCGGAATACGCCATTGAAAAAGAAGTTTACGAAAAAGGCTGGGCCAACAATGGTGCTATCAAATCTTCGGCAACTCAATACGGCTATCCGCTGGTGCTAAAACATGTTGGCGGTTCCAATCTTGGCGGGCCATTGTTTTGGGCTCATTATTCCTATCTGGGACTTAATCCAAAAAATTTAAACGATCAATACGCCGATTATTGGCAACTCAATGTGAGCCATACCATGATTAATAATCAGTACTGTATAAAAAACCCAAAAAACTTTAAAGATTACGGCAAAGATTGCTGGGGTCTTACCGCCAGTTATACCAGAAAAGAAAATGGCAATATGGGCTACAAGGCTCATAAACCTGCTAATGACAGCGGTGTAATTTCACCAACAGCGGCAATTAGTTCCATACCGTATGCTCCGGAAGAATCTTTAAATGCCATGCATTATTTCTACAAACACAAGGATAAGCTATTAGGACCGGCCGGATTTTACGATGCTTTTAGCCCCCAATACGATTTTTGGGTAGCCAAAGCCTATCTTGCTATAGACCAAGGCCCACAGATTATAATGATAGAAAATTACAGAACCGGAAGCAAATCGTATTAACCCAAAATCATAAACAAATTGCATTAATGATATAACAAAAATGAATATATTTGAACCAAAATAATGATCAAATTAAACACAAAAAAATGAAAACAAAAATAACATTAGCAATAGCTATGCTGCTTTTTTCCTGTCAACTATTTGCTCAAGATCAATACAAAAAAGAGCTTTATATCGTTGACGGAGATACCCTGCCCTATCGCATTTTATTTCCTGAAAATTTCTCGGAAACAGAAAAATATCCGTTAATGGTATTCCTTCACGGAGCCGGGGAGCGAGGTAAGGACAACCAAAAACAATTACAACACGGCAGTAAATTCTTTTTAGATTCCATACAAAAATATCCGGCTGTAGTTATTTTTCCACAATGCCCAACTGAGAGTTTTTGGGCTAATGCCGATGTAGATAGCTCCACAAGGCCATATACACTAAATTTTCCCGGAGATAGAGGGCCTACCAAGCCATTAGAATTAACCATGAGTTTATTAGACGTAATGGTACAAAAGAACTACATAGATAACACCAAAGTTTATCTTGGAGGCCTTTCCATGGGCGGAATGGGAACTTTTGAGCTTTTGAGTCGAAAACCTAATTTCTTTGCGGCGGCATTTGCCATCTGCGGAGGAGGCAATGCAGAAAACGCTAAAAATTATGCCAAAACCACACCTATATGGATATTTCACGGATCAAAAGATAACATTGTTAACCCACAATGGTCTATAGATATAGTTTCTTCTTTGTTAAAAAACGGTGGACTTCCTAAATTTACCTTATATAGCCAAGCCGATCACAACAGTTGGGACAATGCCTTTGCAGAAGCTACGCTGTTAAAATGGCTGTTTTCACATACTAAAGACAACTAAAACACACATAATAAAATATGAATCTGTCAAGAAAATTAAGCACTACCCTGTTCTCCGTTACCATACTATTCCTTTTTATTTCCTGTCATGGACAAAAAGTAAGCACTACGCAACCTGTATTATCCATTGAACAACGTGTAGATTCCTTAATGAAGTTAATGACGTTAGATGAAAAAATAGGTCAGTTAAACCTGCCGAGTGCCGGACAAATTACAACCGGCCAGGCTATTAATTCCAATATAGCTGGTAAAATTGAAAAGGGTTTAGTCGGTGGCCTTTTTAACATAAAAACTGCTGAAAACATCAGAAAAATTCAGCAAATTGCAGTAGAAAAAAGCCGCTTAAAAATTCCGTTGCTTTTTGGCATGGATGTAATTCACGGGTATAAAACCACATTTCCTATTCCATTAGGGCTGTCGGCTTCATGGGATATGGAACTGATTAAAAAAACAGCGAGAACAGCAGCTAAAGAAGCCTCTGCAGATGGTATTAATTGGACATTTTCACCCATGACAGATATTTCCCGTGATCCCAGATGGGGAAGAATTTCAGAAAGTTCGGGCGAAGATGTTTATATGGGCAGTAGGGTAGCCGAAGCTATGGTAAAAGGTTATCAGGGTGATGATTTATCCTTGAACAATACTATTATGGCCTGTGTAAAACACTTTGCTTTATATGGGGCATCTGAAGCCGGCAGAGATTACAATACCGTGGATATGAGCAGAATACGAATGTATAATGCATATTTCCCACCTTATAAAGCAGGCGTAGATGCAGGTGTAGGAACAGTTATGGCATCTTTTAATGAAATTGACGGCATTCCGGCTACGGGTAACAAATGGTTGTTAACTGATGTGTTGAGAAAAAAATGGGGATTTAAAGGCTTTGTAGTAACCGATTATACCGGTATTAACGAAATGATAGCCCATGGTATGGGAGATTTACAGAAAGTATCGGCCTTGGCATTAAAAGCAGGCAGCAATATGGACATGGTAGGAGAAGGATTTTTAACCACCTTAAAAAAATCTCTGGATGAAGGAAAAATCACCATGGAGGACATCGATAACTCTGCAAGGCTAATACTTACAGCCAAATTTAAGCTCGGTTTATTTGAAGACCCCTACAGATACTGCAACCCCAAAAGGGCAAAAAAAGAGGTTTTCACTGCTGAAAACAGGGCTTTTGCCCGAAAAGCTGCCGCAGAATCCATAGTTTTGCTAAAAAATGATAATGTATTGCCTTTAAAAAAATCAGGGACTATTGCCCTTATTGGCCCATTGGCAAATACGGCGGTAAATATGGGAGGTACATGGAGCGTAGCTACAGATCAGGAAAAATCAATTCCTCTTTTACAGGGATTAAAATCCGTAGCAGAAAATAAAGCTACCATCCTTTACGCAAAAGGCAGTAACGTACATGAAGATTTAGAATATGAAAAACGTATAACTACTTTTGGGAAAACCATTCCTCGTGATGGCAGGTCAGACCGTGAATTATTAGATGAAGCGATGGAAATAGCCTCAAAATCTGATGTAATTATTGCTGCAGTAGGCGAAGCCTCCGAGTCCAGTGGCGAAGGTAGCAGTGTTACCAACTTACAAATATCAGAAGTGCAAAAAAATCTGATAAACGCATTATTATCAACCGGAAAACCGGTAGTTATGGTGTTGTTTACCGGAAGGCCGCTTGCCATAGTTGAAGAAAATAAAAATGTGCCTGCTATTCTCAATGTATGGTTTCCGGGAAGTGAAGCCGGACTGGCCATTGGCGATGTATTATTTGGCGATGTAAACCCATCCGGAAAAATAACGGCCACTTTTCCTATGAATGTAGGCCAAGTACCCATTTTTTACAACCACAAAAATACCGGAAGGCCATTGAGCAATAAAGAAGATAAGTTTCAAAAATTTAGGAGTAACTATTTAGACGTTAAAAATGGGCCGTTATACCCATTTGGCTATGGGCTTAGCTATACAACTTTTGAGTATGGAGATTTGCAACTTTCCTCAAATAAAATGGGAATGAATGACACCTTAACAGCTTCTATAACCGTTACTAACACAGGTAATTATGACGGAAAAGAAGTGGTACAATTATACATAAGGGATAAAGTAGGTAGCGTAACACGACCAGTTAAAGAGCTTAAAGGTTTTCAGAAAATTTTCCTCAAAAAAGGGGAATCCAAAACAGTTAGTTTTGATATTACGGCAGAAGACTTAAAGTTCTATAATTACGATTTGGATTTTGTTGCAGAATCCGGCGAATTTGAAATAGCCATTACCCCATCATCCGATTTTGATTTTAAACATTCTTTTGAATTAATAGATGAATAAAAAAGATGCCATGAAACATTTATTATTATTTATAATTTCTTTATTTACAGTGCTGTGGCTCACTGCCCAGGAAAAATCTACCCACACCTATGCTATTAAAGGAAATGACACCTTGCGTTTAGATATTTACACAGACAAAACCATAAAAAAAGGCCATGCCAAACCCGTTCTGCTCTGGATGCACGGTGGCGGTTTTTCAGGAGGCACCAGAGACAATCCTGCAGAGGTAAAATTAGCAGAATTTGCCGCAAAAAGAGGTTATATTGGCGTTTCTATTTCTTACCGGCTTACCCGTAAAGATTCCCTCACCGGATTTGGTTGCGATGCCTTGGCAAGTGAAAAACTAAGGACATTTAAAATGGCCGTAGAAGATTATATGGACGCAGCTTTATTTGTGGTAAACAATGCGAAAAAGTTTAATATAGATACAGATAAAATTATTGCAGGAGGCAGCAGTGCAGGTGCAGAAACCGTGCTTAATGCCGTATTTATGCGGCCATTTTTTATCACTAATCTTACCCAATACCAAAAAGTAAGATTTAGAGGATTGATATCATTGGCCGGAGCAATGGTAAATGCTAATTATATCACTGCCAAAAATGCCGTTCCCTCGGTATTTTTCCACGGCACGGCAGATAATTTGGTACCATATGCCACCGCCCCGCATCACTGTTGTAAGCCGGAACAGCCGGGTTATTTTATATTAGACGGAGCAGAAACTATTATAAAAAAATTTGATGAATTAAATACTCCGTATTATTTCTATACCGTAATCGGTGGTATGCACGAAGTTTCAGGTATTCCGTTTTATGATTTAGAAAATATCTTTTCTTTTTTTGAACAATCATTTAAAAATGATAAAAGCATACAGCAAAAAATATACGTTGATAAAAAATAAATACATAGAAGTGGTTTAAAAAGAAAGGGGATTTTTTAAAAAATCCCCTTTCTTTTTAAATTTAATTTTTAATCTTTAATACCAGTTCT
>PDQE01000058.1 GCA_002747735.1 Flavobacteriales bacterium | reverse complement strand
CTGTTATTGGACAGCCGTGGTACCTTGTGCTGTCCGCCCAATTTACCTTTTCTTTTTAACCAATTATAAAACAGGCCGGTTTTAGCTGCATGCACCTTAGGCATGGTAAGAGTCATATCGTTATAACGTTTAGCTTCGTAATCAGAGTTGATAGATTTAAGGGCATTGTCCAATAATTCCGTAAAATAATCCAGATTTTCCGGCGGTGTCTTAAATTCTATCATCCACTCATGGCTGCCCTTGGATTTACCACACATAAAAACCGGAGCAACAGAGTAATCAGAAATAGTGGCATTGGTTTTTTTACAAACTTGTTGCAGGGCTTTTTCGGCATTTTCAACAATCAGTTCTTCTCCAAAAGCATTAATAAAGTGTTTTGTGCGACCGGTAATTCTTATTCTGTATGGATTTATGGATACAAATTTTACCGTATCGCCAATTAAATATCTAAACAATCCGCTATTAGTAGTGATAACAATAGCGTAGTTTTTACCCAATTCTACCTCTTCTAATGGAATAGCTACGGAATCTTCGCCATTGAATGACTCCATAGGAATAAATTCATAAAAAATGCCATAATCCAACATGAGTAATAAATCCGAAGAATCGTTAGTATCTTGCAGGCCAAAAAAACCTTCGGAAGCGTTGTAGGTTTCATAGTACCTAAAATTATCATTGGGAATCAATTTTTTATACTGATCCCTATAGGGCCCAAAATTTACCCCGCCGTGAAAATAGACTTCCAGATTAGGCCAAACTTCCAGAATATTATCTCTGCCGGTTTTGTCTAAAATGGCATTGAGCAAAACCAACATCCAAGAAGGCACTCCGGCCAAGCTGGTTATATTTTCGGGTAAAGTTTCGTTTACAATGGCTTCCATTTTGGTTTCCCATTCACTCATCAGGGCTGTTTCTGTTTTAGGTGCCGAAGAGAAATCTGCCCAAAATGGCAGGTTTTCAATAATTATAGCCGATAAATCTCCAAAATAGGTATTGTTATCCTCATAAATAGAACTGCTACCACCCAGCCTCAGACTACGTCCGTGGAACAGGCCGGCATCTTCGTTATTGTTAATGTATAAAGCCAACATATCTTTGCCGGCTTTAAAATGGCAATTTTCAATAGCTTCGTAACTCACAGGAATAAACTTGCTCTTGGCATTAGTAGTGCCACTGCTTTTTGCAAACCATTTTATTTGAGTAGGCCAAAATACATTCTGCTCTCCTTGCCTACATCGCTCAATTAGGGATTGGTATGTCTCGTATTGTTTTATAGGAACCTGTTCGGCAAAACTACGGTAATTATAGATATCTTTAAAGCCATAATCCAAGCCTATTTCTGTATTTTTTGCTGTATAAACCAATCGATACAACAACTCATTCTGAACGTCTATTGGATATTTTAAAAACAGTTCTATCTGGTGGATACGTTTTTTTAAAAACCAAGAGACCACCGTATTAAATAAGGGGAACATCTATAATTTATTTTGCATAAAAATACAATTTTTATCCAAATAGCATTTGCCTATCAACATTAATTATAAGGTTTGACTATAAAAAATACGTAACTTTGAAACCAAATCAAAAATTTTAACAACTATGTCCAAGGTAGGAATAATTATGGGTAGCAACTCTGATATGCCGGTGATGCAGGGGGCTATCAGCATATTGAATGAATTAAACATTGAAACTGAAATAGACATTGTCTCTGCTCATCGCACACCTGATAAGCTCTATGATTATGCCAAAAACGCTCATAAGAAAGGCATTGCGGTAATTATTGCCGGTGCCGGAGGTGCAGCACATTTGCCCGGCATGGTAGCCTCTATGAGTCCACTACCTGTAATTGGCGTTCCCGTAAAAAGCAGCAACTCCATAGATGGATGGGATTCCGTGCTTTCTATTTTACAAATGCCGGGTGGTGTTCCCGTGGCCACAGTAGCACTAAACGGAGCAAAAAATGCGGGAATTTTAGCTGCTCAAATCCTGGGAAGCAGTGATAAAAAAGTGCAACTGACAATAATTGATTATAAGGAAGGATTAAAGAAAAAGGTAGAGGAAGCAGCGAAATTGGTAAATTCTAAAAACAAATAATATTGAAACAACAAATTCCGGCAACAAATCATAATATCTTAAAATTTGGATTTTTTTAAATTATGAACACTACAAACCCACTCCTAGACTCATTTTCTACTCTATACACTACTGCTCCTTTTTCTCAAATTAAAATTGAACATTTTAAACCGGCATTTAAGGAAGCCATACAAAGAACAAAAGCAGAAATTGATAAAATTACGGAAAACACCGAGGCACCAACCTTTAAGAATACTATTGAAGCATTAGAGTTTTCGGGCTATACGTTAGAACGGTTATCGTCTATTTTCTTTAATTTAAATTCGGCAGAAACTAATGATAAAATTCAAAAAATAGCCCAGGAAGTTTCGCCATGGCTTTCTGAGTTTTCTAATGACATCAGGCTAAATGAAGCCCTATTTAAAAGGGTAAAATTTGTGTATGACAACAGTAACACGTTCAATTTAAATGGTGAGCAAAAAAGGTTATTGGACAAAAAATACAAAAGTTTTGCACGAAACGGAGCTAACCTCAATCAGACAGACAAGGCAACACTAAGAGATATTGATATAAAACTTTCTAAATTATCACTCCAATTTGGCCAAAATGTATTGGCTGACACCAATAATTTCCATTTGCATATTACTAACGAAGATGATTTAGCGGGTTTACCCGATGGAACTAAAGAAGCGGCAAAATTAACTGCTAAAGAAAAGGGGCTAAACGGCTGGGTTATTACTTTAGATTATCCCAGTTATATTCCGTTTATGACTTATGCCGAACATAGAAATTTAAGAAAAAAATTAGCAACAGCTTTTGGAGCCAGAGGATTTCAGGATAATAAAAATAACAATGAAAAAATTGTAATTAAAATTGCGAAACTACGCCATAAAAGAGCCCAATTACTAGGTTATAAGTCCCATGCCCATTTTGTTCTAGAAGAACGAATGGCCAAAGACCCCGATACGGTAAAAGACTTTATTGAGGAACTATTGCAAAAAGCAAAACCCGCAGCCATTAAAGAGTTTGAAACACTTAAAGCACTGGCCAAAAAAGATGGCATTTCCAAAATAGAAAAATGGGATGGAGCGTATTATACTGAAAAATTAAAAAAACAGCGTTTTGACTTAGACCAAGAAAAACTAAAGCCTTATTTTAAACTGGAAAATGTAATTGACGGTGTTTTTGCCATAGCCAAAAAACTCTACGGACTCACTTTTAAGGCTGTGGACACCATAGACACCTACCACAAGGACGTAAAAACCTATGAAGTAAATGATGCAAACGGGCATTTTCTGGCTGTTTTTTACACCGATTTCTTTCCGCGAAAAGGCAAGCGAAACGGAGCCTGGATGACTTCCTTTAAAGACCAATGGATAAAAAACGGCAAAAATTCTCGGCCACACATTTCAATAGTCTGCAATTTTACCAAGCCTACTGAGACTAAACCGTCATTACTCACCTTTAATGAGGTAACCACTTTATTTCACGAATTTGGCCATGCTTTACATGGTATGTTAGCCAACACCACGTATCCTGGTTTATCAGGCACACATGTATATTGGGATTTTGTAGAACTGCCCAGCCAGTTAATGGAAAATTGGTGTTATGAAAAAGAGGCATTGGACATTTTTGCCAGACACTACCAAACCGAAGAATTTATTCCTGAAGAATTAGTAGAAAAAATAAAAGCCTCATCGAATTTTATGGAAGGCATGCAAACACTAAGGCAATTGAGTTTTGGCTTATTAGATATGGCATGGCATACCGGTAAGTTACCCGAAAATATTTCTGTAAAAACATTTGAAAACAGAGCTTTTGCAGGAACACAACTGTATCCGGATGTGTCCAAAAACTGCATGAGCACAGCGTTTTCTCATATTTTCCAAGGCGGATATTCCAGTGGTTACTACAGTTATAAATGGGCTGAAGTGTTAGATGCCGATGCCTTTAAATACTTTAAAGCAACAGGGATTTTTAATGCTAAAACAGCCAAAAAGTTTATGGATAACATTTTATCCAAAGGCGGTACCGAAGACCCTATGTTATTGTACAAACGCTTTCGTGGAAAGGATCCTACGCCGGATGCGTTGTTGGAAAGAGCGGGCTTGGTTTCGGCAGGGAAAAATTAGTAGCAGTTTTTAGTGTCAATAAAACAAAAATAAACCGCTTTTCTACCCAAAGTTTTAAGATAACACTGCTAAAATCAACTGTAGGCTAATCACCCGGAAACCAAAAATTGCTGCTACTTTGCCAACGCCTATTAGCCACTACTTCTTTCCTTTTTCCTCAATCCACTTACTCATATATTTTGTACTTTGCAAAGTATGGTGCTGCAATACGCTTCCCATAAAATTATGAGTTCTGTGCATCTCTAAATTTCGTTGAATGACATTGATTTTTTTTCTCAGTTTTTCAGACCATTGCTTTTTGGAATACATCCTGTTTATAATGATTATTCCATTTTGTTGAGCCTGCTGCCAAAGATTCTTATTCTGATAAAGTTCAACCGCTTTTTTAGCAAAATTATCGGGTTTATCGGCAATATAGCCATTCCATTCCAAGTTGCCGTGCATTCCCTCTGCTCCTATGGAAGTAGTTACTGATGGCGTTCCGGTTAACATGGCATCAATAAGTTTACCTTTTAACCCTGCACCAAATTGTAACGGAGCCAATAGTATTTTAGATTCTGAAATAACTTTATGAGCGTCTTCTGCCCTGCCTTTAACAATAAAACCTCCACTACCATTGTACAAATCAAATACTTTTTGTGTTGGGTACGCTCCGCAAACCAATAGTTTTGCCCGGGGGATTTGTTTTTTGATTAGTGGCCAGATAGATTTTTTTAGATACAAAACTGATTGCCAATTGGGTTCATGTTTAAAATTACCAATACTTATAAAATCTTTTCGCTCTTCAAAAGAAGGATTTTGTTCTATTTCTTTTTTAGAAATTCTGTTAAACATAAAAGGTAATTCCAATAAAATCTCTGACGAAATAGAAAAGTGATTGATTAATAATCGATATTCAAAAGGTGAGATAATCAAGGATATATCACATCGGTAAATGCTGGCAATTTCCCTTTTGGCAATGTCTAATTTGTTGAGTTGACTTAACTCAAATTTGGTTTTACTTTTAAAAGCTTCCTGCCTTGCAAACCGCAAACAATGTAAATCTTCTGTATCTAAAATACGAACGGCGTTTGGGCAATGTTCTGCCACACGCCAGCCAAATTGTTCTTCGGTAATAAATCGGTCAAAGAGAACTATTTCAGGTTGTAGTTTCTTTACAAATTCATCAAAAGAAGGGTGATTTAACCGGATGCTTAGTTTTTTAACATTCATTGCAGAAAGTACATCAGTAAATTCCGTCTCTTGTGCGACACTTGCAAAGGTGATTTGGCAGTTTTGTTCTTTAAAAAAAACAATTAACTGAAGCATTCTAATTCCGGCAGCGGTAGAAGCGGATTCGGGAAAAGTCAAACCGATAAAAAGGATCTTTTGCATTCCATTTAAAATATAAAATTGATAATCTTACGAGCCAATCCACACTGCTACAATAAAATCTCATCTCAAATTTACAGATTTTCAGATTTATTCTCAATTTCCTCATAATTATCCCTATTTTTGTTACTCTAAAATCATAATTCAAATCTATGAATACTTACGATGTTGCCATTATTGGCTCCGGGCCGGGCGGTTATGTATCTGCTATACGATGTGCCCAACTGGGTATGAAAACCGCCATTATTGAAAAATATGATACGTTGGGTGGTACCTGTTTAAATGTAGGCTGTATTCCATCCAAAGCCTTATTGGATTCTTCCCACCATTACCACGATGCCATTGCACATTTTAAAGAACACGGCATAGAAATCTCCGGCGATATTAAGGCCAATCTTAAAAAGATGATAGCACGTAAACAAAATGTGGTGGATACCAATACTGCCGGTATTAAATATTTGATGGATAAAAATAAAATTACTGTTTATCACGGCTTGGGTTCTTTTAAAGATGCAACTCATATAAAAATTGAAAAAGACAAGGGCAAAGCAGAAGAAATAGAAGCAAAAAACATTATCATTGCTACCGGTTCAAAACCGGCAACATTGCCTTTTATAAAAATTGACAAAAAACGCATTATCACCTCTACAGAAGCGTTGAACCTAAAAGAAGTTCCAAAAAACCTCCTTGTTATTGGCGGTGGGGTAATTGGATTAGAACTTGGGCAAGTCTATCGCAGGTTAGGTGCAAATGTTTCCGTTATAGAATATATGGATAGAATTATCCCTACCATGGATGCTTCGCTATCCAAAGAATTACAAAAAGTACTCAAAAAACAAGGGATAAAATTTTACACCAAGCATAAGGTTACGGCAGTTAAAAGCACAGCCAAAGAGGTAACCGTAAAAGTTGATGATAAAAAAGGTAATCCTGTTGAATTTAAAGGCGATTACTGCTTGGTTTCCGTTGGCAGAAGGCCTTATACGGACGGATTGAATTTGGATAAAGCCGGTGTAAAAGCCAACGACAGAGGCCAAATAGAAGTAAACGAACATTTACAAACAAACGTGTCTAATATTTATGCTATTGGCGATGTTATTAAAGGTGCCATGTTGGCTCACAAGGCAGAAGAAGAAGGCGTATTTGTAGCCGAAATTTTAGCAGGGCAAAAACCGCATATAGATTACAACCTTATTCCCGGCGTAGTTTACACTTGGCCGGAAGTGGCCGCCGTAGGCAAAACCGAAGAAGCACTTAAAGAAGCCGGTATAAGTTACAAAACCGGACAGTTTGCCATGCGAGCATTAGGACGTTCCAGAGCCAGTGGAGATATAGACGGTTTTGTAAAAATATTGGCTGATGCCAATACTGACGAAGTTTTGGGCGTACACATGTGTGGTGCCAGAGTAGCTGATCTGATTGCCGAAGCGGTAGTAGCCATGGAATTTAAGGCTTCCGCCGAAGACATTGCCAGAATAAGCCATGCCCATCCCACCTATGCAGAAGCTGTAAAAGAAGCAGCTTTAGATGCAACCGATAAAAGGGCATTACATAGTTAGATAATTATTACCATGAAATTTGTCAGGTTATTTTTTTTAGGATTTACATTAGTCCTTATTTTACATTCCTGTAATACACAAAAAATAACAAACACCAATTATCAGGCAGCGAAACAAGAAATAACCACCATGATGATGCAACAGGCAAAAGATTGGTCTAATGGCAATCTGGAAGCATTTATGCAGGGTTATATAAAATCCGATAGTTTAAAGTTTGTGGGAAGTAACGGACTTACTTACGGCTGGCAACAAACTCTAGACAATTACAAAAAAAACTACCCAACCAAAGACCACACCGGCATTTTAACTTTTAATCTAATTGATTTTAATCAATTGGCTAAAGATGTTTTTCTGGTCATAGGGGAATATCATCTAAAAAGAACTATAGGCGATGCCAACGGCATTTTTTCAATTATACTTAAAAAAATCAATGGCGAGTGGAAAGTTATTACCGACCATTCTTCGGCTTATAATTAGCTTTTTTACGCTACTCTAATTTGTTTTCAATTGCGAAAAACCAAAAAAATAAGCCTAAAAAAATATCGATACTTCAAGGAAAAACTATTCACTTGGGCTCAACAATTTGAAGTGTTTGTATGGTTAGACAGCAATAGATATCCGCAAAAAAATTATAGTTACGATGCAGTATTAGCTGTGGGTACCCAACGGATTTTACAAGGCAACACTACAGGTACTTTTGATGCCTTAAAAAAATTTAGACAAGCTACTTCCGATTATATTTTCGGTTTTTTGGCCTACGACCTTAAAAACAATATAGAATCACTCCAATCTGAAAATTTTGATGGCTTGCGTTTTCCGGATATATATTTTTTTCAGCCTAAAAAACTGTTCTTTATTAATGATGACACTTTGGAAATTAAATATTTAGAATCCTGTAAAGATGAAATACAACACGATTTAAAAAATATTGAAACAATTGAGGATGATCTACTAAAAAACCTTGAAAAAACCGAGCAACGGAGCGTAAAAATAAAAAAAAGAATTACCAAAAAACGGTATTTAGAACAGATAAATAAAATTAAAGCCCATATTCAAAGAGGAGATATTTACGAAGTTAATTTTTGTCAGGAATTTTATGCTGATAATGCAATTATAAACCCTTTACTTGTTTATAATAAATTAAACCAAATCTCCCATCCGCCATTTGCAAGTTACATAAAATTAAAAGATAAATATGTAATATCTGCCTCTCCCGAAAGGTTTGTAAGAAAAGAAGGCAATAAAATAATCTCTCAACCTATAAAAGGCACCGCCAAAAGATTATCAGATAAAAAAGCGGATAAAGCATTGGCGAAAGCATTAGCAAAAGACCCTAAAGAACGTTCGGAAAATATTATGATTGTTGATTTGGTGCGAAATGATTTGGCAAAAATTGCAAAAAAAGGCTCAGTAAAAGTAGAGGAATTGTGCAAAGTGTATTCTTTTGATCAGGTACACCAGCTTATTTCAACCATAAGGGCTTATGTAAAAGAACACATTGATGCTGTAGATATTATAAAAAACCTGTTTCCTATGGGCAGCATGACCGGTGCTCCCAAATTATCGGCAATGCAAATTATAGAAAACATGGAGGCTACAAAACGAGGGGTATATTCCGGAACAATAGGTTATTTTACTCCGGAGGGTAATTTTGACTTTAGTGTGGTTATCAGAAGCATTTTGTACAACAAAACAAATGCATATTTATCCTATTCTGTTGGCGGGGCAATAACGGCAAAATCAGATCCTGAAAGAGAATATGACGAATGTTTGGTAAAGGCCATTGCAATGAAAAAGGCATTGAAAGATTAAGCAAATTATACCTGACATGCTTTAATTGGTTCTTGGTAACAAATAAACTTGTTTAGACCTTTCAATTTGCTAAGAAATTGCTTTTATTCTCGACACATCAGGAGATATGCCTAAATCGCCTTCTTCATTTTCTTCCTAATCTCAGTTAAACACAAATTGCCAATACTGCCTAAATGCGTATGGTTTATATTTTTATCAGGTGTAAACTCCCCTTTTTCTACTTTTTTGCCTACTATTTTATACGCTTCTCTAAATGGCACACCTTCTTGAACCAGTTTATTTACCTCTTCTACGGTGAATAAATAATCATATTTTGGGTCATCTAAAATTTTAGTATTTACCTGTACATTTTCTATAGAAAAAGCCATCATTTCCAAACATGATTTCAAGGTTTGAATGGCAGGCAACATTGCCTCTTTCATCACCTGCAAATCCCGATGATACCCAACTGGCAAATTATTTGAAATTAAAGTCAACTCATAGGGCAATGCTTGCAAAGCATTACATTTACCACGAATTAATTCAAAAACATCGGGGTTTTTCTTATGTGGCATTATACTGGAGCCGGTAGTCAACTCATCCGGAAAAGAAATAAAGTTAAAATTCTGGCTCATATACAAACAGATGTCCATGGCAAATTTAGAAAGTGTACCTGCCAGAGAGGCCATAGCATAAGCTAGGGCTTTTTCGGTTTTACTCCGGCTCATCTGAGCTGCCACCACATTGTATTTTAAGGTTTCAAAACCGAGTAATTCAGTGGTCATTAGCCTGTCTATATCAAATGAACTACCATATCCTGCCCCTGAACCCAACGGATTTTGGTCTGCAATTTTATAGGCGGCATTCAGCAAATAAACATCATCAATCAGGCTTTCTGCATAAGCAGAAAACCACAATCCAAAAGATGACGGCATAGCCACTTGCATGTGCGTATAACCGGGTAGTAAAACGTTTTTATATTTTTTTGCTTTCAACAATAAAATATCAAATAATGCTTTTGTCAAATTTTTGATTTCCTTAATTTCATCTTTAAAATATAAGTGCAAATCAACCAATACCTGATCATTTCTAGAACGTGCAGTATGAATTTTTTTTCCGGTATCACCCAGTGTTTCTGTGAGTAAAAACTCTATTTTAGAATGCACATCTTCAAACGCATCCTCTATTTCAAAATAGCCACTTTCTATATTTTGTAAAATACTGTGGAGTTTTGCTTCTATTATCCTAATTTCCCTATCCGTTAGAATATCTATTTTATGCAACATTTTGGCATGAGCAATAGAGCCCAAAACATCGTATTTTGCAATTATTAAATCTAATTCCCGGTCATTGCCCACCGTGAACATGTCTATTTTTTTATCGGTTCTAAAACCTTTGTCCCAGAGTTTCATACTCATAAATTTTTAATTGTTTAACTGTTGATTTGCTTATCAAATATATTGAATTGTTTTTTTATAAACCGATTATACGATTACACGGCTCAACAAATCTACATATAATTGTATTCCTTCTTTAATTTCTTTAACATAAATAAATTCATCAGCCGTATGCGAACGTAATGAGTCGCCCGGCCCCAATTTTAAAGACGGGCAGGTTAATACAGCCTGATCTGACAATGTAGGTGAACCATAGGTTTCCCTTCCCAATCCTATTCCTGCCAATACCAAAGGATGTTTTTTGGGTATGGATGAGGAATTTAATCGCAACGACCGCTCTTTTACTTCTACTTTTACATTTTGCTTTACTATTTCCAATACTTCCTGATTACTATACGCATCGGTTATTCTAACATCTACCACAAAACGGCATTGAGCCGGAATAACGTTATGCTGTTTACCGGCTTCAATCCGGGTTACTGTCATTTTAACTTTTCCCAAAGTATCCGACACTTTTGGAAACTCATAATTCCGAAACCAATCAATAGCTTCCATGGCTTTGTAAATAGAATTGTCTCCCAAGCCATGAGCAGCATGCCCGGCTTTTCCGTGAGCTATACAATCCAGTACCAACAGGCCTTTTTCGGCTATGGCCAGATTCATTAAAGTAGGTTCTCCTACAATGGCTACATCTATTTTTAGCAAAAGCGGCAAAACACTATTCAATCCATTTTGTCCGGAATTTTCCTCCTCTGCCGATGCCACCATAATCAAATTATATTTTAAGTCTTTATAATTATAGAAATAGGTAAATAATGCCAATAGCGATACCAAAGAGCCGCCGGCATCATTACTTCCAAGGCCATATAGTTTACCATTGATAATTTCCGATTTAAACGGGTCTCTGGTATAAGCAGCGTTTGGTTTAACCGTATCGTGATGTGAATTCAATAAAATAGTAGGTTTACTTTTGTCAAAATATTTGTTAAAAGCATAAATATTATGATTACTTCGTTTAAATTTTATGTCGTATGCTATAAACCAATCGGCAATTAACAGGGCGGTTTCTGCTTCCTCTCCCGAAAAAGACGGAGTACCAATTAGCTTTTGCAACAATGTTATGGATTCTTTGGTCAGTTCTTCTATCATAAAATTAATTTTGTATGTACTACATTTTTATCTGCTATGATTGATGGGTTTGCAATATGAATTTCCTCTACCCCTTTGTTTAAAGCATAAAAGCAGTTTTCCAATTTTGGCAGCATACCATCAGCAATAAGGCCATCTTTTTTTAAAGATTCATAAGAATTAGAGTTTATTAGCTCTATGACTGAATTTTCATCCGATACATCTTTTAGAACACCGCTTTTTTCAAAAATATAAGTAAGGTTAACTTTGTAAACATTAACTAATGCCGACGCTATCTCTGACGCAATGGTATCTGCATTAGTATTGAGCAACTGTCCCTTTTTATCATGTGTTACGGCACAAAAAACAGGTGTTAAATTCTGATTTAAGAATGCTGCAATTACATTTACATTTACGGCATCAACATCTCCGGCAAAACCGTAATCAATATCTTTTACAATTCGTTTATGGGCTTTTATACTATTGCCATCTGCTCCGGACAACCCTATGGCATTACAGCCGTTTTTTTGCAATTGTGCCACTATATTTTTATTAAGTAAACCGGCATATACCATGGTTACCACTTCTAAATTGGCAGCATCTGTAACACGTCTTCCGCCTACCATTTTAGTTTCTAAATTTAGTTTTTTCGCCAACTCGGTAGCTTTTTTACCACCACCGTGAACCAATATTTTTAATCCGTCTAATTTGGCAAAATCCAACAAGAAAGAATACAATACATTATCATTGTCAATTACATTTCCGCCAATTTTTAGAATGTTTAGTTTCTGTTTCATAAATTAAATTTTGACCATTGTATAACTTAGCCGGTAATCGGAATCAAATTTGCAAGGTATTGAAAATCTTGCAGGTCAACTTTTCAATAATTTTTTTAATACAACCTGAGTTGCATAGATTCTATTATTAGCCTGTTCAATTACCAATGAATTTTTGCTGTCCAAAACCGCATCTTCCACCACAACATTACGTCGTACCGGCAAACAGTGCATAAATTTTGCACGGTTGGTTAGTTTCATTTTTTGTTCCGTTACCATCCAATTATTATCTTTTAGAAGCACTTTTCCATATTTGGTAACTGCACTCCAGTTTTTTGCATAGATAAAATCAGCATTTTTAAAAGCAGCCTCCCGGTTGTATTCCACCTTTGTGTTTTTTACAATATTCTTATCCAATTCATATCCTTTCGGATGTGTAATTACCAACTCAACTTCATCAATTTGCATTATTTCAACAAAAGAGTTAGCTACCGCCTGCGGGAGTGATTTTGGGTGTGGTGCCCAGGTTAACACCACCTTAGGTTTTGTATTTTTCTGGTGCTCTTTTATAGTAATAGCATCTGCCAAAGCTTGCAACGGGTGGCCGGTAGCACTTTCAAGGCTCACAACCGGTACCGTGGCGTATTTTACAAAAGAATTTATCACCTTTTCACTGTAATCTTCCGTTTTATTTTTTAAGTTGGCAAAAGCCCTAACAGCAATAATATCTGCATATTGTGAAATCACTTTAGCAGCTTCTTTTATATGCTCTGATGACGTTTGGTTCATTATTGTACCATCTTCAAATTCCAGTGCCCAACCGTCATTGGAAACATTCATAACCATAACATCCATACCTAAATGTCGGGCTGCTTTCTGGGTACTTAATCTGGTTCGCAAACTGGAATTAAAAAACAGCAATACCAGAGTTTTTCGCCTGCCTAAATTTTCAAAGGCAAAGGGCTTCTTTTTTAATTCGATAGCTTCTTCAACCAAAGATGAAAGCGACGTAATGTCTGATATAGAGGTATATTTTTTCACACGTTTAAATTTTAGTAATTACATTGATTATAAATTAATTATAAAATTGAGAACGTGTGCAACCACTCCGTTCTCACATTAAAGTTTTTAAATAGTATCTTTTATGAAGAGATTTTTAAAATTTATTAATGAACCCATCTTTTCTAATATTAAAGTGAAACATGGTTAAAAGGGGAACCGGCTAACGAATCCTTTAATGCCTTAAAAAATATATCAACATGTTCTTTCTTTACCGTTAATGGTGGTAAAATCCGCAATAATTTTTTATTATTTGCCCCTCCTGTAAAAATATGATGTTTGTAAATCAAACTTTTTCTCAGTTCTGATATTTCAAAATCAAATTCTAGCCCTAGCATCAAACCCCTGCCTTTTATGCGTTTTACCTGAGTAATTTTTTTAGCTTTTTCTATAAAATAATCTGATATTTTGTTTACCTGCTCAATTAATTTTTCGTCTTCTAAAACCTCTAAAACGGACAAACCTGCTACACAAGCCAAATGGTTGCCTCCAAAAGTAGTTCCCAGCATACCGTAAACAGCCTTAAACATTGGGCTAATTAGAACACCGCCTATCGGGAAACCATTGCCCATACCTTTGGCCACAGTAATAATATCCGGTTGAATATTATGATATTGATGTGCAAAGAACTTACCGCTTCGCCCATAACCCGATTGAATTTCATCCAAAATCAAGATTGCACCGTGTTCTTGCGTGAGTTGCCTTACATCACGAAAGAATTGAGAACCACCTTCATCCAGTCCACCTACACCTTGAATACCCTCAATAATTATCGCACTAACATCACCTTTTTGTAATTCCTCAACCAGCATTCCACTATCGTTTAAAGGCAAAAAAGTAACAGGATTACATTGGTTTACAGGAGCTTTTATCTTTGGGTTATCCGTTACGGAAACGGCACCCGAGGTTCGACCGTGAAAAGAATTTTTAAAAGCAAGTACTCTTTTTTTACCGTTGTAAAAAGAAGCCAGTTTTAAGGCATTTTCATTGGCTTCGGCCCCGGAATTACAGAGAAATAAATTGTAATCAGGATAACCGGATAATTGGGTGAGTTTTCCTGCCAAAGCCTCTTGAATGGGGTTTTCTACAGCATTAGAATAAAATCCTATTTTTTTAAGTTGATTATAAAGTGCAGATACATATTTTGGATGGCTATGACCAATGGAAATAACGCCGTGGCCTCCGTAAAAATCAAGATATGTATTGCCCTTATCATCCCATACCCAAACATCTTCAGCTTTTACCGGACAGACCTCGTACAAAGGATAAACATTAAATAAATTCATGGTTTTTGTTTTGTTGATTTCTTTCTTTTAAGGACTCATCCTGACTTTTTATTTTTAACCAAAAATGAGATAATATTTATTCAGATGAGGCACTTTTTGAAAGTCATAGCCGTGGCTACAAGTAAAAAAAGTAACGAAATATGAACAAATTTGGGCTATCTTTTAGGAAATAGAAAAAGTCAGGATAATTTCTAAATCTAAAAGGCAACTATATCTTACAGGTTAACTCGAAATTTTATTTATCTTATTAAATGATGTTACTATTCCTTTAATCAAAGAAGAACTCAAGCCGCTGTGTTCCATTTCATTCAGCCCTTCTATGGTACAACCTCGTGGTGTAGTAACTTTGTCTATCTCTTCTTCGGGATGATTGCCTGATTCTACTAATAAACTGGCTGCACCGAGGCAGGTTTGCATCGCCATTTCCTGAGCAATATCCGCTTCAAAACCCAACTGTATTGCCCCCTGAGTTGTGGCTCGTATCAGCCGCATCCAAAAGGCGATACCACTTGCACAGATTACCGTAGCCGCCTGCATGTGCTGTTCTCCTATTTCAATGGTAGTTCCCAACCGGTTAAAAATAGCCGAAGCTATGTCTATCCGTTTTTTTCCAGCCTCATTAGAACAAATGCAAGTAACTGATTTCCCAACAGATATAGCTGTGTTAGGCATGGAACGAATGATAAATCTATCCTCACCTACAATAGCTTCCATAGTTTCTATTTTAAAACCGGTAATCGTTGAAATAAGAACGTGTTTTTCTGTAAGCAAATCTTTTATTGCATCTAATATCCGTTTAAACTGTGTAGGCTGTACCGCAAAGATGAGTATATCCGATTCCTGTACTGCTTTTTTATTATCAGATGTTACATAAACATTGTCGTAGTCTGCGTAATCAGCAATGCCGGCAATTTTTCTTTTGGTTAAATACAATTGTGTATAGGCATTGTTTACAATGAGTCCTTTAGCTATGGACAAGCCTAAATTTCCGGTTCCTATTATTGCAATTTTCATTTTTAGTTGTTAATATATTTAATTGTGTTATCGTTACTATATCCAACCCTTTCCAAAATAAAAGGGAGGTAGGGTTTCAATTCTCATGCCTTTATACCTGCAGGTGAACTTAATATTTCAATTCGGTATTTGATTAATTGCGGTTTGAAACTCAAAACCCTAAACCGCAAGCTATTATCTTCTATCCACACGCACCACCTTTACGTAACCGCTGAAGAGCAAGGTTGCAAAACTTTACTGTGTTTGCTTTTGGCTTCAGCAATTGTAAAACGGACAATAATCACCAAAGCTAATGTCGTAAAACAAGATGAAAAATTTTAACATAGATAAAAAAACACCTCTATCTAAAATAAAATATCTCCTTTTAAAAATACGTTCCTTTTAATTTCAATCCTTCTCTTTCATCAAAACCGAACATTAAATTCATGTTATGCACTGCCTGCCCGGATGCCCCTTTTAATAAATTATCTATAATACTGGTAATTAGCAACTTATTTTCGTACTTATGCAAATGCAACAGACATTTATTGGTATTAACTACTTGTTTTAGATGCAGGGGCTTATCACTTATATGTGTAAAAACGGCATTGTCATAAAAATCCTGATACAATTTTTTAGCATCTTCCAATTTTCCTTCAAAATTTGTATAGGCAGTCGCAAAAATGCCTCGGCTAAAATTGCCTCTATTAGGCATAAAATATAATTTTTTCGAGAAATCGGGTTGCAATTGCATCAAACTTTCAGTAATCTCTTCCAAATGCTGATGCGTAAAAGGCTTATAATACGAAAAATTATTATCACGCCATGTAAAATGGGTAGTGGCAGAAAGCGTTGTACCTGCTCCGGTAGCTCCCGTTACCGCATTGATATGAACATCATTTTTTAACAAATTGTTCTTGGCTAAAGGTAATAATGCCAATTCTATAGCTGTGGCAAAGCAGCCCGGATTTGCAATAAACCGGGACTTTTTAATTCCTTCTTTATTCAGTTCTTCCAAGCCATATACAAATTTCTTACCCTGAAATGTATTGTCATTTTTCAGTCTAAAATCATTACTTAAGTCAATAATTTTAGTACTTTCAGAAAATTGGTATTGCGTTAGAAAAGATTTAGAATTACCGTGCCCCAGACATAAAAAAACCACATCTACATCAGGGTTGATTTCGTGTGTAAATTTCTGATCTGTACTGCCCAACAAATCACCGTGAACCGATGCAAAAGGATTCCCGGCATTGGATGTACTATATACAAAATCAATTGCTACCCTATTGTGATGCAATAAAATCCTGATTAGTTCACCTGCTGTGTAGCCTGCTCCACCTATGATACCTACTTTTTTCATTACGGTTTATGAATTTGATGATAAATTTTTCCCTGAGTACTCATTATTTTAATAAATCCTTTCGCTTCATCGGCAGTCCATCCATTGCTGGCCTCGCCGTAATCTGCAACTATAGAATTCATCAAGTCATAGGGAGATTTTACGCCGTCCAGAACAAATCGGTAAGGATGTAA
>PDQE01000082.1 GCA_002747735.1 Flavobacteriales bacterium | reverse complement strand
AAATCTCCTTGTAATATCTCGATATTACTCGAAAATTTCATAAAATTTCTAATCAAAAATAAAGAAAGCTGTGGTCACAATATTAATCGAATTCAGGTTAGTATTAAACTGCAAATTTCTATTTATTGGCAATAGTGTTTACCGGATAACAATACCATAAAAAACAATTACAAAAATTACCATTAATCATTAAAAAAGATTCCCTATATTCGCAGTTTTTAAAACAAATAACAACCGCATAAATATCTAAAGATGAAAAAAATAAGTATTATCGCAATATTTTTGCTATTAAGCCAATTGACATTCGCTCAACAATCCCTGCAATGGCAATTGGGCTATTCTAAAGACTATACTTTTAAACCTTCAAAATTTATAGAAGCTACGGTTCCCGGTGCTGTCCAACTTGACATCGCTAAAGCGGAAAAATACCAACCGTACTATTATGCTGAGAATTGGAAAGACTACCTCTGGATGGAAGATCAATATTATGTGTATAAGACCACTTTCAGCAAACCAACCTTAACAGAAGGAGAGCAACTTTATTTTATCTCTAAAGGTATTGATTATGAGTTTGATATTTACCTAAATGACGAAAAACTATTCTATCAGGAAGGTATGTTTTCGCCGGTAAAACTTAATCTTACTGAAAAACTACGTGCTAAAAACGACTTGCGAATTGTTGTGTATCCTGTACCAAAAAGCCATGCCGAACCGGCTGACAGATCACAGGCTGATAGGGTAGCAAAACCTCCCGTAAGCTATGGTTGGGACTGGCATCCGCGGTTGATACCTCTGGGAATTTGGGATGAAACCTATCTTTTAAAACTTCCCAAAGCCAATCTTAACAACGTTTGGGTAGGTTATTCCTTAAACGAAAATTACACCAAGGCCTCCATAAAAGTAACTGCTGATGGCCATAACCTGAAAAAACAACCATTTGTTTGGAAACTGTTGGATAACAACAAAAAAGTAGTTGCAGAAAAACAATTAACAATAGATACAGATAACAGTTTTGTGTTTGATGCTGTTTTAGAAAACCCAAAACTTTGGTGGCCGCATGACTATGGCACACCCTACCGCTATACTTCCGTATTTGAATTAAAAGATGCTTCAGGCAAAACCACACAACGCATTGAACAGCGGGTAGGCTTTAAAAAAGTGGAACTTGTAATGAACGAAGGTGGCTGGACTGAACTTACAGAATTTCCAAAATCCAGAAGCGTGGCTCCTGCACAATTTAAAATCAACGGAAAAAAAATATTTGCCAAAGGCAGCAATTGGGTAAACCCCGAAATTTTTCCAGGTAAAATTACCAACGAAACATACCGAGAACTTATAAACAAAGCCGTAGAAGCCAATTTTAATATTTTCAGAATCTGGGGCGGTGGTATTGTAAACAAAGAAATCTTCTTTGAACTCTGCGATGAAAAAGGCATTCTGGTATGGCAGGAATTTCCACTAGCTTGTAACAATTACCCTAATGACCCGCATTATCTAAAAATATTGGAACAGGAAGCTATCGCCATTGTCAATCGCCTTAAAAAGCATCCTTCATTGGCACTTTGGAGCGGAGGCAATGAACTGTTTAATGCATGGTCTGGCATGACCGACCAGTCGCATCCCTTACGATTACTCAACAGCGTTACCTACAACCTAAATCCGGAAATCCCGTTTATACCAACTTCACCAATTATGGGGATGGCCCATGGACACTATGTGTTCCAAGACCAGTTTAATGGCGAAGAAGTCTATGCCTTAATGCGACGTGCCCATAATACTGCCTATACCGAATTTGGAATGCCGGGAGCAGCATCAGTAGATATTCTTAAAAAAATCATTCCACAAAACGAATTATGGCCACCAAAGGCAGGAACATCATGGGAAAGCCATCATGCTTTCGGTGCCTGGATGGGCAACACTTGGCTCATGGATGATGTGCTGGCCGGTTATTTTGGCCCTGCAAAAAATCTAGAAGAACTGGTAGCACAAAGCCAGTGGGTACAGTCTGAAGGTTACAAAGCTATATTTGAAGGTGCCCGACGCCAAAAGCCCTACTGTGCAATGGCTATTAACTGGTGCTATAATGAACCGTGGTACACGGCTGCCAACAACAGCCTGCTCAGCTATCCGGTCACACCAAAACCGGCTTTTGAAGCTGTTAAAAATTCCTGCCGCCCGGTATGTGCCAGTGCTGTAATTGAAAAGTTTAAATGGAAAGAAGGCGATGTTTTTAAAACACAGGTATGGATGCTCAATGACCTTCAAAAAGAGGTAGAAGCCGGTAAAATAAGTGTAAAATTAATTGCAGGTAACAAGCAATACCATTTACTCAACTGGGATTTTGCTGCACTAACCCCTTACCAGAATGCCGAAGGCCCCGTAACACAGGCTTTTAAACTTCCGCATTGGGATACCGACCGTTTTGAGGTGGTAGTTGAAGTTGAAGGAAAACCCGAATACCGTTCTACTTATACCTTGTTATACGAGCCTGAAATTAAAAAGACCTTAAAACAAACACCTACGCTAAACCAGTAATATGTAATTATATATTATAACAAGATTTTTTATTTGAACTCGTCTTGACTTTTTCTATTTCCCAAAAACAAAAAGGCAGAGGATATTTACACATCGTTTCAGCAAGCAAAAAGTGCAAAATATGACTTTCGTGCTCCTTATTATGAGTGGACTGTAAAAAGTAATTGGTTTAATATTTTATGTTGGAATACTTTACCAAAACATTACACAGAATTTGCAAAAGATGCAATAATTAATAAAACAGGTAAATTAATTGATATTGGTTGTGGTGGATTGTCGCAAACATTTTCTTTATATAGTAAGACAAATAATGAATGTACACTAATAGATCGCTATGTAGTTTTGGAACTATTCATTTATTTGACGATAAAAGGAAATTTATAGAAAGTATTCTAAAGGTTCTGAAACCGGGCGGATATTTTTATTTTCTTACCATGACCAATAAATATTTTAACAGTCGTGTATTTATGAACACACTAAGAAAACTTGGAGAGTTTGGTACAGTATGCTCTGTGGAAGAAACGCTTGAATTGTTTTCAGAAAATAAATATACTATAGAAAGTTATACCAAAGGAAGCGTTTTATTTATCAAAGGACAAAAATTATGACATCAAAATTATTATGGGAAATTGGGGCCTCATTACAAATAGTAATAGCTATTGCCCACTTTTTAGGCACTCTATTTTCTCAACTTCTTCATCCTACAGACAAAAATCTGATAGAACAGATGAAAACCACTATTCTTAATGTTGATAAAAAAGCAACGCAGTGGAATGCTTGGATATTTTTCAATCTTGCTTTTGCTTTATGTCTGTTTATTGTTGGTGTGTTTTCTTTTATGATGGCATATCAAAATTTTGAAATGATAAAAGGTGTAACAATCCTGTCATTAACGCAAATAGTTACTTCATTGATAATCACTTATTTTGCTCATAAATTATCAATTAGAAAAGTTAGAACAGCTTTTTTGATAACGACACTATTCTATTTAATTTCTATAGTTATGGGATAAAAAACTGCCACTAACAATGTGTATAAGCAATAGCGGGTCATTGGCGTATTTTAAAGTTTGTATATTTAAACCGCCAAACCTTATTTCTAATTTTTTGTGTAAATTTGAAAAATTAGAATAAAGTTTGGCTAAGGGCTTTGGTAGGCTTGAAGTTTATAGCTTTTAATCCACTACTACTCATAGCTGAGGCTGGCAGGCATATGCAATAGAATTAAGTATCAACCCATAAACTTATTGTTCTTCTAATACAATGCAGGGTTGGCCAGCGAAAATGCTGATTATTCCCCAAAAATATTCATATCCTCATTATAAACAGGACTCTCAATATTTAAAAAATTTAAAATACTGTGAAAAACATGGTGTTGAGACAACTCTTCATTCGGTTTTAATTGTATAGAATTATCAGAAAACCAAATAATAAAGGGTATTTCGTACTGTTCTTTAGGGGCAAGGCTTAAAGGTACGCCATGCATATATAGATTATTTTCACCCAATGACTCGCCATGGTCAGAAACAAACAGCATCGAAGTTTTATAATCCTGCAATTGTTTTAAAATCTCAATGACATTGTACAGTATATAGTCTGTATAAACTATAGTATTGTCATAGGCATTAATTAGTTCTTCTTGCGAACAATTCCCCAGTTCAACACTGTTGCATACCGGTTTAAACTTTTCAAATTCGGGTGGATATTTCTTGCTGTATGTAGGGCCGTGGCTCGTACTGGTATGTAATACCACCAAAATCTTATTTTTCTTACTGGCCTGTATTTGATCTTTTAGACCACTCAAAAGCATTTCGTCATATTCACAATTACCGTCTTTGCAATTTGCTTTTAAAAAATCTTTATTTTGATAAGTATCTATATGAATTGGTGGTTCGCCCCAGTTAGTGGTTCTCCAAATAACTTCAACACCATTTCTATGGAGGTAATTGGGTAAAATTTCATATAACGTACCGGTGTTTTTATGATCTAAAATTGCTTTAACACCCGCGGTGGTATAAGTAGCATTGGATTTAGCATCAAAATGAAACACATTTGGAGTTTTGGAAAGTAGTGGATTTGTTTCTTTCTCATATCCATACAGTGAAAAATTTTCACTTCGAGCAGACTCCCCTATGACCAAGACAACTATAGACTTTTCATTATCTCTAATGGTAGCATTGGGCAATAGTATTTCTTGTTCATTTTTTTTGTATTTGTGTTTATAAAAAAGTGCGGTGTTTACTGAATAAGACCATGGCATAGCAAGGCCACCCAATGATTTTGAGTTGTCATCTATCCATAACCAATTACTTGCATTGGCAAACACCAAAAAAACTATAAATACCAGAGTAAGCCCAATAGTAATCAAAAACTTTTTTAACGGCACTTTTGTTAGTTTGGCCTTAAAAACATAAATCCCGGGCAGTATTCCAAGTAAAATGAGGTACAGAATTAACTTTATAGAAAAAAAACTACTGGCTTCTTCGTAATTGGTATTTAACACATTGCCAATCATACTTTCATCTATTATAACACCATAGGTATTAACAAAATAAATGGCAATGGCATTAATGATAAAGAACACAATCAATAAAAATTTTCCTAAATAACGAGAGAGGTAAAATATAAGGTAAAAAACAAATGAATTAACAACTAACATTGAAATTATTAAGCTAACAATTAATAGTATGCCATTAAAACTTTTGTAATCTAAATGATTGAATACAAATTTAAAAAAAGGATAATGAAAAAGTAAAAAGTTAAGAAAACTCATTAATACAACAAAATGAGTGAGTTTTATATTATTTTTTAACATACGCATGGGTCATCTTATATAATGAAACGGCTAAACTAATTAATACAAAATAAAATACCATCAGATTTTCATGGATAATTTTTTTAATCAATAAAAAACTGCATACAAGTAATAAAAGGATTAGAACGGGATAATATTTCTTGTTGCTGATAAATGGCCAAAGGTTATATTTTTTGCAGATAAATATACCTATAAGACCGGAAATATAACCTGTTAAACTGCCTATGATTACATCAAGCGGATAATGTGCACCTACTCCAACCCTTGTAAATGCAAGAATTAGCCCTAGAATCATTAACAACAGGTACCATAAAATTTTAGATGGTAACTTTTGGGGCATAAATGCAAACATTAGTACTGAAAGTGTTGTAAAAATGGTAATTGAATGTCCGGATGGTAAACTTGTGTGTCCGGTTAATGCTTTTCCAATGATAATAAAATCATCGTGGTTAAATACGGCAGCCGGCCGAGGCACGGCAAATACTTTTTTTAGAATACTTGAAAAAATGAGGGACACCAAAGAAGCTGTTATTAAAGCCTCCCAAATCTTAGGTGCATATATAATAAGGATACTTATTATTGATAGAAATATAAGGGCATCACCAAACTGAGTAAGGTTATATTCAATAGTTGGGAATTGCCCTAAAAAATGATTTATCGAAAAAAAACCGTCTTTTTGAATTGATATATAATTTTTAACAGAGAGGGAATCTTTATAATAAAGAGAGGCCGCAATAGTTATTAATAACAGTATTGGCAAAAAGAATAAAGAAAGTTTAACTTTTGAATATTTATGTATAACGCTTGTGTTCATTAAAATTTTACTATAAAATTAATAATAGTTCACCATACAATTTACTTTTTAACCTGAATTCGGTTAATCTTGTTTTCACAGAACGTATAGAATACTTTAGATTTGTACTTAAAAGCATGAAGAAATATCAAGATATTTCAAAGG
>PDQE01000031.1 GCA_002747735.1 Flavobacteriales bacterium | reverse complement strand
TTTTTTCCTTTTCCTCAACACGTATTTTAACAACAAAATTGGCCCTTAAATTCAATTAGTTTGTTTGGATTTACAACGTATAGCTATTGTTAAAAACAAAATGCAATGAGCGTGTACGATAATACAACTTATATTTTTAAATTTTAACTTAAATTTTTTTCTATGAAAAAAGTATTTTTATCCGCACTTTTAATAGGTGCAACAGGAATGATTTTTGCTCAGAATAATACGAGCACTGTAAATCAAACAGGAGTTAACAACGGTTCTACTGTAGTTCAAATAGGAAATGACAACAATTCTCAAGTTGACCAAAATGGTTCCATGAATGTACTGGGCGGTGAGGATAATACGGCTACAGTATTACAGTTAGGCTCAATGAACGATGCCAAAATTAACCAACTCGGAGACAGAAATAATGCTTCCATAACACAAACCGGTATCGATAACATGTCCCGCCAAAGCCAAGGCACAGGCTGGGCAGAAGACAACGTTCAAAAAGCCGAACAAAATGGTATAGGTAATAAGAATTATCAATTGCAAAGATGGGACCAAAACACCGGTGAAGTTTACCAAAATGGTTTAAACAACTATGCCAATCAAGACCAACAAACCATGACAAATGGAATTTTAGGAAACCATGCTATTATAAACCAAACCGGAACATTAAATGAGGCTTACCAAACCCAAAGAGGTAGTGGAAACTTTGCCGATGCCTTGCAAGATGGTGTTCTAAATTATTCCGACCAATATCAGGAAGGAACAAATAATGAAGCCTATGTTGTACAATATGAGGCATTGAACGCAGCTTATCAAAAACAATATGGAGAAAACAACTACGCTGTTGCTTATCAAAACGATATAGCTGCAGGTGGCTTAAACTTGGCTATGCAAAACCAAAACGGAAGTTTTAATACTGCTACAGTAGATCAAGGCGGGCCAGCAATAGATAACTGGGCATTCCAAACACAATTGGGAGATGATAACGTAGCTTTGGCAAAGCAAACCGGCCTAACCAATACTTCCTACCAAAACCAAGCAGGCATAGCTAATGAATCTTATACCTACCAAGACGGTTGGTTAAATTTCAGTGAAGTGAATCAATTAGGTTTCTATAACTATTCCGAAGTTGACCAAATAGGTTGGGTAAACCAGTCTTATGTACTTCAGAGTGGTTTGAGTAACAAAGCAGATATTTACCAAGACGGATTGTTTAACGTAAGTAATTCTTTCCAATTTGGCACAGAACACAGCAATAACGTAAATCAAGTTGGTATAGGAAACAACTCTTTTGTATTCCAGTCTAACTAATTAATTATACCTTACTAAAATAGAAGTGGAGACAAGTTTTGTTTCTACTTCTATTTTTTTTATCTTTGTCTTATGAAGAAAAGGTTACTTTTATTAATTGTGTTTGTTGGGTTATCCTTTTACATAAGCCAAGCCCAACAATTAACTGATTCTAATTCTGCCTTAATAAACAATTACTTTAAAATCGGAGATTATTCTGCACAGGTAGTTGCCGAAACTTTTCTTTTACAACTGGGCAACTACAACGATATAGGTGTACAAACTGATGAAAAATCCCTTATTCAGGTAGGGCAAATAGGTGATTACAACAGTTATTTCTTTATCAGTGCTTTCGGATCTAAAGACTTCTCTATAGACGTATTACAACAAGGCAGCGGCAACTCCATTCAAGTATTTGGAGAAAATGAACTAATGAAAAACGCCACCATCCGGCAAACAGGTACAGACAAGCAGATTATTATTACTAATAATTGAAATCAATTTCTTCAAACACTAAAAGGAGTAATTTATAAAAAAAAATTTGTGAAATTCCCAGAATACTAAAGTTTATTTATTGAATTAAATCTTTTCTTTTTATAAATGGCTTAGGCTTGAGTCTTATCCTTTTTGATAACAACTACGTTGTTTATCTTATTAACCCCAAATAAACACCGCATTTTAAAAAAAGGGGTTTTTCCCTATATTCTTGTATTAATCTATTACCTATGTTTGTATCATAATTTAAAACATGTTGCTATGTTAAAGGATGATAAAACCAACAAACTTTCTCTTTATCTCTATTTTCTTACCCAACAGGTTTTAAAATAATTTTAGCTAAAATTTCGACCCTTAAATTCAATAAATATTGAATTTAAAAATGTGCAACAATTATTTTAAAAACTACAATAACAGCTGTTGCAACATTAAAGCAAGCCTGTAATACAACGGGCAACTAAACTAATAATTTAACTTAAATCTTTTTACTATGAAAAAAGTATTTTTATCCGCACTTTTAATAGGTGCAACAGGAATGATTTTTGCTCAGAATAATACGAGCACTGTAAATCAAACAGGAGTAAACAACGGTTCGGCTATAGTTCAAATAGGGAATGATAACAATTCTCTTGTAAGCCAAAATGGTGCTATAAACCCATTAGGTGGCGAGGATAATATGGCTACCGTATTGCAAGTTGGATCATTCAACGATGCCGGTATAGACCAAAAAGGCGACAGAAATGATGCGTCTATAACCCAAACAGGTGCTTTTAACTTTTCAAGACAAGAGCAAGGCCTAGGTTGGGCAGAAGACAATGTACAGATAGCAGAACAAGTTGGAACGGGCAATGTTAATTATCAATTGCAAAGATGGGATCAAAACACTGGTGAAGTTTACCAAAATGGTGTTGGCAACTACGCCAATCAAGACCAACGTACCATGGCAAATGGAATTTTGGGAAGTCATGCTGTTATAAACCAAACAGGTATATTGAATACGGCTTACCAAACCCAAAGAGGTAGTGGTAATTATGCCGATGCTTACCAAAATGGTTTCTTAAATTATTCTAACCAATATCAGGAAGGAATAGATAATAATGCGTATGTTATACAATATGAGTCTTTTAATGAAGCCTATCAAACACAGTATGGAAATGACAACTATGCCATTGCTTATCAAAATGATTTAGGTGTAGGAGGAAGCAACCTTTCTATACAAACACAAAGTGGCAGCTTTAATAATGCTACTGTTGACCAAGGTGGGCCTGCTATAAGTAACCAGGCTTATCAAACACAAAATGGTGATCTTAATATTGCATATGTTTCACAAACTGGTTTAGGTAATATTTCTTTTCAAAATCAACTTGGAGTAGCTAACGAATCTTACACTTTCCAAGACGGTTTGGCAAATATTAGTGGTACAGACCAAAATGGATTAGGTAACCTTGCATTAACTAACCAAACAGGTTTGTTTAATGCTAGTGGTGTTCTACAAATTGGCTCACTTAACGAAGCTTATGTAAACCAAGATGGTATTGCAAACATTTCTGGTGTTTTACAAAGTGGCACCTCAAACTTTGCTAATATAAACCAAACTGGTTTAGGTAACATTAGTGCTTCTGCACAATTTGGCATGGGTCATTCGCACACTTTAAACCAAGTAGGTGTAGGAAATGTTTCATTAAATTTCCAGTCTAACTAATTTATGTTCTTAAAACAGAAGTGAAGTTATAATGCTTCACTTCTGTTTTTTAAAAAATTTTTGTTACAAAATGAACTGAGTCAAAATAATTAATCGATTATACTTAGAAATGGTTTAATGGAAAAATACCCACAAATTATATTTTTTATGGAACCGATAAATCTTAGACATCCATATCTTACCATTAACAAATAAAAAGATGAAAAGAAAAAATATTGTATTGGGAATGCTATCTGTATACTTTATAACCATAGGCCTATCAGGTTATGCTCAGGAATTAAGTGATAACAACTCTGCACTTATAGCTGCTTATTTTGATAACAGTTCAAATGTAATATCGCAAACAAAAATTTTCCAGAACGGCAATTACAACACCTCATTCATACAAACTTCGCCAAAAGAAAACATCAATATTTATCAGGAAGGGAGTTTTAACGGTTATTTCTTTATTAGTGCATACGGTAAAAATGATTTTAACTTAAATGTCATCCAACAAGGAAAAAACAACAGCATCCATATATTTGGTGAAAACAGCTTAATGAAAAATGCTACCATTAGGCAAACGGGAACAAATAAAGACGTTATTATTACCAATAACTAAATTGGCTAATTGCCAACTTTCTTCATAATTTTTATTTAACTTGCTCCAATTAAAACAAACATGAATAAGCTATTCTATATATTACTTTTAATCATCTGTTTTTCGGGTTATGCACAAGTTATTAATCCTGAAGTAGAAGCTACCATAAAAGTGGTAGAAAACGAAGGGATGATATCCATAGAAGGCATAGCAGAGAATAAAACCAATATCTATCAACAAGAACTTTTGTATTTATTAGTAGGCCTAAAAACCGGAACTACGGGCAATATATCCAAGAATCAGCAATCCGGTAAATTTTCATTAGATCCGGAAGAAAGCAAGGTACTTACTACACTAAAAGTAAACCGCCAACCGGCAGAACAAATAAAGCTATATTTATTTATACGAAAAGGCGAACAGCTTATAGATAAAGACACATTGGTGCTTGGAAATGTTCAAAAATCAACTAAGATACGGAATACCGATTCCGGTATTGAAATAAAAGGCCTGGTGGTAGAAGAAGTCATTACTAAACCGGCAAAGGATTTTTATGATTATTTTTATCAAAAATACAGTAATAGCAGCCGGCAATTTCCTTACGTGGTAAAAATTACAGAAAAACCACTCCCCGGCATATCCAGTCTGGTTACCGTTTATGCAGATGATGATGCCATCTATGTCACACGGACTAATCCCAGACAAGAATTTTTGGAAAGTTCCGCACAAGAGGCTATCTTAGCATTAAATAATTATTATCAGCGACAGCAATTATTATTCAAAAATGAATTTAAATATTAACTTGCCCGTTATGAAAAAATTACTCTTTTTCATCCTTATTGCTCTTCCTTTGAGCCTTTTCTCTCAAGAGTTGGTTTACAAACCCATTAATCCGTCCTTTGTAGGTGGCAATTCATTTAATGCCCAGTGGTTACTTAGTTCGGCAGAAAGCCAAAACAAGCTTCAGGAAGAAGATGAAAACAGTTTTAAGCAACAATCAGAACTGGAAAGGTTTACAGAAAGTTTAAACCGTCAGTTACTCAATTCACTCTCCAGAGACTTGTTTAAAGGACAATTTGGTGATGAATCCTTTACAGAAGGGACTTTTACTTTTGGTAGCCTGGTAGTAGATATAGTGCCTACCAGTACCGGTTTATCTATAAATGTTTTGGATACCACCACGGGCGAACAAACACAAATAATTATACCAAACTAATTACTATTAATGATTAAACAACTGCAAATAGGGATTTTATCTCTTCTTTTAGTTTTATTGTCAAGTTGTGCAGCTTATTTTAATCAACCCTTACAAACACAACCGGCACGGTTAGGGGAAGATACCTTTATAAGTGAAAACTTAGATAGTATAACACCTAAGCAACCCATAGAAGTGGGCGTATATAAATTTAGAGACCAAACCGGGCAATACAAACAGACAGAAGCCGGCATTAGTTACAGCACTGCAGTTACTCAGGGAGCCACTTCTATCCTTATACGGGCATTGGAAGAATCAGGATGGTTTGTACCGGTAGAACGCGAAAACGTAAGTAACCTGCTTAACGAGAGGCAAATTATTCGTTCCACCCGGCAGCAATACAGCCAAAAAAATGGCAAAAAAGTGGACGAAACGGGAGATTTGCCACCATTGCTCTTTGCCGGTATCTTGTTAGAAGGCGGAATTATTTCTTATGACAGCAATATTATTACCGGAGGTGCAGGAGCCAGATATTTTGGTGCAGGAGCATCAGCTCAGTATCGGCAAGACCGTATTTCTATTTATCTACGTGCCGTTTCAACTTCCACCGGAAAAGTGCTAAAAACTGTGTATGTATCTAAAACACTACTATCTCAAGCTATTGATGTAAGCATGTTCCGATATGTAAAAATAAAACGGCTATTGGAAATAGAAACTGGTGTAAGCCAAAACGAGCCGGCTCAGCTCGCCGTAAAAGAAGCTATTGAAAAAGCCGTTGAAAATTTGATTATAGAAGGAATTTTAGACGGACTTTGGCAACCCAAAGAAGGCGAAAAAGGGATAGAATTGGTTAAAAAACGCTATGAAGAAGAAAAAAAAGCAGCCGGAGAAACCAAATTGTTTAACCGTAACTTTACAGAAAAAAGGAGTGCTACAGCTTTTAGCTTTAACGCAGGTACTGCTCTTATGGACGGCGACTACGCAAAACCACAATTTGACTATAATTTTAAATTTGGTATAAAACAATTTTTGTTTAGCCCTAAGTTTAACGTAAACGCATCCATAAATTTATTTCGGTTAAGAAACAAAAAGGCTTTTGAAAAGCGTTTTGCTTCGCTTGATGCCAACTTGGAATATATTATCCTGCCAAATGACAACATTACACCGTATGTTTTTGGTGGAGGCGGATTAATGCTCAAAACTTCTATAGACCCCAGCATAAAACTCCAATACGGAGCAGGAATAGAATACATGCCTACACCAAAGTTAGGCTTTAGAATTTTTGGCGAACACAATGTGTTGTTTACTGATGAATTAGATAATGTCATTCATGGCAAAAGAGACGATTTCTTTTGGCGGTTTGGCGTAGGAATTAATCTCTATCTGGGCAAAGGTTTTAAAAAAAGTAAACCGGCCTCTACTAATTAAATGGGAATTATCATGAGAAAAATAATTAACATATTATCCGTTTTAACATTTAGCTTATTGTTTTTTACCAATTGTACCGAAGATGCCATAAATGTTGTAGGTGAAGGTACTATTACCGGGCGTGTAGTAGAAGCAAAAACTTTTGAACCGATAAAAAATGCCAAAGTAACCATTACGCCTACAAACAATGCTACTTTTACCGATGAAAACGGTGATTTTGTACTAAAAGACGTTCCGGAAGGCGATTATTCCGCTCAAGCCGAAAAAGATGGCTACTTAGCCAAAATAGAACCGGTAACGGTAACCGAAAGCAACGATGTAAACGTAATCTTTGAAATGGACGATGAAACCGCTCTGAATAAACCTCCATCTGTACCTGTTCTCATAAGCCCGAAAGACAATGCTACAGGTCAAAACGTGAGTGTTGAATTGGTATGGAATGCCTCCACAGATCCGGATGAAAAAGACAAATTAACCTATGACGTAACCGTAAGAAACGACAAAAACAACGATGTAATTTTTGTAGAAAGCCTTACCGATACTACTTATGTATTGGAAAATCTAAAATACGGAACCAAATACTTCTGGCAAATTACAGTATCCGACGCTGTAAACGAAGATGTGCTATCACCGGTACACGCCTTTACCACAGATAAATACCCCAATAATCGATTCTTTTTTGTTAAAAAAGACAGCATAAACAGAAACAACATTATCTATTCTTCCAATGCTGACGGCAGCAATATTTTTCCGCTTACCGCTTCTGACCAGAACAGTTGGCGGCCCAGAATGAATAGAGCCTCAGGCAAAATTGCCTTTTTGCGTACTGTTAATACGGAAACACATATTTTTATAATGAATCCGGATGGTTCCGATATCCAACAAGTGACTCAGGCGGTACCAATAAAAGGATTTAAACAAGATGAAGTAGATTTCTCCTGGTCCGGAAACGGAGACAGGCTTATCTATGCTAATTTTAACAAGCTATATCTTATCAATAAAGACGGTAGTGGCCTAAAGGAAATTTATAAAACCACCGATGGCAACTTTATTACAGAATGTAGTTGGAGTTTTGACGAGAGCTTTATCGCTATTAAAACCAATAATAATGATGGGTATAACGTGAAGATTTTTACCATAAATATGGCCGGTACCGTGTTAAAAACTGTTTTGAGTGGCGTAAATGGTGCAGCAGGTGGCTTGGATATTTCCGTGGACAACCAACGATTACTCTACAGTTATGATGTGTCGGGTTATGAAGACGCTTCCTACAGACAGTTAAACAGCCAACTATTTACTTACAATTTAAACACCAATGAGGTAAATAATATATCCGGTAATAAAGAAGATGGTACCAATGATTTGGATCCCAGATTTTCGCCTAATGAAGCAAAGGTAATCTTTGTAAATACCTCAAATGACGGTATTTCACAAAAGAATATATACACAATGGATGCTAACGGCGGCAACAGGAAAAAAGTGTTTGAAAATGCCATTATGCCTGATTGGGAATAAATTTGTGAGACACCCTAAAATAGCAGCCGAAGGGCTAAAAACATTTGTAAGTCACACTGCAGATAATTTAAATACCTGTTAATTGCATTATGGTAACTTGGATTACATTTTTATTTTAAAATTAATCCTTATTTTTACCAAATAAAATTTTAAATTAAAAACATGGGATTATTTAATTTTTTTGGTTCAAACAAGAACAGTAAAGTTCAAGAATATATTGACAACGGAGCTGTAGTAATAGACGTAAGAACCGTTGCAGAATTTAACGATGGACATGTACCAGGTTCAAAAAACATAGTTTTAGATACTATAGAAAACCACATTGAAGAGATAAAAAACCTTAACAAACCCATTGTTACTTGCTGCAGAAGCGGTGCCAGAAGCGGCAGTGCAGCTTCCATTCTAAAAAACCATAATATAGATGCCATAAACGGCGGTCCATGGCAAAATGTGGCCAGTTGTTTGCAATCTACCAAGTAATAGCAGGTACTTTCTGGGTTAGATTTTCCATTTTTTGTAATAGCTTTTCTTTAAAAGCCAAATGCTGTTTGCCTTCAGGATGTATTGGCCTATGAGCCAGTCCTTTTTGAATGGTATCTACTTCGTCCATTATCGTAAAGTAGTTCTTGTCTATCCATGCTTTTTTAAACTTTTCCCAGACATAATTAATTGCTATAGGGCTTGGATGAACCATGTCTTCAGCATAAAACCGATAATCGCGTAGCTCATCCATCATAATTTCGTAAGAAGGAAAATAAAACGCATAAGCCTCTTTTTCAATAACCTGATGTAATGCCGATAGCAAATGAGACTTACTTCTGGTATTTTCTATAAAACCATCTCTAAGATGTCTTACCGGCGAAACCGTAAAAATAAAAGTTAGATTGGGGTTAATAGCCCTAACCATTTTGATAATATTTTGCAAACTACTACTTACCTGTTCTACACTCAACAGTTCTTTGGTAAAGTTGTTTTGTGGCACCTTATGGCAATTGGCAACAATTTTACCTGATTTTTTATACCTGTACACCCTTGCAGTACCAAGTGTGATAATAAGATGTGAGGTGTTTTTCAAAAAGCTGTTTGCAGCCTCAATTGCAATATTTAATTGATTTAAAGCCATCAATTTATCAACATGACTCAATCTGGAATGTGCATCAAAACAGTGCCACTGCTCGTTTATGAAAAACAAGTCATCCTTCGTAAAAAAAATTTGTTTAGTGGTCTTTTTGATGAAACTTAAAATAGCTCAACTTCTCCCCTATATTTTCCACAAAACAAGAACCCAATGCCAAAATTTTGGACGAATAGCCTATTTGTCTTGTTCCTTGCGGTTTTACATCAAATTTAGTTTGTAGCTTCATTAAACTTTATGAATTTGTGTGTATTTAACCCGAATTATTCATGTAAAATTGAACCAGTTTGTTTGATTTTAGTGCTATTCCGTTACTTAAAAAATTACCTCCAACCTTCACTTTTTTAAAACACTTTGCTTTTGGCCAATGTGATGTTGCCAACTAAACAATAAAAACTACTACTGAAAATTAACCTTATCATGTACTTTAATATGCACACCACCGTTCCAAAGTGTTAAAATATCGGTGGCCACTGCTGCCCCGCTACCACATGCTGTGGAAAACTGGCTACGCCATCCGGCTAAAGTACCCGCTACATAAATACCGTCTGCCACTTTATGGTCAGTATTTATTAATTGTACCCGTTCTTTTTCAGGTTTGCTTTTTTTATGCGGAATAACAAATTGTTCCAGACCTTTTATATTAAACGCTTTTGTATAACCTGTAGCAACTACAATAATTTTTGTTGTAAAGCTATCTTTATTAGTCTTAACCCCAAAAACACCCCCTTTTTTTTCAACGCTCATAACCCGATGTTTCTCTATAATATTTACATGAGGATACAACTTTTGCAGTTGTTCTTTTCCTTTTTCTAAAATATCGGCTCCGGTAGTTCCGGGATTCAATCCCAAAACATTGTTAAATAAGGCTGTTTGCAAATGTGATGTTTTTTGGTGTAATACTATACTTATTTTTTTATCCTTAGCAAAAGCCTTTTCGCCCGCAGAACCTAACACTAAGGCACACGACATTCCGGCTGCCCCACCGCCTATAATTAATACATCATCCATTTTGGTAATTTTTATTTATTAAATAATTCCTGAATATTGGCCGCAAACAACTTTACGGCTATAGCCAACAGGATGACTCCAAATATTTTTCGCACAACACTTATGCCTCCTTTTCCCAATAAATTTTCTATCCTTTTGGAAAGTTTTAAGACCACATAAACAAAAATGGAATTAATCATTATAGCAATGATTACATTAATAAGGGCATATTCTGCCCGAAGTGACAATATGGTAGTCATAGTTCCTGCACCGGCAATCAACGGAAAAGCCAGCGGTACTACACTTGCCGTTTCAGGAGCATCGTCCCGGTAAAGCTGAATGCCCAAAATCATTTCTAAAGCTAAGAAAAATATAACAAAAGCCCCGGCTACCGCAAAAGAATTTACGTCTATGCCTATAAGCCTAAGAATTTTTTCACCAATAAACAAAAAAGCAATCATAATTATTACGGCAACTATAGAAGCTTTTTCTGACTGAATATGCCCGGCTCTACGCCTTAAATCTATAATAATGGGTATGCTGCCTATAATATCTATTACAGCAAATAACACCAGCGTTGCAGTAAACGTTTCCTTTAAATCAAACCCCATTTGCTTTGTTTTTAAATTTTTTGCAAAATTAGATAAAATAAAAACTAATTTTATAACAATATTCACAGATTTTTTTCTGTATTTTACAGTTATGATTTTAGTTACAGGCGGTACCGGATTAGTAGGAGCACACCTCTTGTATAAGTTGGTAAGCAATGGAATGCCTGTACGGGCTATTCACCGAAAAAACAGTAATTTGGAACGTGTTAAACACGTTTTTTCTTATTATGCTGATAATAATAGCAAAGCCCTGTTTAAAAAAATTGACTGGCAGTGTGCTGATTTGAGTGATATTCCTGCTTTAATCAAAGCCTATAATGGCATTACCGAAGTATATCATTGTGCTGCCCTCATATCCTTTAGCAATACCGACTATAAAAAAATGCGAAAGATAAACATAGATGGCACCGCCAATGTTGTAAATCTATGTATCTCAAATAATGTAAAAAAGCTATGTTTTGTTAGTTCAATAGCTACAATAAGTGTTCCTTTAAATAATACACCGGCTACGGAAGTTAAAGAATGGACAGAGCAGGACAAAAAACACGGCTATGCCATTACCAAATACGGAGCAGAAATGGAAGTATGGCGTGCAGGGCAAGAAGGTATACCAGTGGTAATAGTAAATCCCGGAGTAATATTGGGTTCAGGATTTTGGCAGTCCGGCTCCGGATTTATATTTGATAAAATATATAATAAATTTCCTTTTTATACCGAAGGCATTACGGGCTTTGTAGATGTAGATGATGTGGTAAATTGTATGGTTTTACTGATGAATAGCCGCATAGAAAACGAAAGATTTATTCTTGTAAGTGAAAATAAAACATACCAATCAGTATTTTTTAACATTGCCGATGCGTTTGGCAAATCTCGGCCAAAAATAAAAATAACCCCGTGGATGAGCAGTATAGCCTGGCGTTTGTTTTGGTTTACCGGATTATTTACCAAACGTAATCCTGTATTAACCAAACATACCGCAAGATCTTCACATACTAAGAGGTATTTTAGTAATGAAAAGATAAAAAAAACATTAGATTATACATTTAAACCAATTGAAGTATCTGTAAAGGAGAATTGCAAACGGTACTTGAGAGATAGAATAGGAGAAAAATGATGTCCATTTTTTCTCCGGCAAGGTATTGTGTAAATCATAATATTAATCCTCCTCTTGCCGTTCCTTAGCTTCGTTAATTATAGAATCTAACTCGGAAGTAGGGTCATATTTTTCTTTAATGGCTTTAATATTGGCTTCTACCTCTTTAAACATATTCAGATATTCTTCTATTGTTGAGGTGTAATAAGTATTGCTTTCACTAAAGCGGGCACTGTCTATGTTGTATTTTTCAAAAACCAGTGGCAAATAATCTAAATAATTGACGGAATCTTTGGTACGCACAGATTTTGCCCCATTGGCCAAATAAATATCTGTCCAGATAGCTACCATTTGGTCCTTATCAATCAAATTATCCGGTTTTTTAAACTTGGTATTACTGGTACAGGCAAAAAGGCTAATCAACAATAAGATATGTAAATACTTCATTTTTTAAATAAATCTGTTTTCTAAACGCTGTTACTAAAAATGCTCGTTAGAAAATCTAAATGAGCAAACTTACCAATATTTTTCCAAAGGTTGTGGCCCTGCTAACACCGTTTTTACAATTTCATTTTTTCCGGATTTGTCCTTTTTTGTATGCCATTTTACCATACTTATCTCTAAATTCAGAATTTCTATGCCAATGATTGAAAACGGATGTACACAACTTCCATCATTAAAATAAGGCAATAAGCCGGGGTCCGGAAATCTGGGACGATGCGTATGGCCGGCAATGACCATCTGATTGTTGTTTTTTACAATCCATTTTTTGAGTTTTTTCTCCACACTAATCAGATTTTTATAATTTTTTGCTGGAGAAGTGGGGTCTTTTATGTTAAACCATTTTTGTAAGGGTTTCCAAAAATAACGCACAAAAAAACGGCTCACTTTCCAAAACCGATAGTTAAACCAATCGGCTTGATGGCCGTGGATTAAAAAAATGGTTTTATCGGTGCTTTCTACTTCCAGCAACATGCTCTCATAGTATTTTAAATTAAACAGGCGTTTCTTTTGTTTAATATTTTTTGGCGGAAACACTTTATGCAACATTTTTTCCACTACTAAGGGGTCGCCAAAAATCATATCATGATTGCCATAAAGCAAATACAATCTGTCCTCGTCATAAAACATTTTTAGCAAGGCAAAAGTGCTGCTATGTCCTTTGTAAATGGGTTCAAAAGAGTAATTTTCCCAAAGCTCAATTCCATCACCCAATTCAATATAGGTAAAGCCGGCTTTGTAATATTCTGTAATGGCCTTTTGATAGATTAACATATTGTGCGAAAAATCATCGGCATAGCTGTTGTCGCCTTTGTGAATATCACTAAAAAAGATAATTTTACTATCTTGGTTTATCGATAGTTTTTTTGCCTTTTTATAACATTAATCATTCGGCGAAAGCCAAAAATAATTCATTACGCATTTTAATCGTAATTTTGCGTGACTAAAAATAGTACAAATTTTACAGATATGCTTGAAGATAAAAATCAATCTAAAACTTCTTTATCAGAATTGGGTGAATTTGGCTTAATAAATCATCTTACCAAAGACATAGAACTACGCCACAAAGAAACGGTAAAAGGTGTGGGTGACGATGCAGCCGTATTGGCTTTTAAGAACAAACAAACGCTTATCACCACAGATTTACTCATAGAAGGCATTCATTTTGACTTGACTTATATGCCACTAAAACACTTGGGCTACAAAGCAGTTATAGTAAACCTTTCTGACGTTTATGCCATGAATGGCAAGGCTACTCAAATAACGGTTTCTATAGCAGTCTCTAACCGATTTCCGTTAGAAGCCATAGAAGAATTGTACGCGGGTATTCATTTAGCTTGTGCCAATTATAAAGTAGATTTAGTAGGGGGTGATACCACCTCTTCTACTAAAGGCTTGTTAATAAGCATTACGGCAATAGGTTTTGCCGAAAAAAATGAAGTAGTTTATAGAAATGGTGCTAAACCCAATGATTTGGTGGTACTAACCGGTGATATAGGAGCCGCCTACTTAGGCTTACAAGTCCTGGAACGCGAAAAACAGGTGTTTCAGGTAAATCCTAATGCACAGCCGGAATTGGAAAACTACACCTATTTAGTAGAGCGACAACTAAAACCAGAGGCCAGAAAAGACATTCCACTGCTACTAAAACAGTTAGACATAAAACCAACCGCGATGATAGATATAAGCGATGGCCTTTCTTCAGAGATTTTACACATCTGTACGCAAAGTAAAGCGGGTTGTAATTTATTTGAAGATAAACTGCCCTTAGACCCACAAGTAATTAGTACCTGTGAAGAATTAAACCTTGACAGCACTACCATTGCCCTTAGCGGTGGTGAAGACTACGAACTGCTATTTACCACAGCCTTGGATAATTTTGACAAAATAAAAGGCAATCCTAATTTTACAGTCATTGGCCATATTACTGAAGAAGCTAACGGTGTAAATTTAATTACCCGAGGCAACCAGAAAGTGCCTATAACCGCCCAGGGCTGGAATTCTTTTTAACAGCATTATTTTAAATCCCGAAAAAGTTCCAAAACTAATCCCAAAAAGGTTTGAAAGACATACTACGGGTGTAACATTTTGGGTATAAAAAAAGGCCTCAAAGGTTTTAAAAACCTTTGAGGCCATATTTATTAACTTAAAGTGTTAACTGCCTTATTTCTTTAAAGTAATGTCAACTCTTCTGTTTTTGGCTCTACCGGCACTAGTTTTATTGGTAGCTATAGGATTAGCTTCTCCATAACCTTTAGAGGTTAATCTGCTTGCGTCTATTCCTTTAGATACTAAGTAGTCCATTACCGCTTTAGCTCTTTCTTCAGAAAGTTTTTGGTTCAATTTATCAGAACCTGAGCTGTCTGTATGGCCTTCTATATGGAAATCAGAATCTTTGTATTCTTTCATAATGTCTACAATAAGGTCTAATTTCTCTTCAACACCTACTCTAAAGTCAGATTTACCAACTCGGAAATAGATATTTTTAGCAAACTGATCTAATTTCTTCTTGGCTTCTACAGTAATCACCTTTTCAGGACAACCTTGATTAGAAGCAGGACCAGCTTCATTAGGACAGTTATCGTCTTTGTCAAATACGCCATCACCATCAGCATCAGGCCATGGACAACCTTTATTTTCAACCGGGCCAGCTACATCCTTACAATCATCATCTTTATCATATACGCCATCACCATCAGCATCAGGACAACCGTTATTGGCAACTGTACCAGCTTCGTTTGGACACTCATCGTCTTTATCTGCAACACCGTCTCCATCAGCATCAGGACAACCGTTTAAGGCGGCTAAACCGGCAACTTCAGGACAAGCGTCATCGCTATCTTTAATGCCATCGCCATCAGTATCAGGGCAACCGTTAAAGGCTTCTAAACCGGCAACCTCTGGACACTCATCATCTTTGTCATATATACCATCACTATCAGTATCTTTACCTCCAAAACGGATAACTAAACCGGCAGCATGTTGGAAATGCGGCATTACACGATCTTCATCAAAAGAGTGTTTGTAATTTGTCTGAAAGTTTAAACCGATAAAATCATTAAACCAGAAGTTGATACCTACACCTCCATTAGCAGTACCGGCACCTAAATCATCTATCCAGGTATAACCACCACCTATTTGTAGGAAGGGGTCAAACCAAGAAGATTTATTCCATAGATTGTTTAATGCATAACGAATGTCTAAGTCAGCACCTATGTAAGAAAGGTCATTGGCAGACATATCTCCTATTTTCTCTATTTTATTAAGAGATCCGGAAAGGCCTATACCAAAACCACCACCAAGATATCTACCCACTCTTAATCTGGAAATAGAAGGTACCATATTGTAGTGGTCATCTATATTTCCAAACTCATCAAACCATTTGCCTTGTCCGGCTTGGTTTGTAGGATAAAAATCAACGGCATTAATACCAAAGTCCACAGAAAACGGATTGTTTTCATCTTGTGCACTCACACTAAGTGCGAATAGAAGTGCAGTTGCGAATAAAATTCTTTTTAATTGTTTCATTTTTATTAAATTAAATTTATAGTTTCCAGTTAAAAAATGCGATGCAAAGATACAATAATTAGCATAAATTATTAAAAACTGTTTAAAAATATGTAAATAATATCAATAAGACATCTGTAAAAACACTTTTAATTTTGTTTTATTTTGCTGATAATCAATAAAATAAAAAAGAATCAATATTAAAGTGATTTAACGGATAATCAAGGGCAATTTATATAAAAAATGATTGAAGACCAAAGAAAACGAAAATAATATAATTTGTAAGATAAAATAATACCTTTCTGTATATAAGTAAATGAGATTTTCAATGGTAATTTTTATCCGAAGATTTTGCTATTTGGCCAATGCATTTATTATTAACCTGATGATTTTTCAGGGAATAAAAAAATAATGGCTTCCCAGAATAAATTTACGACTTTTTAACGGCCAAAAGAGCAACTAGACTATATATTGGTTATACAGAAATAACGCATCAAAATTTGAAACACTACTCAAAAGACGGATAACAGCATAAGTTTTTGTCCGGATTTATTTTCAACCTAAAATCCGCAAAGATTTAGCTATTACAGGACAGGGCTTTTAGTAAAAAGTTGCCCGATTATCTTCTATCTCAGCAAATTCTTTTAAAGTTTCATAGAGCTTGCTGTTTTTGCTTTTATAATTATTTTTAAGAGTAGTTAAAGTTCCTGCATAATTATCCATCTTTGGCGGTAATTCTTTTTTAAGGATTTTAACGGCAAATACACCTTTTTTAGCGGGAATACCTGTGTATTGTTTACCTTCATCCAAAACAACTATGATACCGGCAAACTGTTCTGCCCTACCTATATTGGGCAATGCCGGGCTAGCCAGAGATACTGCATTGGAAGTTAGTACCGTTGTATTATAAGCATTGGCAATGGCTTTTAAGTCTTTACCACTCATTTTCTCTTTTATAAGTGCTGTTTTTTTCTCATTGAGCAATTTTGTTCTAATAGCTGCTTTTTGATTGCCGATATTTAGGCCTTCTGGCCTTTTTCCTGTAAGTTTTACTACTGTATAACCCTTGTCCACATCAAACCGTTTAATGTCATTTAATTCGGTATCTTTATTAAAAGCCCAATTTACAATTTGACGTTGGTTGCCCAAAGCAGAAACCCTTTCGTCCATTGGTTTAAGCCCCACAACTTGCTGTATTTTAACATTCTGTTCCTTTGCAAGAGATTCAAGATCTTTACCTTCATTGAGTTCTGATGCAAATAATTCAGCTTTTTGATAAATGGCATTTTCTGTTTCTTCAGAGGCATCTATTTTCCGGGCAAAAGTGGCCAATTTTACTTGTTTTTGTGAATTTTTTTGTTCTAAAACTTCAATAACGTGAAAACCAAATTGGGTTTTAACCACTCCAAAAGTACCCTTAGAATTTTCAAATGTAAAATCTCTGAATTCCGGAACCATAGCATTATAAGTAAACCATTTTAAATCCCCACCATTTACAGCACTCATCTTATCAGCCGAAAGCTCTTTAGCCAAATCTCCAAATCTATCAGGATCATTTTTTACAACTGTTAACAGGCTATCGGCTTGTTTTTTAGCCTCTGTCTCAGAAAGGGTAATAGACGGGTCATTTACGGCACTGCCGGCATAACTTATTAAAATATGTCTGGCTTTAACAGAATCGGGTAACTGTTTTACATCTATTAATTTTGTAATTTTAAAATAACCGGCATCTTTAAAAGGCCCGTAAACATCACCTATGTTCATATTAAATACCGTATCAGCTATAGCTTTATTTACCGTATTTTTTGTATAAAAACGTTCGTCTAAAGGTAAATCAGAACTTTGCAACCTAAAAAAGTTGGTTATGTCTTCCGTGTTTTTAAGCCCTTTTATCGTTATATTGCCTTTGGCTGCATTACTATATTCTTCACGGTCATTCTTTAAGGCTTCCAATTCAGATTTTATGGCTGCTTCATCCTCGGCAGTAGCAACTAAATCAAATTTTACATAGCTAACATCTCTTGTGGCTTCGGAATCAAACTGTTTGGGATGATTTTTTACATAATTCTTTATTTCATCATCCGAAACACTGACTACAGAATCTTTTACTGCAGTAAAAGGTACATAGACATATTGTATATTTAACTTGGTATTTTGGTTAGTGTAATAGTTCTCTGCCTGTGGAAAAGTGGGATTTATTGCAGAACTAACCAAACTATTATATGCTTTTATTTCTATACCGGTTTTTATATTTTCTTCAAAATCCCTCCAACTAAGCCATGCCGCTCTGCTTTGCTCATTATCGTCTTTGGCATCTTTTAAACCGGCAATGTATTCTTTGAGTTTATCCTCGTCAAAAAGGCCGGCTTCGTTTTTAAATTGCGGGCTGTTTTGCACAAATGGCTGACGTTTTATTTCTTCCCAAACATCTTTTTCACCTACCACTATTCCTGATTTTTCTAATTGGCTTTCATATACTTTTTGCCGTATTAGATTATTCCATGCTGCGTTTACACTTTGTATCTGAGAATTTCTGCCCTGCGAAGCATTTCGCTGTTGCTCTACGAGAGCGGCAAATTCTTGTACACTGATGTTTTCATTGTTAATTTCACCTACAGAATTGGAATTGCCTCCAAATCCACCACGGGTAAAAACATCTCCTATAACAAAAGAGAACAACGCCAAGGCTATGATAACTATTAAGAAAATAGAACGTTCTCTAATTTTTGATAATATGGCCATTATAAATTATTTTATTTAATGGTTTAGTTTTTATTTTAATCTAACCGAATTCTACGTAAAAACTTTATTTAAAATTTTTTACAGGGTGCAAAATTACAACTATTACTTGTATTAAAAAAGAAGATTTTTTTAAAAAATTACCGATAGTTCCACCTTTACAGTAAGGTTTTTCACCCTTTTGCTTTTGCTTTAAAAGCAAAAGCATATATTTTTAGTTGTTTTATCATTGCCACCAAACCATTAGCCCTTGTAGGTGACAAATGTTCTTTTAAGCCTATTCTATCAATAAATTGAGTATCCGCAGCTATAATTTCATCAGGAGTATGATGCGAAAACACCCTTAACAGAAGAGCTATTATACCTTTGGTAATAATGGCATCACTGTCAGCTGTAAAAATTACTTTATCATCCACAATATCAGCGTGAAGCCAAACTTTTGACTGACAGCCTTTTATGGTATTATCGTCTGTTTTATATATTTTGTCAATAAGTGGAATATCCCTTCCCAGTTCTATTAAATGCTCATAACGTTGCATCCAATCTTCAAAAAGTGAAAATTCGTCTATAATTTCTTCCTGTATTTCTTTTATACTCATTATTAAAACTTATTTTTGCAAAGATACTAAATAGTCTTTAGTCTATTTTAATGGCTATAGACCAATGACCAATTAGATTTCATAATGAGTAAACTTTTAATAGTGGGCACCATAGCTTTTGATGCTGTGGAAACGCCTTTTGGCAAAACGGATAAGACTTTGGGTGGTGCGGCCACTTATATAGCCCTGTCTGCTTCCAAATTTGATGTGGCAACCGGAATTGTATCCGTAGTAGGTGGCGATTTTCCCGAAGGGTATTTAGAAATGTTTAAAAGCAAAGGCATAGACACCACGGGGATAGAAATAGTGAAAAATGGTAAAACTTTTTTCTGGAAAGGAAAATATCATAATGATTTAAATGTACGGGATACACTGACTACTGAACTCAATGTTTTGGCAGATTTTAACCCAAAAGTGCCGGAATCTTTTAAAAATACAGATTTTTTAATGTTGGGCAATTTGCATCCTAATATCCAACTATCTATAATTGATCAAATACCTAACCGGCCAAAGCTCACCGTTCTGGACACCATGAATTTTTGGATGGACAACACCTGGGATGAATTGCTAAAAGCCTTAAAAAAAGTAGATGTAGTTACCATAAATGATGAAGAAGCCCGACAGCTAAGTGGAGAATATTCTCTGGTAAAGGCAGCAGAACGGATTTCAAAATTTGGCCCAAAATTCGTAGTGATAAAAAAAGGAGAGCACGGAGCTTTATTGTTTCACGAGAAGCAAATATTTTTTGCTCCGGCATTGCCTTTAGAAGAGATTTTTGACCCCACCGGTGCAGGAGACACTTTTGCCGGTGGATTTATAGGATACTTGGCAAAAACTAAAGATATTTCTTTTGATAATATGAAAAACGCCGTGATTTACGGGTCTAATTTGGCATCATTTTGCGTAGAAAAATTTGGCACCAGAAGAATGGAATATTTATCCAAAGAAGAAATACAGAAACGCCTGACACAATTTAAAGAATTAACGCAGTTTGAGATAGCATTGGCTTAGTATTTAGTTGGCAATCCTTTGCCAAAGCTACAGGATTGTAAAAAAGTGGCCGTTTTCCGCTCCGAAAACTGGCAGATTTGGCCTAAGAAGTAGCCTTTAGTAGTGAATAATTGTGTTATTAAAGCAAAATATTTACCTCTAAGGTATTAATTATTTGGAAAAAGACTGTAAACGAATATAAAGACAAAACAATTGACGTTTAAATAAATATGAGCCGTTGTTTACTCAACTCCAATGAACAATCTCAATTATACATAATAACCACAAACACATTAACTCAATAACAACAAATGAGTGACAGTATAAAACATGAATGTGGCATAGCCCTGGTAAGGCTTTTAAAACCGCTAGACTTCTATCAAAAAAAATACGGTACTTCCTTTTACGGCATTAACAAAATGTATTTGTTAATGGAAAAACAACATAATCGCGGCCAAGACGGGGCAGGCCTTGCCAGTATAAAATTTGACGTACCACCGGGTACACGGTTTATAAGCAGGGTACGGTCTAACCAGCAATCTCCCATACAGGATATATTCAAAAAGATTAATGACAGAATTAATGGTATTTTAGTAGATAATCCTGATAAAAAAACCGATGTTAACTGGCAAATAAACAACATGCCTTATGTGGGCAATGTGTTTTTAGGACATGTGCGATATGGTACTTTTGGCAAAAACAGTATAGAAAATGTACATCCGTTTTTACGGCAAAACAACTGGAAGCATAAAAACCTTATAGTAGCCGGTAATTTTAACATGACCAATTCGTATGATATGTTGCATGAACTTATAGAACTAGGGCAGCATCCAAAAGAAAATACGGACACGGTTACAGTAATGGAGAAAATAGGGCATTTTTTAGATGACGAAGTACAGAAAATTTACGATGAATGCAAAGAGAAAAACATTAATAAAAAAGATGCCTCTGTGGTAATAGAAAAAGAGCTGGATGTACAACGTATCCTAAAAAGAGCTGCCAAAAGTTGGGATGGTGGCTATGCCATGGCAGGATTAATAGGCCATGGAGATGCCTTTGTGCTCCGTGACCCATCGGGGATAAGGCCGGCATATTATTATAAAGATGATGAGGTAGTAGTAGTAGCTTCAGAACGATCTGTTATACAAACTACTTTTAATGTGGAGTTTAATGATGTGATAGAATTGGACAGGGGACATGCTCTTGTTGTTAAAAAAAACGGGCATACTTCTGTTTATCCTGTTTTAAAACAACGTGAAAATAAAGCCTGTTCTTTTGAACGCATATATTTTTCAAGAGGCAGTGATGCCAAAATTTATAAAGAACGAAAAAAATTAGGCAGATTAATTTTTCCCGCTATTCTTAAACACATAGAAAATGACATAAACAATACTGTTTTTTCCTATATCCCAAACACTGCCGAAACCTCATTTTTTGGTATGGCGGAAGCTGCAGAAAAATACTTAAATCAACACAAAATTAAAACGCTTCTAAAAGGAAAACGCACCTTATCAGCCGAAAAAGTAAACGAGATATTATCCGAAAGGCCCAGATTGGAAAAAATTGCCATAAAAGATGCAAAACTACGCACATTTATTACAGATGATAACAGCCGTGATGATTTAGTAGCCCATGTTTACGACATCACCTATGGTGTAGTTAAACCCACCGATAATTTAGTAATCATAGACGATAGCATTGTACGAGGTACTACCTTAAAAAAGAGTATCATTAAAATTTTGGACAGATTACATCCAAAAAAAATAGTTATTGTCTCTTCTGCCCCTCAGATAAGATACCCTGATTGCTATGGGATAGACATGGCAAAATTAGAAGAATTTATTGCCTTTAAAGCTGCTATTGAGCTACTTAAAGAAACCAACAAAGAAGATATTATAGAAAGTGTTTACAAGAAATGTAAAGCCCAACACAACTTACCGGAAACTAAAATAGAAAACTTTGTAAAAGCCATTTACAATCCGTTTACAGTAAATCAAATTTCCAAAAAAATAGCCCAAATGCTTAAAACCGATAATATACACGCTGAAATACGGGTTATTTTTCAACCCTTGGAAAATTTGCATAAGGCTTGTCCAAATCATACCGGCGATTGGTATTTTAGCGGAAATTATCCTACCATTGGTGGTACAAAAGTAGTGAACAGGGCATTTGTAAATTATTACGAAGGAAAAAATGAACGAGCATATTAAACGGGCTTTAGCTTTAGTTGTAATAGATAAATCTTTGCGGATTTTAGGTAATACTAAATCTACCGTAAAATAATTTTTGGCATTCTTATTGCACTTCCGTTTAAAAAACTTTGTATCGTATTATGAAATGAGCATAAACAAATTTCCTCATTTTTTCAGCAAATCACAAAATTTTAAACAGATGAAAACATTTACATCACTTTTATTTAGCATTAGTATTATGGTTGTATTTACACAATGTGCGGGCAGTCAGTTTGTTAATAACCCTCCGTTTGTTGTAGAAAGTGTTACGCAACATCAGCTAACGGATAGCAACAATAATGACAAAGGAACCCTTTTTAAGATAGCATTAAAAAATGTTGATACCAATGCCATTTCCTTTGAAAAAATATATTTCAATAATAAAGGCACTAACGTTCTCATGGCATTAACAGATGAGAATACCCTGATTACGGCAAAATTTGTGAGAAATATATCTGGCCGCAATTTGGTATTACACAAAGACCCTAAAAAAGAAATAGGCAATAAACCGCCTGTTTTGGTAGAAAAACCTCCTTTTAAAATGAAAGATAACGAAGCCGTGCTAACCTATACGGAAAATGGAATTACCAAATATTTCAAACTTGAAAATATTAAAAAAGGCAAGGCTGTCATCCAAAATTAAAATTTTTGGCACAATATTTGAAATACACTGTTAAACAAACTGTTATGAAAACATTTAAGTTACTAAGCATATTTTTTTTAACTGTGGTTTTAGCCACTTCTTGTAGCCACCACAACGATAGGATAGATGAAGGCATTACCTTAGGCCAATTGCTGGGTTCTTATGATTTGTGGTATATAGATTATAACAGGACTACAGGTACCGTGGACATTCCGTTTTTATCCAAAGCGTTTACCATTTCGTTTCATAACGGCAATGTAATTGCCAATAATAACATAGTAGGTTTGGGAAGTGTTGGCAACGGTTATGGTGACCAAATAGGCTATTATGATACGGTGGATGACATGTTAGAAGTTGATCATGATGTGGATGGGTTTTATAGATTAAATGTGGTGCATTTAACAACCAATGAGATAAAAATAATAGACCCACAATCCAATACCGCGTATTTCTTGATTGGTTACATGAAAAATGACTTTGATTACAATCTGGTATTTTTTGATAACATAGAGTATTTCTTACAAGAATACGAAGCCTGGGAAAAAACAAACACTTCAGGCGGAAGCCCAAATGCCTTTGATAACGAGAATTTTTTACAATTTACAGCCGAAAATATACGCACTTTTCGCTCATCCGGAGATAATGTTGGCACGGATATTGATAATATAAATTGGGACTATATTGGTGGTTATGATGTTTATGATGTAGAAAATGTTAATGACGTAAAAATTTTAACATTAGATTATGATTCTAATGACAATGAAGAGTTTGAATTATACGTTAATAACGATAATGAGATAGAGTTGTATCACGTTGTGTCTAAAACTACTTATATCTTTAACGGCAGAGGAAATATAGTCTATAAAAAGGCTAAGGAAAAAGGAAACAACAATATAAAAGAAACCAGAAAAAGATTTAAAACCGATAGAAAAACGGTAAAAAGAACTATAAAAAGCCCTCGTTATTAAAAGCGTTATAGTTTATAAAACATCAAAAATAAGGTTTGGTTAGTTGATTTTGGTTGATTAAGTTCAACCAATACCGCCCTCCGAGAACTCGGGGGGCGTTTTTTTGTAAGAATTTGATTGTTACAATTTATCCGGAGGCGGATTATCCCATTTCCACCTCAAAATTACTCAATAAAATGCTATATTAGACTTGGTATAACTTGCCAAACAAATCCCACAGCACAATCCCGCAACTTACTGCAATATTAAAAGAATGCTTAGTGCCGTATTGTGGAATTTCTATACAATAATCAGAAGCAGAAACCACTTTTTGCTGAACACCTTTAACTTCATTGCCAAAAATTACAGCCAATTTACTCTCTTTTTCCGGTTTAAAATTTTGCAACGGGATACTGTTATCAGCTTGTTCTATACTGGCTGTAACAATTTGTTGCTCTTGTAATTCTTTTACTAAGCTCAAAGTATCTTTTCGGTATTCCCAGTCCACAGATTCTGTAGCCCCCAAAGCTGTTTTTGCAATGTCTTTATGCGGAGGCTGAGCTGTAATGCCACAGAGGTAGATTTTCTCAACAAGAAAGGCATCCGCAGACCTAAAAACCGAACCTATGTTATTTAAACTTCGGATATTGTCCAAAACAACAATCAAAGGTGTTTTTTCGGTTTCCTTAAATTGTATAATGTTCAGTCTGTCTAACTCGCTGTTTTTAAGTTTACGCATAGAAAAATTACGGGTTTCAAATTTTTGAACTTCAAAAATACAACAATTGTAAACATTGTGGATAATTAGAAAAATAATGGCTTTTAAACTGCATTAAAAAAATGTAATTTAGCAGTTGGGCTTGTTAGCAATTTTATCACTAAAATAATCCTTACCATTGGCCAAAAGTAAAAAAGTAACCCCGTTAATGAAACAATACAACAGCATTAAGGGCAAATACCCGGATGCTATGCTGTTATTCAGAGTAGGAGATTTTTATGAAACTTTTGGAGAAGATGCGGTAAAGGCAGCTCAAATCTTAGATATTGTTCTAACCAAACGAGGCAGTGGCAGCCAAAGCGAAACAGAACTGGCCGGTTTTCCTCACCACGCATTAAATACTTATTTACCTAAATTGGTAAAAGCCGGACTAAGAGTAGCCATTTGCGACCAATTAGAAGACCCAAAAAAGACTAAAAAAATAGTAAAACGCGGCGTTACAGAACTGGTAACACCGGGAGTATCATTAAACGATGAAGTTTTACAAGCGAAAAGCAATAATTTTCTCGCTGCCATTCATCCCGCCAAAAAGGAATATGGTATTTCTTTTTTAGATGTCTCTACCGGTGAATTTTTAGTAGCCGAAGGTAATGCGGAGTACATAGAAAAACTGCTTCAAAACTTTAATCCCAGTGAAATTTTGGTACAGAAAAAGTACAAAACACATATTAAAGAGCTGTTTGGCGAAAATTTCCATTTTTTCTATCTCGATGATTGGGTATTTAAAGAAGGTTTTACCCGCGAACTAATTACCGGCCATTTTAAAATAAGTACTTTAAAAGGTTTTGGCGTAGAAGATTTTCAACTGGGCGTTATTGCTGCCGGTGTTATTTTATATTATCTGTCAGAAACCCAACATAAGGATCTGAGCCATATTTCATCCATTCAGCGGGTAGTGCAAAACCATTATGTATGGATGGATAAGTTCACTATTAGAAATTTAGAGCTCTATGCCTCGCATAATCCAGAAGCGGTGACCTTATTAGACATTATAGACCATACCATTTCGCCCATGGGCAGCCGATTGTTAAAACGATGGCTGGCCCTGCCCTTAAAAAACATCAAGCAAATTAAAAAACGGCATAGGATGGTAAAAAGCCTTACACAAGACGATAAACTTTACCATACTATTACCGGCCAAATAAAACAAATATCGGATTTAGAACGTTTAATATCCAAAGTAGCTACAGGAAAAATTACCCCGAGAGAGGTGATAATGCTCAAGGATTCTTTGTTGGCCATACTACCAATAATTAAGGTATTAAAAAACACCAAAAATGAATTTTTAAACAACCTGTGTAATCAATTTAACTTATGTGATGAGTTAATTGACAAAATAAAAAATACGCTAAATGATGACGCTCCGATAAGTTTAAACAAGGGAAACGTAATTACTTGGGGTGTTTCTACAGAACTGGATGAATTGCGAAAGCTGGCTACTTCCGGCAAAGAATATTTAGATGAGATGCTAAAAAGGGAATCAGAAAAAACAGGGATTCCCAGTTTAAAAATAGCTTTTAACAATGTATTTGGCTATTATATTGAAGTGCGAAACACGCATAAAAACAAAGTTCCGGAAGAATGGACCCGTAAACAAACGCTGGTAAGTGCAGAACGCTATATCACCGAAGAACTCAAAACTTATGAAGCTAAAATTCTGGGGGCTGAAGAGAAAATAGCTATCATAGAACAAAAACTGTTTATGGAATTAATCAGTTTTATGGGATTGCATATTCAACAAGTACAAGAAAATGCCAGGTTAATCGCTCAACTAGACTGCCTTTGTTCTTTTGCTCTTACGGCAAACAGGTACAACTACGTAAAACCACAAATAGACGAAAGCACAGATTTAGAGATAAAAAACGGCCGGCATCCGGTTATAGAAAGGCAATTGCCCTTAGGCGAAGAATACATAGCCAATGACGTTTTTTTAAACCGAACGGAACAACAACTAATTATGATTACCGGCCCTAACATGAGCGGTAAATCGGCTTTGTTAAGACAGACAGCGTTGATTGTTTTACTGGCACAAATGGGTAGCTATGTACCGGCAGAATATGCCAGAATAGGTGTAGTGGACAAAATTTTTACCCGGGTAGGAGCCAGTGATAACATTTCCATGGGTGAATCTACTTTTATGGTAGAAATGAACGAAACGGCCAATATCCTCAATAACATTTCCGAACGCAGCTTGGTGCTATTAGACGAAATAGGTAGAGGAACCAGTACATATGATGGTATTTCCATAGCTTGGGCTATAGCCGAATACTTACACGAACACCCAACCCAGGCCAAAACATTATTTGCCACACACTATCATGAACTTAATGATATGGCCGAAACTTTTAACCGGATAAAAAACTACAACGTTTCCATAAAAGAACTCAAAGACAAGGTTATCTTTTTACGAAAATTAATTCCCGGAGGCAGCGAGCACAGTTTTGGTATCCATGTAGCTAAATTGGCCGGAATGCCCTCTACAGTTATTCACCGAGCCAATAAAATGCTCAAAAAACTGGAGGAAAACCACGGTAACAATGACTTAAAAGACAAGTTAAAGACAGCTACTCAACCTGAACCCCAACTCAGTTTTATCCAACTGGACGACCCCCTTTTAGAGGAAATAAAAGACGAAATTTTAAGTACTAATATTGATACTTTAACGCCCATAGAAGCTCTGATGAAACTGAATGAAATAAAGCGGATGCTAGCAGGTAAGAGATAAACTTCGTGCTATGTTCCAACAAGGCACAAAATCTGTAATTAGACTTGGTATAAGATTAAAACTATTAAAAAAAAGGAAGCCTCAAGGTTAAAACCTTAAGGCCTTTACTAAATTAAACAAGAAGATCAAATGAAACCGATATTTAAAACATCAAAAGGTTACATCTGATAATTGAAAAAACAAACATTATGAAACTTTAAACATTTCTTCACAAAAGCAATGTTTAAAATTATCCGCATTTTGAATGGCCACAACTTTTGCAAATTAAGCAGCCTTCTTCAAAAACAAGCCCTTCCGGGTCACCGCATTCGCTACATTTCGTGTCTTTGGCTTGTGCCCCTTTCGGGATAAAGCGTTTTAAAGCTCTGGCTACACCATTTTTCCAAGTATTGATATGATTATCATACAGATTTAAGTTTTGGATAAGATCCACAACGTAGGGCATTGGCATACCATGTCTAAGTACGCCGGAAATCAATTTGGCGTAATTCCAAAATTCTTTATTAAACGACCGTGATAGACCTTCTATGGTAATTTTATAGCCTTCATTGTCTATATATTGAAAGTCATAACGGGATACGCCTTTCTCGTTTCTACTCTTAATTACCCAGCCTTTTTTTACCCAATTCGGCAGGTTAAAAGCATCTTTCATTTTTCCGGTAAATATCTCATAAGGCCGGCCTTCAATTAACCCGATAACCGCCAGCCATTTTTCCGATTCATTGTGAAAACGGAGTACTTCTGCCTCTATTTTTTCAGGCCTTTTAGCAACTAACATTTCAGTTACATAAACATCTTTGTTTTTTTTATCCTCTTTTTCATCAGAAGAGACTAAAATACCGCTTCTGGAACCATCCCGATAAACGGTAATTCCCTTTAAGCCTTTTTTCCATGATTCTATATAAATATCACCTACTTTTTCTACCGTAACATCATTGGGTAAATTAATAGTAGAACTGATGGAGTGCGTGGTATATTTTTGTACCAATGCCTGCATTTCCACTCTTTTTTCCCAATCTATTTCAGGGGCGGTAGCTCCTGCATAAGGGCTTTTTTTAACGTCTTTTTTTCCGGTAACCTCCATCCAGGTTTCAAACTTTTTGTGGTACACCGTAAATTCCTCAAAAGCATCGCCCAAATCATCTACAAAATCTATTTTAGCGTTTTCGTTACTGCTGTTTACTTTTCTTCTACGTACATAAGATAGCAAAAACACGGGTTCTATCCCGGAAGAAACCTGAGCCAACATACTCAATGAACCGGTAGGAGCAACGGTACTGATAGAGATGTTTCTACGGCCGTTTTCCATCATTCTTTTATATTGTTCGGGGAATTCGTTTTGCATCATTTGTACAAACTCCGAAGTATCTTCTATATTTCTGTTAAATACTTCAAACTGGCCTCTGTTAACAGCCATGTCTATACTACTGTCAAACTCAGCCTTGAGTTTGGTTTTCATAATTTTATCTACAGCTGATAAAGCCTCATCAGTATCAAATTTAATTCCCAAAGCTGCAACTGCATCGGCCAGAGCGGTAAATCCAAGGCCGGTTCTACGTCCTTTTCTTCCGGTTTCGCCGAGTAATTCCCAGATTTCCCTTTCGGTTCGTTTTATATAATCCGGTTCGGGATCGGCATCAATTTTGGCCAAAATTCGTTCTACGGCTTCCAATTCCAAATCTACCAGATCATCCATTAAACGTTGAGTTTCATAAACCACTTCGTAGAACTTTTTAAAATTAAATTTGGCTTTTTTGGTAAATGGGCTTTCAACAAAACTATATAAGTTAATCGCTATTAATCTACAACTGTCTCCACCTTGCATAGCAATTTCCGAACAAGGATTGGTAGAGGCATTTTTAAACTCAGGATACACCGAAGAAGTGGAATAATAGTGTTGCCTGTCCCAAAATATAAGCCCGGGTTCTGCCGTGTTATGGGCACAAGTAATAATTTTATCCCACAAGTCTTTGGCTCTAACTTCTTTGGTGTATTTAGGATCTGAACTTTCTATAGGCCATTGTAAAGTGAAATTGGAATCTTCTACAACAGCTTTCATAAAAGCATCTGACAACCGAATAGAAATATTGGCACCGGTAACTTTAGTAAGGTCTTGTTTAATGGTTATAAAATCTTCAATATCAGGATGAGCTATGTCCATAGTGAGCATTAATGCACCTCTTCGGCCATTTTGAGCCACTTCCCGGGTGGTATTGGAAAATCTGTTCATAAAAGAAGCTGCACCAGTAGTAGTGCCGGCGGCATTGGAAACCTGGGCACCTTTTGGCCTTAGCTCTGATAAATCTACCCCTACACCACATCTTCTTTTAAACAATTGTGCCAGTTGCTCATCGGCGTAGCACACTCCGCCGTAAGAATCCATAACAGAAGGAACTACAATACAGTTGGATAGGGAAGCAATAACTTCACTATTTCCCAAACCAAACATTACACTACCCTGTGGAATAACATATTTAAAATCTTTAAAGAGCTTATAAATTTTTTCAGAAGTAAGTGGTTTACGTTTTTTACCATAATCTGACAGACTGTCTGATTTCTTATCAGCAGGTAAATATTTAGATTCTATTCTTCCAAATTCTGCCGCCATTCTACGGTGCATATCATCCGGAGATTTTTCTAAATAATTACCGTTTAAATCTTTAAGGCAATATTTGTTAATCCAAGTAGTAGCGGCCAGTTCATCATTGTCAAAATACTTTAATGATGTATCCAAAACTTCATTGTAGGAGTAGATCTTTAGTTCTGATCGGGTTTTAGTAATCTCTTCAGTCATAGTAAGTTTGATATTTGTTAAGTTAGGAGTGTTTTGTTAGCAAACAACGCTTACAAAAATAAAATAGCAGTGAGTTGAAATCAATCCAAAAAAAAAATACTTAATAACAACTTTTGGTTAAAAACTTTTTTGGTTAAAAAAGTAATTTTTGATAGTTGAAGTAGTTTAAACCGAAACAAACACGTGAAGAATACAAATATGCTTAGTATTCTATAAACTCATCTTGCCTTTTAACCTGAGTTCGATTAATATTGTGACCACAGCTTTCTTTATTTTTGATTAGAAATTTTATGAAATTTTCGAGTAATATCGAGATATTACGAGG
>PDQE01000078.1 GCA_002747735.1 Flavobacteriales bacterium | reverse complement strand
GAGTGACCCAACTATTAGACGCTTTTGGCATGTTGACCCACTTGCTAAAGATTACGTATATAACTCAACCTATGCATTCCAAGAAAATAAACTTGGTATGGGTATTGAGCTTGAAGGAGCAGAATTGGTGCCACATACTTGGTTAGTTAGTGATGCAGTTGCAAATCTTAATGGTGTTGTGGCTACTATTTTAAATGCCGTAGATAAAGCAGTGGATTATACCTCTGCAATTGTTAGTAGGACTCCAGATAATTTAGATGCAATAGGTCGAGATATAAACAATGACTTGAATGAATTTGCTTCTCATGGACCTACCTTTGGAAATGATTCAAAAGTATAATCCCATGAATGGCTTTGGAGTGCAAAAAATTCAACCTGGAGAAACTCAATAAAATACAGTAGATTTGTTTAATCCAAATAGTGTGGCAGATAATTTAGTTACACCTCTTGTTCTCATAGGAATTACTAAAAAGCTCATGGGAACTCTAGAGCCCGTACTAAACCCCAGCATAGTTATGAAATAATGAATGAAACAAAGGGAGCAAGGCATAAAGTTGGTGTAAGTGGGACAAAACTTAATAAGAATGGTAGTTCAAGGAGGGCTAATAGTCAAGTTAATGCTTTAAATAAAAAAGGAGGAGACAAATATAGTGCTACGAGTTAAGGTGCAAAATAAAGGAGGCGAAGGAGCTAGGAAAGCGATATTAAATTAGGGAAAAAACAGAAGCAAAAAATTATAAACAAAAAACAGGGAAGAATCCCCCTAGACAAAAAAGACCAAAAATAGATGATTACTAGAGAGGATATAGAGATTTTTTTTGAAGATGTGAATAATGGAAACGAATTTGACACATCAAGCAAACTACTTTGGGGATATTTTTTTCTTGATGCCGATAAGAAAAAGTTAAAAAAGGCCAGTAAAAAACTTGTTGAACAAGGATATAAATATGTTCAAATATTTGAAGCAGAAAAGGAAAACGATGAAAATGTTCAAGAATATTATTTACATGTTGAAAAAATAGAATACCACAATGTGGATACATTAAATCAAAGAAATAAAGAGCTATATTTATTTGCAGAACAAAACAGTATAGATTCTTATGATGGATTTGATGTTGGAAATATTATTAGCTCAGAGAATATCGTTAAATAGATTTTAAATGTATTTAGAAACCGTCTCTTTTTAGGCGATTTTTTTATGCATAAGCTTTTTTGGCCTCGGTATCACGTAATAAAGAATGTTTCTTTATCTGAGAGCTTTTGCAGTACTCTAAAACACACTTCAAAAATAACAGATAAAAAGAAGAAATAAACCTTATCTTTACCAACGTTAATATACGTTCTTTAAAGTAGACTTTGTTTTTTTGGAGCTAAGAGCATCAAGTATAAAGTCAACACCATGTTTCCTACACAAGGGATTATGCCCGTAATTACATCCATAAAAATGATGAATTACAATTCTTTAATCACCCGGAGGGCTATGCTACTCCTGTTAATGCAGCAGACTATGATAGCGGATTTGATTATGTGTATCAATATAAAGACCATTTAGGGAATATACGGCTGTCCTATACAGATAACAACGGAAACCTTGAAATTGTGGAAGAAAATAATTATTATCCTTTTGGGTTAAAAATGCGTGGGTTTAATGAAAATGTATCTCCTAACGGAAACAGTACTGCTCAGAAATATAAGACTTTCCAAGGGCAAGAGTTTACAGAAGATTTAGGTTTAAATACACACGAATGGAAGTACAGAATAAGTGACCCAGCGATTGGTAGATTTTGGCATGTTGACCCGTTGGCACACGAACGAGAATGGCTATCACCTTATAATTTTGTTCAAAATAATCCTCTTAGCAGAATTGACCCTGATGGAGCATTAGATGAGCCTGTTTATGGCTCAGATGGAACTTACCGAGGAGATACAAAAGAAGGCTTTACAGGCGAAGTAATTATTTATGATGGAGATGTAGACTTTAGTAAAATGAGTGCAAGTGATTTACTATCCACCAAAGGAGCAGATACCTATGATAACCAAAGAGGAAGTTTAACAGGTGATGCAAAATCAAATATTTGGACTCACATAGTATCTCAATTAGAAGAAGAGCAGATTTATGATGAAAAATTTAGTTTGAGTAGTATTGAAGGAGGCAAGATACATTATGATGGAAGTGCAAGTAATTCTTGGGAATCCGAAGCAAAAAGTATTTATCCGCTATGGAATGATAAAATCACAGGATCGGACAAATATTTATATTCAACTACGGTTGAAAACATTCAATCTTCTGTTGTGGTACACGAGTGGTATTCACACATAAAGAAAAATAATGGAGATGGGTTTGATTCTCACCGCCTTGCCTATAAAAATGTGATTAACTTTAAATCTCTTTGGAACAACACGACAGATGGTTACAAAGGTTTTAATATGAGAGAATTGTTGAAGTATACCAAAAGCGAATCAAATAACAGAAAAACTCAAGTTGATCCACTTTACAGAAATCTGTATAGGAAGTATCATAAAAAATACGATTAGGGTTATGAATACATTATCAATAATAACAATATTGTTCTTTACTATATCCTGTAATCAGACTATAAGTACAGAAAAAAAACCTTTAAACGTGATTAAAGTAAATCAGCAAGAACAAAGTAAAATAGATAGCGTATTTGTTGATTACTGGAAAGGCACGGAAGCCAATGAGTACCAGTTTTATTATTCAGATAAAATATTAGAGATTAAGAGTGAGTATCTTGGATTAAGAAAAAGAATTGACAATAAGCAAAGCATTCAGACGTTTTTAGAGTATATTAATCTATTTTATATTGACAAGGAAAAAGAGATTATATTAAACAGGACAAAAAGTGAGTACTTGGAGTCAACAGACTATTCAAATATCAAAGTTAAAGGTTATAAAAAGAAGAAAGAAATCTTCAATGAGAGCACACAGATAGGAGAAGAAAAATATGATATTGAATTTAATCCCAAGTTTTTAGAGTTCTACGAATTTTTAGATAGCTTGGTCAAACAGAAATAGAAACATTATTACAAAGCCCCTCAATGGGGCTTTTGTCATTTATAAAATACTTTGAATTTTTCTTTTAGCGATAAAAGCATCAATGACGGAGAAGATGGGAGTGTAAATTAAACTCTCTCTTGATTGTTGAGCTTTTGTAAACTTGTAACAACATCAACGATATTTTTATCGAGTTCCAAATCAAACAGATCAGTTAGATAATCCAAAGACACTTCAAGAGCTTTAGCAAGTTGCCCCGATACCAACAGTTTATAAAACAAGTGCAATATAAAATTAATAGAAGACCTAGAAAGAACTTAGATTTTAAGGTGCATAAAGATCTATTTTATAAAGTGTTGCATTGGCTTATTAAATCTACCTTCTCTCCATAAATTTTACAATTATTTTATTTGTACTATCTTTGCATTTTTATGGCCTCAACCGTAATACCCTAAAAAAGGGGCATTACGTCCTCTCCCAAGGAGAATAAGTCGTTAATCTTAATTTAACCAACCAAAAACTTAGATGAATCATAAATAAAAATGATAACAGTATCAGAAAAAGCAAAAAATAAAGTTATTGCCTTAATGCAGGAAGAAGGTTATGACGTGTCAAAAGATTTTATCCGCGTAGGGGTAAAAAGCGGCGGCTGTTCCGGTTTGTCATACCAATTAAAATTTGACAGAGAAAAATTAGAAAACGATAAAGTTTTTGAGGACAATAACATAAAGATTATTGTGGATAAAAAGAGTTTTTTATATTTGGCAGGCACCACTTTAGACTATAGCGGCGGCCTTAATGGCAGCGGCTTTGTCTTTAAAAACCCAAATGCCAACAGGACTTGCGGGTGTGGTGAAAGTTTTTCTTTGTAGGATAAAAAATTAAAGTAATTAATAATTAAAAAGATAAGTAACTAAAAAATAACTATTGCAATTTAGATGTATATAAACCGGCTTTTGATTTTACGGTTGATATATTTAAACTAACCAGACATATAAAACTCAATAGAATTACTGCTAATCAATTAGAAATAGTAGCCCTTTCTATATCCGGCAATATTGTTAAGGGTTTTGAATTACAATCAAATCGAAAGTTCATTTAATTCTTGTTTATATGAAAAAGGTTCTTGCAGAGAAAGTAGAAATATTTTAGCTATTGCAGATGCCTTATATATTAAGCATTTAGAACTAAAAGAAAAAACGATTGCTATTTCAAAAAAACTGTCAAATTTTATTAAATAAATCGGCAATATTGAATAAATCTTTCAATTTTTGAACAAACATACATGAAATATACTGAAGACCACTTAAGAGAAGAATTAAAAACCAAAGAATACGAATACGGTTTCTATACAGAGATAGAATCTGACAAGTTTCCTGTGGGATTAAATGAAGATATAGTGCGGGCTATTTCCAAAAAGAAAAACGAACCGGAATGGATGACCGAGTGGCGATTAAAGGCCTTTAAAACATGGCAAAAAATGGTGGAGCCGGAATGGGCAAATATCAAATACAAAAAGCCTGATTTTCAAAACATAAGCTATTATTCCGCCCCCAAACAAAAACCAAAACTTGACAGTTTGGACGAAGTTGACCCTGAATTGTTAAAGACTTTTGAAAAACTGGGTATTTCTATACAAGAACAAAAACGCCTTACCGGTGTGGCTATGGATGTGGTAATGGATTCGGTATCCGTAGCAACCACTTTCAAAAAAACATTAGAAAAAAAAGGCATTATTTTCTGCCCAATATCAGAGGCTATCCAAAAACATCCGGAATTGGTAAAGAAATACATAGGCACCGTAGTTCCACAAACGGATAACTTCTATGCCGCTTTAAATAGTGCAGTTTTTAGTGACGGTTCTTTCTGCTATATCCCAAAAGGGGTAAAATGCCCCATGGAACTCTCTACCTATTTTAGAATAAACGAAGCGGGTACCGGCCAGTTTGAACGCACTTTGGTCATAGCTGATAAAGGTAGCTATGTAAGCTACTTGGAAGGATGTACTGCTCCGCAACGCGATGAAAATCAACTACACGCTGCCGTAGTGGAATTGATAGCCCTTGATGACGCCGAAATAAAATACAGCACTGTGCAGAACTGGTTTCCGGGTGATGCCGAAGGCAAAGGCGGTGTGTTTAATTTTGTTACTAAAAGAGGCCTTTGTGAAACCAATGCAAAAATATCTTGGACTCAGGTTGAAACAGGTTCTGCCATCACTTGGAAGTACCCCGGTTGCATCTTAAAAGGCGACAATTCCATTGGTGAATTCTACTCCATTGCAGTTACCAATAATTTTCAGCAAGCCGATACCGGTACCAAAATGATTCACTTAGGCAAAAACACTAAAAGTACCATCATTTCAAAAGGAATATCGGCAGGACAATCACAAAATTCGTATCGTGGACTGGTACAAGTAAACAACCGTGCGGCAAATGCAAGAAATTTCTCGCAATGTGACTCACTCTTAATGGGCAACGAATGTGGTGCCCATACTTTTCCGTACATTGAATCAAAAAATAAAACCGCCCAAATAGAACATGAAGCCACTACCTCAAAAATAGGAGAAGACCAATTGTTCTATTGCAACCAGCGTGGTATTGGAACCGATAAAGCTATCGCTTTAATTGTAAACGGATTTAGTAAAGAGGTGTTGAATAAATTGCCCATGGAATTTGCCGTAGAAGCAAAAAAATTATTGGAGATAAGCTTGGAGGGAAGTGTGGGGTAGTTCTAATAGATTACAAGCAGTAACAATGTTAAGAGATAAATTTACAAAGAAAATTTTTGCTTTATAAAAAGTATAATTTTGATAGGTTATCCAAAGTGTTACAGAAAACAATTAAAAAGAAAGTTAGAATATAAATTTTGAATATTACATGTTAAAAATAAAAGATTTACACGTAACCATAGGAGATAAATCCATCTTAAATGGCATAGATTTAAAAATAAACGCCGGCGAAGTACATGCTATTATGGGGCCTAACGGTTCCGGAAAAAGTACTTTGGCATCGGCTATAGCCGGAAAAGAGGAAATTGAAATTACCAGAGGCGAAATTTCCTATAAAGGTGAAAACATTGAAGATTTAGCCCCCGAAGAGCGGGCTCATAAAGGCATTTTCTTATCGTTTCAATATCCTGTAGAAATTCCCGGAGTAACGGTAACCAATTTTATAAAGGCTGCCATCAACGAAACCAGAAAAGCAAAAGGCTTAGAAGATTTACCGGCTAAAGATTTATTACAAAAAATAAGAACTACTTCAGAGAATTTAGACATAGACCGTAAATTCTTGTCCAGATCGCTCAACGAGGGCTTTTCTGGTGGTGAAAAAAAACGGAACGAGATTTTCCAAATGGCCATGTTAGAACCTTCACTTGCTATTTTGGACGAAACAGATTCCGGCTTAGACATAGATGCCTTAAGAATTGTTGCCAACGGCGTAAATAATTTTAAAAATAAAGACCGATCCATCCTGGTCATTACCCATTACCAGAGATTACTGGACTATATAGTTCCGGATTACGTACACGTACTGTACAAAGGAAAAATTGTTAAATCCGG
>PDQE01000077.1 GCA_002747735.1 Flavobacteriales bacterium | reverse complement strand
TTATGATCGTATGATTTCAATTTAATTCTAATCCTTTGACTCACTGTATCTTATTTTAAAAAATTATTCTTAATCTATATTGTATCCCGATTCTTCTATTACCTCTTTCTTAACACTTTGCGGTGCTTCACTATAAGAATCAAACTCCATGCTCGAAGAGGCTCTTCCTGAAGTAATGGTTCTCAATGAAGTTACATATCCAAACATTTCTGATAAAGGCACTTTGGCATTTATCACTTGAATACCACCATTCTTTGGCGCAACACCTTCTAAGATTGCCCTTCGCTTGTTCAAATCACCTGTAACATCTCCCAAATAATCATCAGGAGTAACTACTTCTACTTTCATAATTGGCTCTAATAACTCTTTTTGAGCTTTCTTAGAAGCGTTTTTAAAAGCTAATCGAGCAGCGATTTCAAATGAAAGTTGATCTGAATCCACATCATGATAAGAACCATCTACTAAAGTTACTTTGAGGTTTCTTACTTCGTAACCGGCTAAAGTTCCATTTTTCATGGCTTCTTTAAATCCTTTCTCAACAGAAGGAATATACTCTTTTGGTATAGCTCCACCTTTGATTTCGTTTACAAATTGTAATCCTTCAAAATCCGGCTCATCAGCAGGCTCCATAATAAACTGAATGTCTGCAAATTTACCTCTACCTCCGGTTTGTTTCTTATATACTTCCTTATGTTCTACTCTAGAGGTAATCGCTTCGCGATAAGAAACTTGTGGCGCTCCTTGGTTACACTCTACAGAAAACTCTCTCTTCAATCTATCTACCAATACATCTAAATGAAGCTCACCCATACCACTAATAATGGTTTGTCCGGTGTTTTCATCTGTACTTACTTTAAAAGTAGGATCCTCTTCGGCTAATCTTGACAGTGCATTTCCTAATTTATCAACATCTTTCTTGGTCTTAGGCTCAATTGCAATGCTAATAACAGGATTTGGGAAAGTCATTGACTCTAACAACACCTGAAAATCTTGCTCACAAAGGGTATCTCCTGTATGTATGGTTTTAAATCCAATTACAGCACCTATATCTCCGGCTTCAATTTTATCTAACGGATTTCTCTTGTTAGCATGCATCTGCATAATACGGCTGATTCGTTCTTTCTTTCCTGTACTTGCATTGTACACATACGAACCTGAATCTAATGATCCGGAATATACTCTAATGAAAGCTAATCGTCCTACAAATGGATCGGTAGCAATTTTAAATGCTAATGCTGTAAATTTATCTGTTTCTATCGGATTGATATTTACTTTTTCTTCAGGAGCATCTACTTTTAATGCTTCTGTATTATCAATATCAAGCGGGCTTGGCAAATAATGGATAATCGCATCTAATAACATCTGAACCCCTTTATTTTTGAAGGCAGAACCACACATAATCGGGGTAATACGCATCTCAATAACGGCTTTTCTAATGGCTTCATAAATGTCATCATGAGAAATAGAATCACTATCTTCCATGAATTTATCAAGCAATTCTTCGCTTTCTTCGGCTACAGTTTCTATCAAATGGTTACGGTGATACTCCACATCATCTTTCAAATCTTCTGGAATAGGCACCTCAACAATTTTCATTCCTTGAGAAGCTTCGTCCCATTCATACGCTTTGTTATGAATTAAGTCAACTACTCCTCTAAACTCATCTTCTTGTCCTATAGGAATTTGAAGTGGTAATGGATTTGCGCCTAACTTTTCCTTAATTTGTTCAACTACTGAAAAGAAATCAGCACCCGTTCTATCCATTTTATTTACAAAACCAATACGAGGCACTTTATATTTATCAGCCTGTCTCCATACAGTCTCAGATTGAGGCTCAACACCTCCAACAGCACAGAAAACAGCCACAGCACCATCTAACACTCTTAACGATCTTTCTACCTCTACGGTAAAATCAACGTGACCGGGTGTGTCAATGATATTGATTTTATATTTCTTATTTGCATCTGATCTTAAACTCCAAAAAACAGTAGTCGCAGCTGAAGTTATGGTTATACCTCTTTCTTGCTCTTGCTCCATCCAATCCATAGTAGCACCACCGTCATGAGTTTCTCCTATCTTATGACTTATACCAGTATAATACAATATACGCTCAGTAGTTGTTGTCTTACCGGCATCAATGTGGGCCATTATCCCTATGTTTCTTGTATGTTCAAGTCTTTTTTTCATTGTTTATAAAACAAATCTGTTATTATTATACTTATTTTAAAATCTAAAATGCGAAAATGCTTTGTTTGCTTCTGCCATACGGTGTGTTTCTTCTTTACGTTTGAAAGCTCCACCTTCTTCTTTATAAGCTGCCATTACTTCTGCGGCTAATCTTTCTTCCATTGTCTTTTCGTGACGTGCTCTAGCATATTTAATCAAATTCTTCATTGCTATCGACTGCTTACGATCCGGACGGATTTCTGTTGGAATCTGAAAGTTAGCTCCACCAATTCTACGGCTCTTTACCTCTACAGCAGGAGTTACATTAGCAAGTGCTTTTTTCCACACTTCTAACCCATTTTCTCCTAATTTCTCACTCACTCTGTCTATGGCTTTGTAAAAAATCTTATAAGCAACGTTTTTCTTTCCTTGCAACATAAGGTTGTTTACAAATTTTGTAACTATCGCCTCATTATATCGAGTATCCGGAGCAATTATTCTTTTCTTTGGCCTTCCTTTTCTCATTGTATTCTATTATTGTGCTTAATAAATCAATTTAATAAATTACGCTTTTGGTTTTTTAGTTCCATATTTTGAACGTCTTTGCTTACGATCAGCTACTCCTGAAGTATCAATAGCGCCTCTTACAATATGATAACGCACACCCGGAAGATCTTTAACCCTTCCACCACGAATTAACACCATAGAGTGCTCTTGTAAATTATGTCCTTCACCTGGAATATAAGCATTCACTACTTTTCCGTTAGAAAGCCTTACCCTTGCTACCTTACGCATGGCAGAGTTTGGCTTCTTTGGTGTTGTTGTATAAACACGCACACACACACCTCTACGCTGTGGACATGCATCTAATGCTTTAGATTTACTAACTTTTACAGCTTTTTTTCTACCTTTTCTTACTAATTGTTGAATTGTCGGCATATTATCAATTTACTTTACACCTACCCACTAAGGGTATTTAAAAAATTTAATTTTAATTTAATTGATATAAAGCAACTTGAGCACCAAGTTATGGAGAGAAGACAAATCTAAGTATCGCTATGTTTCTTATAATCGTTTGATTTTGCGATAAATAGGGAAACCTATAACTGTCTCATCTTTTCAGGTTTCTCAATTTACTTTATATGTCGCTTATTTTTAAAGCTTTACCACCACTTTCACAGTAATGGACTGCAAAGATACACTTTTTTTTTATTTCACAAGCTTTTGTTGAAAAATATCGTTCCTTTTTAACTCAATTTTTTGTGAAAAAATTTCATTGGTTACATCTTCTTTTGATTTAAATGAGGATTTTATATTTGTGAAACAACAAAGAAGTTTATTTTATTAAAAGAACTTCTTTGCGATGATAGCTTAATAATGTCAATTGCTTCGACAAAAATTCATACCCTAAAAGCCCATCAATTTTTATTTTTTTATCTTTGTTTAAATGAGAAATATCATTAAAAACAGTTCTTGTCCTTTTATATAAGGTACTGCCTGCATAAAATCTTTTCAACGAAGCAATTATTACAGTAGCTTTATTTTGTGATATTCCCACTAACTCTGTAGCTCGTATTCTCCTCACATTTTTCCTTAACTCTCCCAATAAATTAATATCTAACAGACAACCTCCACCTCCACAATCTATTCCCATTTTATAGGATTTTTCACCTATTTTTATGGGCAAAACCGGTATATGGCCTCGCAACTCCATAGCAATTACGTCTATGTCTTTACGGGAAAAATGTTCTTTTTTATAGGTTTCAAAATAATCAGGCTTTATTAATGTGATAACCTTATTTTTATAATCAAATAATACATCGTATTCTTTGATAAAATCCTGACCAATTAAGCCATAAATTTTCTTAGAACCATCTTCCAAATGGGAAACATCAAGGGTTAACGTTTTTTGTTGGGTTGTTTTTATACCATAAAAATTCACACTTACTTTCTGTATATCAACTCCTGTAATACTATGATTGGTGACACCACGAGAACCGGAAATTGATGTTTTATTCTGAGAAACCGTATCCTCAAGATATTTTGAATTAATTATGGTAAAAGCAGTGCCACTATCCAAGATAAAATCCCTTTCCTCTCCATTAATTGAGGCTTTAACCACAACAAGGTTTCCCATCATTGTAAATGGAATTTGAATCATATTAGCCGAATTATAGTCAATATTTTGCTCATCTTTAGCAATAGTTTTTACCTGAACCTCTGCTTTCAAAAATTCCAATTTCCGAATTTTATGGTTTGTATCAAACTCAAACAAAGCTTGACTCTTCCCAAAATTTTCATATTCAACATCATAACTCAACACCAAATTTTGGTCGTGAAGACTATTGATTAGATTAAAGTTTTTAACACTTCCCAGATAATTGACCATTTGTTCTAACACTTTCTCTGCAATTGGTAGTCCATGACCCGCCATTTCAAATTTGTCAGATAAATAAGGTTTGATTTGTTCAACATCTTGCTTATTTACCGCTTCAAAAACGCTGTTGACAATTTTTTCACATTTAGCTTTATCTTGTGCAAAAGATTGTAATGCAAAAAAAAGGATTCCACTAATAAATAAAATACGTTTCATTTCAATAAATTTTTTAATCATTAATTGAATGCAAACATATTTTTATTTTTGTTCTACTGGAAATTTTAAAGGGTGGATTTAAGGACTAATACCTTATAAGTGACTATTATTCAAATAATTCATTTCTTGATGACACTTTCTTCTTTTTAAAGATATTATTCACATGGGTTTTTACAGTACTCACGCTAATATTGAATTCTGAAGCTATTTCTTTATTGGAGCAGCCTTTTTTTAGCAAATCATAAATCCTTTTTTCTTGGACAGTAAGTTCAATTTGAGGATGACTTATTGAATTTTCATTTTTCTTTAAAATTAGATAGGCAAAAAGAGTTGATAGGATTAAAACACCGCCTATAATTTTATCAATGGGAAGTTTCTGTGTTTTTTCCACATCGATTACTGTTACTGTAACATTTTTGCTACTGTAATTTGATATGTTTGACTTTTGTGGTTTTAATAATAAATACACACCTAACAATAAAGGAATAAAAAGAATAAGTAATTTATGCTTATAAAAAGTAACTATGTTAGAAATTTTCTTCATATATAATATCTGTTAGACTAAAAATTTATCATCTTAAAGCAAAAACATGACTAAATTTATTCCTTAAACTTTATTCTGCAAATATACGCAATTCATCATAGATTGTTTTTGGCGTCAAATAAAATTACTAATCCAAAATCTTATTCACCAAATTTTTAAGCGACTTCACTTCTTTCCAAACCCTTAATTTTTGTTGGGTGTACTGACTTATTTCATCATCCGGAAATTGAACTTTCAATTCATTGAATAATTCCAATAATTTTTTCACCCCTTTTATCGGAACGTCATTCATTTCTGATACCATATTATCTAATACAATCAACAAGTTTTTATTATGTTTCTTCGAAATATTAAACATATTCGACATAATTAAATCGGTAAATCGTTTTAAAGTTCCATATTCCTGATGTTCTAATCTCCCTAAAACTTTACCCAATAAATTATTGTTTATTGTATTTTCTGAATTAGTTTTTATCCACAATTCTGCTGACAGTTCACGTGCTGTTTTATCACTACACAAAAAAGCAATAGCAATGATTAAATAAGTTGCTTCGCCATAATCCGGTCTATTCCAAATTTCATACAACCCTTTTAAAATATTGAGCATATTTCTGGTGGTGTCGGTAAATGGAAGTTTTGATTTTTTAAAATTCACAGCAACAAACTGTCCCAAAAGCGGATTGGGATTATTTGGCAACAAATACAACCATTTTATATCATCGTGAGGCCGCATAGCAGAAGAATACAACTCTTTTTCATTACTGATATCCGTAATATAATTATAAATTCCTTTTTTATTTTTGAAATCAAGGTTTTTAATCCGTGAAAGAATTTCAGAC
>PDQE01000079.1 GCA_002747735.1 Flavobacteriales bacterium | reverse complement strand
TATAGATAAATATATAAGTCAATCAGAATGAGGATGTATATGTTAGATAATCTTTGGGCTTGTACTGTAAAAGCAATTTTTATTCCTGCTCTTTTACTATTTTTGTGTCTGTCCACCCACAGACGGCTCTCACTCTTAACATATCATATCTAACATGAAAAAAAAAGCATTTGCTCTACGGATTAATGAGGAGGTTTTAAAAGCTGTTGAAAAATGGGCTGCAGATGAATTTCGCAGTACAAACGGGCAGATAGAGTGGATGCTCAATGAAAGTTTAAAAAAAGCCGGCCGCCATCCCAAAACAAAGGATAAGGAAAGCTAAAAAATATTATATTTGGAGTTCATATTTATTCTATGAAGATTAAAATATTCATATTATTATTTTTATGTACAATCCAAATTCTCTTAGGTCAAACCCAATCTCCTGAAGAATTTCTCGGATACCAATTAGGGGAGAGGTTTACCAATCACCACCGTGTAGTAGATTACTTTAAGTATGTGGCATCGGAAAATGATAATGTAAAACTTATAAAATATGGCGAGACTTATGAACACAGGCCACTATATCTCAGCATTATCAGTACTTCTGAAAATATAGGAAAATTAGACGAAATTAAAAAAAATCATCTGAGTGCTACCGGCCTTATAGATGGCTCAGGGCAGGATAATTTAGCTGTTGTATGGTTGAGTTATAATGTACACGGTAATGAGTCAGTGAGTACAGAGGCTGCTATGAAAACACTCTACGCTTTAATAGACAAGGAAAATACTGAAACAAAAAAATGGCTTGAGAATACCATAGTTATAATTGACCCTTGTATTAATCCTGACGGCCGAGACCGATATGTAAATTGGTACAACCAATATAAAAATACACCTTATAATGTAAATCCGGATTCCAGAGAACACCATGAGCCTTGGCCGGGAGGCAGAACAAACCACTATTATTTTGACCTCAACAGAGATTGGGCATGGGCAACACAAAAAGAAACCCGGCAGCGATTAGATTATTACAACCAGTGGATGCCGCATATCCACGTAGATTTTCATGAACAAGGTGTAGATAATCCGTATTATTTTGCTCCGGCAGCTCAGCCTTACCATGAGGCCATCACACCTTTTCAACGGGATTTTCAAAAAACCATAGGTAAAAATCACGCTAAGTATTTTGATAAAAACGGCTGGCTGTATTTTACCAGAGAAGTTTTTGATTTACTTTATCCCAGTTATGGTGATACCTATCCTGTTTATAATGGTGCCATTGGTATGACCTATGAACAAGGCGGAAGCAGTAGGGCAGGCTTGGGTATAATTAATGTAGAAGGTAATGAACTGACCTTAAAAGACCGTATAGCACATCATTACACCACAGGCTTATCTACCATAGAAGTGGCTTCGGAAAATGCAGGTAAATTAACTGCCGAATTTAAAAATTATTTTAAAAATGCTATTACTCAGCCGGCAGGAAAATACAAAAGCTATATTATCTCATCGGATAATAATAAAGACAAACTTTCAGCATTAAAGGCGTTGTTGGATAAACATAATATTCAATACAATTACACTTCCGGTAATGGAAAATATAAGGCCTTTGACTATCAAAGTGGTAAGACAACTACACAAAATTTTAAGAATGGCGATTTACTCATAACGGCCAGGCAACCAAAATCTGTATTGATTCAATCTTTGTTTGAACCTCAAACTGTGATTACAGACTCTTTAACTTACGATATCACCGCCTGGGCTATTCCGTATAGTCATGGATTAAAAGCGTATGCTACCACAAGCGAAATTAAGGGGAAGAAAATGGAAGCAGTTGACAATCCTCAATACATTAGCGGTGTTAAAAAGCCATACGCTTATCTGGCCAGATGGGAACACGTTAATGATGCCCGTTTTTTGGCCGATTTATTACAGCAAAAAATAAAATTGCGTTTTGCTACAAAGCCTTTTCGGATAGACGGAGAAAATTACGCTGCCGGTACGCTTATCATTACCCGAACAGGTAATGTTCCGGATGATTTCTTTGACCAAATGGTCACCCAGATTGCCATAGAGCATAAACGGCATATAAAAGGGGTAAGTACCGGTTTTGTGGATAGTGGTGCCGACTTTGGTTCCGGTAGTGTTAGATTTCTAAAAGCCCCAAAAATTGCAGTTTTGGCCGGAGATGGGATTTCTTCATACAGTTTTGGCGAAATTTGGCACTTTTTTGAACAACAATTGGCCTATCCGATAGCAGTTTTGGGAACTGATTATTTTCAACGTGTAGCCTTGCAAAATTATGATGTTCTTATTTTACCTAACGGATGGTACAGTAATTTGCTTGGTGAAAACCAACTCCAATCCCTTAAAAAATGGGTGCAACAAGGTGGGCGGTTAATTGTGATGGGCAATGCTTTGGATGCTTTTGCAAAAAGTGATTTGTTTGATTTTTCGTATTACAAAAACGAAGAAGAGAAAAAAACGGCGGAAGAAAACGAAACTGCAAAAAAAGAAGCTTTGTTATTAGAAAATTATGATGATTTAGAGCGGCATTCTATTTCAAATATGATTACCGGCAGTATTTTTAAGGCTACTATGGATACTACGCATCCACTTGGCTTTGGCTATGGAGATATGTATCATACACTGCGTTTAAACAGTAAAAGATATGTTTATTTACCTAATGGCAGCAATGTAAGTGTTATTAAAGACAAAGCAGATTTGGTGAGCGGTTTTGTCGGTGTTAATGCTTTGGAAAAAGTGGGCAAGTCTCTTGTGTTTGGCGTAGAAGATATAGGTAGGGGAGAAGTGGTGTATCTGGTAGATAATCCTTTGTTTAGGGGTTTTTGGCAAAATGGTAAATTGCTCTTTTGTAATGCTTTGCTCTTGGTAGGCCAATAGCTTAAGAAATAATTATATACAGGTTAAGAATAAAAACAACCGGACTAAATTTGATTACATTGTTCTTTATAAAGGTGCTGAGTGCGTGTCCGGCCAAAGGAAGTATAGAGTTTTATTGGTGGAATAATAAACTTTCTTTTGTTTTTAAAAAGATTAACTATTTGTACCATGAAAACCTATCCCATAAATCTTGAAAAAACCAAAGATGTTGAAGATCAGAATTATTTTATTTAAAATAAATTAATCAGACAACTGAATAGCCGGGATTGTGGTCTCTTAATACAAATAAAGTGAGTGAAAATATAGATACTACCCCGTTATTAACACAAGACACCATAGTTTTCGGCTTATTGATGCTGATACTTGGTTTTATTTTTTATACTTCATCTATTAAAAAGGGCTTCTGGAAAAAGTTTTATGGTATTGTTCCGGCTCTATTTGTTGCCTATATGTTGCCTGCAGTCTTTACTACTGCGGGGATTATAGCTCCTGAGTGGCAAACCCTTTCTGAAACCGGTGAAATCATCAAGCACAAGACAGGTTTATATTTTATGTCCAGCCGATATTTGTTGCCTGCAGCTTTAGTTCTCATGACATTAAGTATTGATCTTAAAGCAGTTTTTAATCTTGGTTGGAAGGCTCTTGTAATGTTTTTTGCCGGAACTTTAGGAATAGTAATCGGCGGGCCGGTTGCTATTTTGATAGTTTCTATTGACTCACCGGAAGCAGTAGGTGGTGTAGGCCCGGATGCCGTTTGGAGAGGCCTGGCTACCTTGGCCGGAAGTTGGATTGGCGGTGGTGCTAATCAGACCGCTATGCTTGAAATTTATGGCTATAATCAGAAACTCTACGGCGGAATGGTATTTGTAGATATTGTGGTGGCTAACATTTGGATGGCACTTATTCTTATAGGCATAGGCCGTGCCAATAAGTTTGACAAATGGCTAAAAGCTGACACTTCTGCTATAGAAAGCCTTAAAAATAAGGTGTCTAAATATACTATGGAAATAGAACGAATTCCTTCATTTAAAGATTTGATGATTTTAGCGGCTATAGCATTTGGATCAGTTGGTATTGCTCATTTTTGTGCTGATTATTTGGCAATGTTTTTTAAGGGTGTAGTAAGTAGTATTCAAAATCAAACTACCAGAAATGTTTTTACATTTTTGGACTCCTCGTTTTTCTGGATGATTAGTATTTCTACAATAATTGCCATTCTGTTGTCTTTTACTAAGGCCAGAGATTTGGAAGGAGCCGGTGCCAGTAAATTTGGTAGCGTGTTTATTTATATATTGGTAGTTACCATTGGTATGAAAATGGATCTTACTTTAATTTTTGAAAACAAAGTGCTTATTGTTATTGGGCTTATCTGGATGGCTATTCATGCTTTTATACTTATTCTGATTGCCAAATTAATAAAAGCCCCGTATTTCTTTTTGGCGGTAGGTAGCCAGGCCAATGTAGGCGGAGCAGCATCTGCACCTATAGTAGCTTCGGCGTTTCATCCTTCTTTGGCTACTGTAGGAGTATTGTTGGCGGTTTTTGGTTATGCCGTAGGAACGGTAGCGGCCATTGGGTGTACTATTTTAATGCAAATAGCGGCCACTTTATAAGAAATTTTTTCCAACTTTTTCTATGGAACTGATTTTTATCATATTACTGTATTTGATAATTTAGGAACTTAGCTTTGATATTAAAAAATGTGGAAGTTATGAGAGCTAAGGATTTACCCATATCAGAAATAATGACAAAGGAAGTCAAGACATTGTCAAAAGATACTTCACTATTTAAAGCAGAGGAACTTTTTAAAAAGCATAAAATAAAGCATGCACCGGTAGTAAAAGACAATAAAATAGTGGGAATGCTTAGCCTAACCGATTTACAGCGGCTTAGTTTTGTAGATGGTTACAATGACCAATATGACAATGATTTTGCACTTTATACCAATTTTACCGTGGGCCAGGTTATGATGGCAAGCCCCATAAAAGTAACACCTGATATTACCATTGCCGAGGCAGCCTTATTATTGGCTGATAAATCGTTTAGTGCCCTGCCGGTGGTGGAAGATGATTGGTTAGTTGGAATAATTACCACAACAGATTTGTTGAGGTTTTTTGCTAAAGAAGCAGGTTAGATTAGAGCTAAAAATTATTCCTTATTTATAGCAGTTTTTTACGGAAAAATTCGTATTATTACCTTCAAATAAGAGAGAGTTTTTGAAAAATTGGCATTGAGGATAGTGCTAATTTAAAATTGCTATAAAATTAACCCCGTTTTGATAGAATTAGTGAGTTTGGTTTTTGGGTCAGTAAAGTTGACTCGATTTGTGCTGTTCCCCGAACGAATGTATGCGGCACAACGAGATATAATTAGTCAGAATTTCCCCTTTTACAATAATTTGAATACGTTAAACAAGCGGTATTTTGAACATAGGGTACTTCGGTTTATCAATAATCATAATTTTGTGGGTAGGCGTGGTGTAGAGGTTACCAAAAAAATGGAGTTGTTAATTGCCTCTACTGCTGTTATGCTCACTTTTGGAATGCGGAGATATTTATTTTCGCAATTTGATAATATAATCATCTATCCAAAAAAATATCGTTCTAAGGTTACTAATCTGCATCATAACGGTGAAACCAACCCGCGTCTGGGAACCATTGTGTTTTCATGGGAGAATTTTTTAGAAGGTATTGCTGTGGAGGATAATAATATGAACTTAGGCCTGCATGAGCTTACCCATGCTTTACACTTTAGTTTTTTAAAGGAAAAGAGCCTTACCGCCATGGTGTTTTTAAACCATTACAAAGCCCTGCTAGAGCGGTTAAAAGACCGGAAATTGCAGCGAAAAATTCTAAAATCGGAGTATTTCCGTACGTATGCGTTTAAAAATCAGTATGAATTTCTATCCGTACTGGTAGAGCATTTCTTTGAAACTCCGCACGAGTTCAATAGAAAACTACCCGAAGTATATGAAATGGTAAAACGTATGTTGAATTTAGATACTTTAAAAATGGCATCTAAGGCTTCTGCTTAGTTAAAGAAACGCGGCATCATTGGGCTTCTATAATTTTTTTATTGCCATCACTACCTGATTTGAATATTATTAAAGTGAAACAAACTGGTCTTTACTTTGATGGCTTAAAAAGGTAATGTATTGGTAGTGAATTTTTTATAAAGAATAACAAATTATAATGATTTGGCTATATGTAAACAGTCATTCCATAGTTTTTTCGCTATTATCTTTTAATACCAAGTCTAATATATAATGCTACATATAATTGGATAAATTTTCACTTCTAACTGCGTTAAAAATATTCGAATTTAATCTGTTCATTAGCTGACTTTTACCTTCTCAAAAATGAAATCATTTTCATCATCATGAGTAACTCTTACTATAGTACCAATTTTGATTTCTTTTAGAACATTGAAATATCTTTTTAATAGCTTAGTGGTTTTCTTTACCGAACTGATTCTAACTCCAGAATCAACAATTTTTGTGAAGAAATCTTCAATGGTTACATCTCTTCCAACATAAACCACCATGCCATAATCCCATTTGGTACAATCTTTTACATTAATAAAGTTATTTATTTTATGGGTATTTATATTAGGGTATAAAAATCCTTGTACCTTCTTCTCAACATTATTTATATCTATTGGAGCTAATAATTTTTTTTGATTACACATAATTATGCCACTAAGTTAAAAATTCGTATTTTATGATAAAGTTTAAAGTTATGAATTTATTACATTTTATCGAACGATTTCCAGATGAGATTTCTTGTAAATCCCATATGAAGGCGACACGTTCAAAAGAGGGTATCATATGCAAAAAGTGCCAATCAAAAAAGCACTACTGGTTAAAATCCAAATGGA
>PDQE01000030.1 GCA_002747735.1 Flavobacteriales bacterium | reverse complement strand
AAACTATAGCTACGGCTATACTTAATTTTTACGCCTTATCTATCACAAAAATTCATCATTTTATTTTTTGAGTATTTTTAAAGCAGAACTGGTATTATTGTTTTGATCTAAAATGCAAATCCAAATCCTAAATTAAATATCGGGAAACCGTTCGGTTCAACTACCGGTGCATCTTCAATATTCTCTTTAATAGAGTACACATCTTGTACACTTCTACCTTGATAAGTGCCCTTAAAAAAAGAATTTTCTACCCAATTTTGCACCAAATTTTAAGTTAATGCCGTTATAGCTTACTTTGGTTTTAGAAGTACCATCGTATTTTATAGTACCATCCGGATTATTGTTTTCAGGTTCATAATCTTGAATATCAGCTTTTCCACTGATGTTTTGATATGAAATACTACCATATAAACCCCTACCTTCATTATTTTTGCTTATGTAAATATTGGAACCCAATTCAAAAATATTTAAACGTGCCTTAATTTCATCAAAATTACGACGGCTACCTATATAGTTTGCAAAAGGTGCAACACGGTTATTTAAAAGCGGAGTTAAATACTCAAATTCTAAACTGGCAACATTAGGAACTCCTATTTTTAAGCCTATTCTGTAAGGCCTTACATCGTTACTAGTAATTGTGTCATCATCGTTCTGTGCATACGTAAATACAGCAAAAAACAACATAAAAAACATTGTAATTTTTCTCATTCTCTTAATTCAATTTTTAAAATTTGTTACGCTGTATAACGCTTAAAAATTAAACATATTATAGAAATTTATCAATCTTTTCCTAAATATATTTTGGCTATAAAAAACTTAGCCATTTTACCGGCTTAATTGCCGGATTTTAGGTAATTTTAAAGCAGTATATGGTTTGTATTAAAACCCAAAAATAAAATTTGGCATAGGCCTCATAGCTTAAAAATCTGGTAGCTGTTTCATCAAGATCTAAAGCCTGTAATTTTTTTACAATTACCAAAAATCGGGTTTAAATAGATATATTTGAAATAAAAAAATAAGCCGGAGTTTAATTCTTAAATTTGTCTGTTATGGAACTTATTTTACATCCTTATCAACTTAAGTTAAAACATACCTTTACTATTTCCAGAGAATCCAGAGATGTACAACCATCTTTGGTTGTAGAAATAAAAGACGGCAGATATTCCGGTTATGGCGAAGCTACTTCTAATCCCTATTACGGTGTTACCATAGAAAAAATGTCCAAAGATTTAAAATCTATAAGTTCTTTAATAAAGGATACCAATGGTGAAACACCCGAAAAATTTTGGGATATCATGTATCCGTACCTTAAGAATAATATGTTTGCCTTATGTGCTTTAGATTTGGCGTATTGCGACATATACACTAAACGAAAAGGAGTAAAACTTTTTGAATATTGGGGTTTAGACACCAGCAGAAATCCACTCTCAGACTATACCATTGGCATAGATACTATTGATAAAATGGTGACTAAATTAAAAGAATTGCCTTGGCCTATTTACAAAATAAAATTAGGTACTGAAAATGACATAGAAATAGTAAAAGCCCTGCGAGAACATACCGATGCAGTATTTAGGATAGATGCCAACTGTGGTTGGACTGCCGAAGAAACCATTTCTAATGCCAAAGCACTTAAACAACTGGGCGTAGAGTTTTTAGAACAACCGCTGCCGGAAGACGACTGGCAGGGGCATAAAGAAGTCTTTAAAAATTCAGTTTTACCGGTCATTGCCGATGAAAGTTGCCAGATAGAATCCGATATAGAAAAATGCCACCTGCATTTTCACGGTGTAAATGTAAAATTGACAAAATGCGGCGGACTAACCTCAGCCAAACGTATGTTGGAAAAAGCAAGAAAATTACAAATGAAGACCATGGTAGGTTGCATGACAGAATCTACGGTAGGGATTTCTGCCATAGCCCATTTACTGCCATTGCTGGATTATGTAGATATGGACGGGGCCTTGCTTCTGGCAGAAGATATTGCCACCGGCGTAACCATAAAAAACGGTGTAGTGCATTATAGTGATTTAAACGGCACCGGCGTAGCTTTAATACAACAGTAAATGATATTAGACCACTTTCCTGATAATACAATTAAATTAGGCAGCGTATCTTACCTTTATTTTGGCGGAACGGCCTATTTGGGCATGGCTACACATAGCGGATTTAAAGAAAATTTAGTTATTGCCCTTAAAAAATGGGGAACTTTTTACGGTAGCTCAAGAAATTCCAATGTAAAACTGGGTATTTTTAATAGGTTTGAAGATTACTTTGCCCGTTTTATAGGAGCCGATAAGGTGCTATCGGTCTCTTCGGGGACGCTGGCGGGTAAATTGGTTGTAGATTATTTTGGAGACCGGAATTACAGGTTTTTTCATTTCCCAAAAACACATCCTGCTATCGTTGCCCCAAAAAGTACACCGGTTGTAGTAGCAGGAAAATTAGATAAAGAATTGCTTTCTGATAAAGCAGAAAAAATAGTCATCACTGCTGATGCTATAGAAAGCGGAATGGTAAACCCCACAAATTTTGATATTTTAAAAAACATCAATCCTAAAAAGCAAATAACTTTGTTGCTAGATGAGTCTCATGCCATAGGAGTTTTAGGAAAAAATGGCAGTGGAATTTTTAGTTCATTAGATTTGCAAAACGTAAATAATATTGTGGTAGCTTCTTCGTTGAGTAAAGCTTTCAGTTTGTCCGGAGGTATCATTGGCGGAAGCTGCGAATTTATTGATACTTTAAAAGAGCAAAGCACGTTTACTTCCTCTTCTCCGGCAAATGCCACGTATTTGGAGGCTTTTCTGCAATCGGGAAATTTTTACAGAGAGCAGCGAAAAAAGTTATTCAAAAATTTAACCTATATTAAAAATAATTTGGATAATAAAAGTGTTACATTTAACAAAAACTATCCGGTACTTTATTTTGATGATGATGCTATTTTTGACAAGTTGGCTGATGCCGATATAATTATCAGCAGGTTTAAATATCCTACTTATAAGAAAACGATGAACCGTATAGTAATTACGGCCAATCATACCCGAAAAGATTTGAATAAATTATTGAACGTTCTAAATTTATAATGAACTCTTCTTTACTTTTTATTTTTAACCTAAGTCAAAGATTTGTGGGTTAAAATGAAATAAAATTTAGGTAAACAGGTGTAGTAAATTTGATAAAAGATTAGAATTTAAAACGCCCATTTCTGAAAAATTTTTTGAGAATAAGAATTATAACTATGATACACACTGTAAAAACTAAATGGATAGACAACATGCAATTTGAGTCCGAAAATCCGGGTGGTAACCTGTTTATTGATGCGGCTGAGGAGTTTGGCGGAAATAATCAGGGCTATAGCCCCAAAGCGTTAATGCTCTCGGCACTAGCCGGTTGCTCCGGGCTTGATGTAGTCTCTCTTCTAAGAAAAATGCGTGTTGAGGTGGAAAAATTCTCCATAGACGTAGAAGCTCACCTCACTAAGGAACATCCGAAATATTATGACCAAGTTCACCTAATCTATAATTTTCACGGCAAAGGACTAAAACAGGACAAAATAGAAAAAGCCGTAAAAATGTCTAAAGATAAGTACTGCGGCGTTATGGAAATGTTTAAAAAGTTTGCCAAAGTAACTGCTGAAATAAAATACTTTGAACAATAAAAATGGAAAACCACTCTATTTCTCCTGTTATAGAGTGGTTCTTTTTATAGCTAAAAAGCAATGTTCTTATTATTTAGGCACTTTCATTTCATCGTAGCCTTCGGGTACAGTTAAGTCAAATTTGCTGTCATCAACTTTTTCACCTGTTATCTCAATAACTTCTGCAGTGGTAGTCAAGGGGCTGCCCATTTGATTTATGGTAACTATAGCCAGTAATGGAAACCCTTTAATCTGATCTCCGGCAGCAACAGTATTCTGGTTTGGAGCTTTAATCTTGTCTGTTACATACATGGTTATTTTTTGCTCTTGGCCGTTTTGGGTAGTAACCAGATCATAGCCTTTGCAATCATAGCCCAAAATGGTTTTGGTTTCGCCGTTTTCTGTTACTTTAACATCTTTAGGAGTTTCCTCATTGGTAATATCTTGCTTTAGGTATTTTTTACCCAACATAGGATTATCCATCAAAACAAGTAATTTTTTATTTTCGTTATCTACAATGGTGGTGTTGCTCCCTGTCATATTACTGCTCATTTCAGTTCTGGATTTACCAGATTTAAAATAAGTAGTAGCATTTAAATCACCAATCATGGCCAATGAAGCATTTACCTGCTCATTTTCACTGCTCATGGTAACTTTTAGTTTCATTACACCTTCTTCAACTTCTTTCTGAGCAAAAAGTGACAAGCTTAATGTAAAACAAAAAAATAGGATTAATTTCTTCATGTTTTTAAATTTTGGTTAATAAAAAAAGCAGTTTTAAAACTGCTTTTGTAAACAATTTTTCCAAAAGTACAATAAAAATTTATATGATAAGGAAAGTTAATCTTTAATTTCGTAAAAGTTTCTTTACATTTAGTATTATAATTCCCGCCTGAAATATCTTTTACGTTTTATTGTCTTTTTAAAATGATTATGCATCTAATAACCCATTAGTTTTTCTAACTGCAGCTGCACTTTCTTTTAATTGGGCTTTTTCATCATCTGTTAATTCTATCTCCACTATTTTTTCAATACCTTTTTTGCCTAATATTACAGGCACACCAATTGAAATGTCATTTAAGCCGTATTCTCCTTCCAGTAACACAGAACATGGAAACATTTTCTTCTGGTCACAAGCTATAGCCTGTACCAAACTGCTCACTGCTGCTCCGGGGGCATACCAAGCTGAAGTACCTAATAGCTTAGTAAGTGTAGCACCACCTACTTTTGTATCTTCTTTTACTTGTTTTAGCCGCTCATTATCAATAAATTTACTTACCAACACGCTATTTCTGGTTGCCAAGCGGGTAAGTGGTATCATGCCTGTATCAGAATGGCCGCCTATCACCATGCCATCTACGTCAGATATAGGAGCACCCAAGGCTTCTGCCAACCTGTACTTAAAACGAGCGGAGTCTAAAGCACCACCCATACCTATAATTCTGTTTTTTGGTAAATTAGTGGCTTTATGAGCTAAATATGCCATAGTGTCCATAGGATTGGATACCACAATTAAAATAGTATCAGGCGAATATTTAATTAAATTTTCTGAAACATTTTTTACAATACCGGCATTTATACCAATAAGTTCTTCACGGGTCATTCCCGGTTTTCTGGGCACTCCGGAGGTAATAACACAGATGTTACTGTTAGCAGTTTTGCTGTAGTCATTAGTTGTTCCTACAATTTTTGTGTCGAATGAATTAAGCGAAGCGGTTTGCATTAAATCCATAGCTTTCCCTTCGGCGTAACCTTCTTTAATATCTAAAATTACCACTTCAGCGGCAAAATTTTTCATGGCAATGTACTCGGCACAACTGGCACCCACAGCACCTGCTCCTACTACTGTTATTTTCATTTTGTATTTATTTTATGTTTATTAATAATTTTTCTGTTATTTATGAATAAATATTGCCAAAAACAGCATACTTTTTGTTTTTAGCTAATGGTTAACTACACGTCTATATTGGCATAAACCGCATTTTTCTCAATAAATTCTCTACGTGGAGGCACATCGTCACCCATAAGCATAGAAAACACTCTGTCTGCCTCAGTAGCATTATCTATAGTTACTTTTCGCATGGTTCTAAATGCCGGATTCATGGTAGTATCCCATAACTGCTCGGCATTCATTTCACCAAGGCCTTTATAGCGTTGAATAGAAGCGGCACCACCAAATTCTTCGTTTATTTTATCACGTTCTTTCTCTGTCCAGGCGTATGTTTTCTTCGCTCCTTTTTTTACCAAATAAAGTGGCGGAGCGGCTATAAAAACATAACCTTCTTCTATAAGTTCACGCATATACCGGAAGAAAAATGTTAAAATTAAAGTGGCAATGTGGCTGCCATCAACATCGGCATCACACATGATTATAATCTTATGATAACGTAATTTTTCTAAATTAAGGGCTTTACTATCCTCATCCGTACCAATGGTTACCCCCAATGCGGTAAACATATTTTTTATTTCTTCATTTTCAAACACCTTATGCTGCATCGCTTTTTCTACATTGAGAATTTTACCGCGTAATGGCAGAATAGCCTGAAAATTTCTATCTCTACCCTGTTTTGCAGTACCTCCTGCAGAATCTCCCTCTACGATGAATAATTCGCATTTTTCAGGTTCTGTCCATGCACAATCAGATAGTTTTCCGGGCAGCCCGCTACCTGACATTACAGTTTTTCGCTGTACCATTTCGCGTGCTTTTTTAGCTGCATGCCTGGCTTGAGCGGCTAAAATTATTTTTTGGACAATAGTTTTGGCATCATTCGGGTTTTCTTCCAAATAATTGGTAAGCATTTCAGAAACCGCTTGGCTTACTGCCGAGGTAACTTCTCTGTTACCCAGTTTGGTCTTGGTTTGCCCTTCAAACTGCGGTTCTGCAATTTTAACGGAAATAATAGCAGTAAGTCCTTCTCTAAAATCGTCTCCGGATATTTCAAATTTTAGTTTATCTAACATCCCGGAGGTTTCTGCGTATTTTTTTAAGGTATGCGTAAGGCCTCGCCTAAAACCGGAAAGATGCGTACCGCCTTCGTGGGTATTGATATTATTTACATAGCTGTGTAAATTTTCGTTATACGAAGTATTATACACCATGGCTACCTCTACCGGAATGTCATTTTTTTCACCTTCTATTGAAATAACACTTGAAATTAATTGTTCTCTGTTACCATCTAAAAATTTAACAAATTCCGGCAGGCCTTCTTCGCTATAAAAATCTTCCCGTATTGGATTTCCCTCTTCATCTAAGCTTCTAAGATCTGTTATAGAAATTTTAAGGCCTTTGTTCAAAAATGCCAATTCTCGCATTCTTGCTGATAATGTATCATAACTATATACTATGCTATCCTTAAAAATTTCGGTGTCTGGAGTAAATGTAACGGTGGTACCTCTTTTTTCTGATGAACCAACTGGTTTTACCGGATAAATGGCTTTGCCACGTTCGTATTCTTGCTCCCAGATTTTACCGTCTCTATATACGGTAGCTTTTAAATGAGATGAGAGTGCATTTACACAAGAAACTCCCACTCCGTGCAAGCCACCTGATACTTTATATGAATCTTTGTCAAATTTACCTCCGGCTCCTATCTTAGTCATTACCACCTGTAGGGCAGAAACACCTTCTTTTTTATGCATATCTACGGGAATACCTCTTCCGTTATCACTTACGGTAATGGAGTTATCCTCGTTAATAATTACTGCTATGGTATCACAATGGTCGGCCATAGCTTCATCTATAGAGTTATCCACTACTTCATAAACCAAGTGGTGTAAACCTCTGCTGCCTACATCGCCTATGTACATGGAAGGCCTCTTTCTTACGTGCTCTATCCCTTCTAATGCCTGAATACTATCCGCAGAATATTTTTGATTACTTTGATTTTCGTCCATAAAATTTTTAGTCTTAAGAGTTGGTTTTTTTAAAACATACAAATATAAGGAAAACACTGTGTTTATATGGTTTTTAAACCTGTTTTAAATATGTAAAGTTATCAACAATTTTAGGGATAAAATTTTAGAAGCAGCCATAAAAAAAGAAACAACTTACGTTAAGAAGTGTATGTGTTCGTAAGCTGTTTCTAATAAAAGCAATCAACCCAATTTGCTCGTTTTAAGAAGATCTATTTGTCTAACTAAATTAAGTTTTAGTTCAGATTATTTTCAGGTGTAAATGTATCTGCTAATTCTAAAGATTTTCTTAAGGAACTAAATGTGTATTATTTTTAACAATTTTTTAAGCATTAATGTACCTCGTAGGTATCGCCGCTAAAAAATAAATCGCTTGTATTATTGTGAACAGCTTTTTCTTTCACTTTTTCCGTTAAGGCCATTTCACGATTTTCCAAAGTATTATCTTCAAAACTTCTTATAATGCCCGTTACCAACGGATATTGCAGTTTTACCAGCATATTATGTAAGGTGTTGTCTTCAGAATGGGCATCGTGAATAAGAATGTTGTCTTCGGTAATATTGTTTTCACCAATGGTAACTACTTCAAGTTTTAGCTTATTTAATATAAGGCCTTTGTTTTTTTCTTTGCCAAAAATCATCGGTTTGCCGTGTTCTACAAAAAGCTGTTGGTCATCTCTAACATTTCTGTCTGTAAATTGTGTAAAGCAACCGTCATTATAAATTACACAATTTTGTAAAACTTCAATTAACGCAGTTCCTTTAAACTTTTCGGAAGCTATGAACAATTCAGCCATTTCTTTTGGTGTATTGCCGCCTATTCTGGCAAAAAAACGGGCATTTGCTCCTAAGGCCAATTCGCCTGGCGAAAATGGAGGCTGGGTATTACCATAAGGCGATGATTTGGTTTTTTGGCCAATCAGAGATGTGGGGGAAAACTGCCCTTTGGTTAAACCGTAAATTTCATTGTTAAAAAGCACCATGCTCATGTCTATATTTCTGCGGAGTACATGGATAAAATGATTGCCTCCTATGGCTAAAGAATCACCATCTCCGGTAATAACCCATACGCTTAAATCGGGGTTAGCCAGTTTTACACCTGTGGCTATGGCTGCCGCCCTTCCGTGGATACCGTGGATGCCATAAGTGTTCATATAATACGGAAAACGTGATGAGCAACCAATGCCTGAGATAAATACCACATTTTCTTTTTTTATCTCCATTTTTGGCAATGCCCGCTGCATGGAATTGAGAATAACATAATCGTCACAACCGGGACACCATCTTATCTCCTGATCACTGGAAAAGTCTCTAAACGTATAGGAAGACGCTACTGTAGTACTCATTGTGCTAATTTTTTGAATTTTTCTGTCAATTCTGCATTGGAAAATGGCAAGCCTTGAATTTTATTGAACTGTAAAAAGTTAAACTGATTAAACGCAGCTCGTAACACTTTTACAAACTGGCCGTTGTTTAATTCACAGACAATAATTTTTTTATATTTTTTTAAGATGTCTTTAACGTTTTTGGGTAACGGATTGATATAATTAAAATGTGCCAGACCAATGTTCTTATACCCTTCTTCTCTTAAATGTTTAATTGCTGTGTAAAGGCTGCCATAGGTTCCGCCCCAGCCAATAACCAACAGGTCGCCATTTTTTGCAAATTCTGTTTCCAAATCCGGAATATAATTTTGTACCCGGGCTATTTTTTCTGCCCGCAACTTGGTCATAACTTCATGATTTTTAGGGTTATAAGATACAGTTCCTTTTTCATTTTCTTTTTCTAACCCTCCAATTCTGTGTTCAAAATCAGGCGTGCCGGGCAAAGCCCATTCTCTTGCTAAAGTGTCTGCATGCCTTTTGTAAGGTGACCAATTAGTATGGTCTGTAGAAACATAATTGGGCAAAATATCAGGCATTTCAGCTACTGTTTTTATTTTCCATGGCTCTGATCCATTTGCCAGATAGCCATCGGTTAATAAAATAACGGGGCTCATGTGTTCCAATGCCAATTTAGAAGCCATATAAGCGTAGTTAAAGCAGTTAGCAGGGGTGCTTGCCGCAATAACTATTAAAGGACTATCGCCGTTTCTGCCATATAGAGCTTGTAATAAATCCGATTGTTCAGTTTTTGTAGGTAATCCTGTGGACGGCCCACCCCTTTGAACATTTACTATAACCAAAGGCAATTCTAACATGAGTGCTAAATTAGTAGCTTCGGTTTTTAAAGCCAATCCGGGCCCGGAAGTGGTAGTCAACGCCAAACTGCCTGCAAAAGCTGCCCCAATAGCGGCGGAAATAGCTGCAATTTCGTCTTCGGCCTGAAATGCTTTTATACCTAATTGTTTGTGTTTTGCCAGTTCGTGCAGAATACTGGAAGCCGGAGTAATTGGGTAAGAACCTAAAAATAATTCTTTTTTACACTTTTCCGCTGCTGCCAAAAACCCCCAGGCCGTAGCGGTATTTCCCATAATAATTCTATACTTGCCCGGAGCCATTTTTGCAGGGGCAATGGTATAAGAATTAGAAATCAATTCCATGGTTTCTGCATAGAAATACCCTGCGTTGAGAACTTTTGTATTTGCCTCAACAATCTTTGGTTTAGATTGAAATTTTTTCTTAAAATATTCAATGGTATGTTCTTTGGAACGGTGATACATCCAGTAAACCATCCCCAGAGCAAACATATTTTTACTTCGGGTTACCGTTTTGTTATCCAGGCCATCTATATCTTTTAATGCTTCTTTGGTTAAGGTAGTCATGGCCAATTCAATAACTCTATAATTCTCTAAACTACCATCTTCCAAAGGATTACTATCGTATTCTGCTCTTTTTAAATTTTTCTTTGTAAAGGCATCCGTATCTACAATCAACGTATGCCCGGGTTTTAAATCTACAAGGTTGGTTTTTAAACCTGCCGGATTCATGGCTACCAAAAGGTCTAAATAATCTCCGGGTGTAGTTATTTGCACGCTTCCTATATGTACCTGAAAACCGGAAACCCCGTACAAACTGCCTTGTGGAGCTCTAATTTCTGCCGGATAATTGGGAAAGGTAGCTACATCATTGCCAAACATAGCAGAAGTGTCAGAAAACTGTGTGCCGATAAGCTGCATACCGTCACCGGAATCACCTACAAAACGGATGACAACCTCTTCTAATTCCTCAATTTTTTTGGTATTTCTCTTTTTATTTATATCTAAATTTATCATGAAAAAATTAAATTCCTGTAATAAGGCTCAAAGATAAGGCTCTTTTATGATTTTAAAGTAACCATTGTTGCTTAGAATAGTAAAGGGGTAAAAATTTTGGACAATTTAAAAAAGGAAAAACCCCGGCTGATTTTACACAATCGGGGTTTCTTATTAAATAACTTTAAATTCTTTTTTTGCAATCAGACTGTAAAAAAATTGGGTTGATTAAGTTGTAAAAATTGGGTTGATTAGTTTTTCTTAGTTTTTTTGTACGTCTTGGGTGCAAACTTAAAAAACCTCTTTGTTATTTTAAAATAAAATACACCAAATGCTAAAAAAACTTAACGAATGGCTTATTTTTCTTAACCAATGGTAAATCTTAATAAAATTAAAAACAACAAATTCTTGTTAGAAATACGAAAATATCGTTTCTTTCCGTTAAATTTTTGTCACAATCCGGAAAACACTCGTGAAAATTAACCAATACCTTCCTTTTCAACTGATTTTCTTTTTAATTACAGGCATAGTTATTGGCAAATATGTTGTGATGCCTATAACTACAGTAGTTATACTCATTGGAATTGCTACTATACTTAGTCTAATTTCTTATATGGTGTTTCGTAAAAGATACTTTAATCAGCAATTTTTTACAATTTCAACATGGTGTTGCTTTCTCATTATTGGAATAAGTGTTTATTCCTTTCATCAACAGCAATTAAGGCCTGATTTTTATGAAAATTTTAAAGTTTCGGAGAATGAAGTAATCCTAAAAATTAACGAAGTTCTAAAACCTACGGATTATGCTTACAATTACTTTGCGGAAGTAATTAGTTGTAACGGAAAAAAAACAACAGGAAAGCTATTGGTAAATCAGCCAAAAGATAGTGCATCAGTACCGTTTAAAATTGACCATGAAATCATTGCCCATTTAACATTTCAAAAGATAAAAAAGCCACAAAACCCCTATCAGTTTGATTACAAAAAATTTCTGGAAAATAAACAGGTTTACCATAGCGTAAAATTAAACCGTTACAATCATAAAGTGCTTTCCAGAAAAGTTACGTCTGTTCGTGGTTTTGCTTATGAAATAAGACACCAAATTGGGACACGTTTAGAAATGTATCCGTTTAAGAAAGATGAACTTGCTGTTATAAAAGCTCTTTTATTAGGGCAGCGGGATGAGATTTCACAAGATCTTTCCAATAACTACAGGAATGCCGGTGCAATACATATTCTGGCTATTTCCGGCTTACATATTGGTATTATTTTACTGTTTATAAAATTTATGCTCAAACCTTTGGAAAGCATTACATACGGCAAAAAATTGAGTTTAGTTATTACAATTTTCGTAATGTGGGGATTTGCTTTTTTGGCAGGTTTATCCGCTTCCGTAGTCCGTGCAGTAACTATGTTTACGGCGGTGGCCATTGCTGTTTTTGGGCAGCGTGGTTTTAATACATATCAGGCTTTGACTGTATCCTTATTCGTTTTATTACTGTACAGGCCACAGTACCTTTTTGAAGTTGGGTTTCAATTGAGTTATTTGGCCGTATTTTTTATTGTTTGGCTTCAGCCCATGTTAGAAAAACTTATTTATATTAAATGGAAGCCGCTGAGGTATTTCTGGCAGTTATTCACGGTTTCAGTGGCCGCACAAATAGGTGTTTTGCCGCTTACTTTGTATTATTTTCATCAATTTCCGGGCTTGTTTTTTATTGCTAATTTAATCATCATCCCAATAATGGGCTTTATATTGATCAGCGGTATTTTTCTCATCATAATGGCTATGCTGGAAATCTTACCTGATTTTTTAGCCTTGGCCTATCAAAAACTTATAGAAAGCATGAATTTTATCATTAGCTCTATAGCGGATAAAGATAGTTTTATCATAAAAAACATCTTTTTCACTTTTGTGGCTATGGTATTGTTATACAGTATTATATTGTCTATTGCCCGATGGTTTAAAGAAAAAGAGATAAAATACCTCTATTTGGGATTGGCCTTCATAATAGGATTTCAATTGCATTTTTTATACTTAAAAGTGCAATCGTTAAAGATTAATAGAATTACTGTTTTTAATGAGTATAGCGGTACATTAATTACCCATCAACAAGGCAAAAAGCTTTGTGTTTTATACAACAGTACCTCCGTGGAGTCTGATAAAAATACCAATATAAATAATTACATAACAGGTACTAATACCAAATTGGCCAATGAATCTGATTCTAATTTTCCCATTTTTACTTTTAATGATAAAACCCTTTATATAATTGACAGTTCAGCTATTTATCAACTGTCCTGTTTTAATCCGGAAATCCTGTTACTATCAAGTTCTCCAAAAGTAAATTTAGAGCGAGTTATTCATCGGCTTAAGCCAAAGCAAATTCTGGCCGATGGGTCAAATTATCCCGGCTATATTTCTCAATGGAAAAAGACTTGTAAAAATATGGGGGTTCCATTTTCTTATACGGCTGAAGACGGTGCCTTTCAGCTAAACAATTTATATGTCGAAACTCATACTAATTTACCTATATTTGCGTTTTTAAAACATAAAATGTAGCCCCCTAAACTAGCTCGATATGGCTAAAATCGGGCAGGAATTAAGTTAATAAAGCCCTGTTTTAATGTCTTAATTAATTTATAAACAGCAACTTAGACTAAAATTATATTTATGAATATTATTGTTCCCATGGCCGGAATAGGTTCCAGATTAAGGCCACACACCCTTACTGTACCAAAGCCACTTACTTTAATCGCCGGAAAACCCATTGTACAACGCCTTGTTGAAGACATAGCCGGCGTTTTAAGACAAGAAATTGATGAAATTGCTTTTGTGATAGGTCCTACTTTTCCACAGGATACAGAAGAAAAATTACACGCTATTGCTACCGGTTTGGGAGCCAAAGCTACAGTGAGTATTCAACACAAAGCATTAGGCACCGCACATGCTATTGCTTGTGCCAAAGATGCTTTGTCCGGGCCTTGTGTAGTGGCTTTTGCTGATACACTTTTTAAAGCCGATTTTACCTTGGATAATAATGTTGATGGAGCCATTTGGGTAAAACAAGTAGAAAATCCGCAGGCCTACGGTGTAGTAAAGGTAAATGAAGGCATTATTACAGATTTTGTGGAAAAACCGGTAGAATTTGTTTCAGATTTGGCTATAATAGGTATTTATTACTTTAAAGAAGGAGAAATACTTAGGGATGAAATCCAATATTTGCTAGATAATAATATTACGGAAAATGGTGAATATCAACTTACCAATGCATTGGAAAACATGAAGCAGAAAGGGATGCAATTTGTTCCCGGCAAAGTAAAAGAATGGATGGACTGTGGAAACAAAGAAATAACGGTAGAAACGAACAGCAAAATATTGCAATTTGCCCAAAAAGATGGTCAAAATCTGGTGTCGGACAGTGTACAGCGAGAAAATGCAGAGATTATTCCGCCTTGTTATATAGGTAAAAACGTAGTCTTAAAAAATGCTAAAATAGGGCCAAATGTTTCAATTGGCACAAATAGTGTAGTAGAAAATTCAAGTATTAAAAATTCTTTAATTCAAACCAATACTACAATTAAAAATGCTCAACTAAACAATGCAATGATAGGGAATAATGTTAATTTTGACGGGAATTTTTCCAGTGTAAGCCTTGGGGATTTTTCCCAACTTAATTAGATAAATTAATGGTTGCAAAGAAAATATATCTTTTTGTTTTTGGCATGCTTATCTCAGTAATAGGTACGGCTCAGGGAGACTCTATTGATTATATGGAAAAGAAAAACACCGAGTTGCTAAAAAAAGAACAAAAAAACTTAGATTTTCAACAGTATTTTTTTGATGCTCTGGCACAAAAAGCCATAGGAAATTATGACAAAGCGATAGTGGCATTAGAAAATTGCCAAAAAGTCTATCCAAATGATAAAGCCCTTAATTTTGAATTTGGCAAAAACTATTTTGCCATGGAAAAATTCTTAGAAGCCGAAGAATTTACCAAAAAGGCTCTGTTTATTGATCCCAACAATTATGAAATTCTATCCTTGCTTAAAAATATTTATAACAAACAACAAAATTTTAAAGCAGCATTAGATATTCAAAAACAACTGGCTGCCCAAAATATTGATGAAAAAATAGACTTGGTCTTGTTGTATATTAAAAATAATGAAGTAGATGAGGCAAGGACATTACTACGTGAACTGGATGAAAAAGGACTGCTTACTGATACTTTAATGCCTTTTAAAGAAACTATTCTGCAGGGGAAAATTTCACAACCCGTAAAAGAACACATAGCAGAAGGCGGCAAATACGAAGATTTTACCATTAGGCAACTAAAACAAGCCTTTGAAAGCGAAAAATCTTTTGAGAGTTTAAAATCTCTACTGGCGGAACTTTTGAATAAAAAGGAATTTTTAGATCTTGATAAATACAGTAAAAGCGGGATAGAATTATTTCCGGCACAACCTTTGGTATATCTTATGAGTGGCACAGCCTTAAACAATACAAAACAATACAAAGATGCTATACCTGTTTTGGAAGAAGGGTTAGCATACCTTATAGATAACACAACTATGGAAGCCGAATTTTATGATCAACTTAGCCTTAGCCATAAAGGTACATCTAACAATGTAGTAGCCACTGAATATCTAAACAAAGCAAAAAATATAAGAAAAAAACTCTAAGGTGAAACATAAAATAGCCTATATATCAATATTGTTTTTAACCGTTATGGCATGTAAGGCAAAAAAAGTTGCCGGAAGTGCCAACGATATGGATTTGACTGCTAAAAAAGTAATAAGAAACTATCAGACTAACCAATTTGATAAAAATACCATTAATGCAAAATTAAGGTTAAAATACAGTGGTAAAAACTCTTTGCCCAATGTGTCTGCGTCATTAAGGTTAGAAAAAGACAAGGCTATCTGGGTGAGTGTGTCTAAACTGGGTTTTCAGGTAGCAAAAATTTTGATAACACCGGAGGAGATAAGTTTCTATGAAAAAATAAACCGTACTTATTTTACCGGTAGCTTTACAGATTTGAGCCGTTGGTTGGGAGCCGATTTGGATTTTAAAAAAGTTCAAAATTTATTGGTAGGCGAGGCCCTTTATGATTTAAAAAAAGAAAAATTTGACGTCCAGACAGTCAATAAAAACTACTTGCTCACACCGGTAAATCCACATCCCTTATACGCTATTCTGTTCTATATAAATCCCGTAAACTTTAAAGTAAACAGTCAGCAGATTACAGAGAAAGCAGACCGGAAGTCATTAGTGATAAATTACAATGATTATCAATCTATTGACAATCAAATTTTCCCTAAAATTATTGCTATTATTGCAAATGACAACAAATATGTTACTAAAATAGACGTGGATTATAAGAGTGTAGAGTTTGACAAAAAACTGAGTTTTCCTTTTAAAATCCCTAAAAATTACGACCGGGTGGAATTAAAGTAATACCAAGGAGGCAAAAAATAAAATGAAAACTTATTAATCCATTTAATATAACTTTTTAAAAACTTTTTTTGCAATACTGTAAAGCTAACTTAAATAAGTGATAGTTTTGTAATCATGGAGCGACCAAGATGTTTAATTTTATTACTGTTTTTATCCACTGTTTTATCTATTTCGGCACAATCTAAAAAAGAATTGGAAGCCAAACGTGAAAAACTACAGCAAGAGATAAAGGAAACACAGCAACTACTTTTTAAATCAAAAAAAGAAGCCGAGACTTTATTATCTGAACTAAACGACCTGAATAAAATAATAAACGTACGCTCTAATTTAATTACTACTATAAATAAAGAGGCCAATACGCTTTCTTTAGAAATAAACAAAAACGAAAAACAAATATCCGGATTAGAAAAAGAACTCAGTACCCTAAGAAAGCAGTATGCAGAGATGGTAGTGCAGAGTTATAAAAATAAAACCAAGCAAAGCAGGCTTCTCTTTTTATTGTCTTCGGGAAGTTTTACACAGGCTTATAAACGCTATCAGTATATGCAACAATATGCTGAATACAAAAAAAGACAAGGCGAAGAAATTATAAAAACCAAAAAATTACTAGCCAGTCTCACGGATTCGCTACGTGCAAGGGAAGATGAGAAAAGGCTGCTTCTTGCTTTGTACGAAAGACAAAAAGACAGTGTAAGCAGGGAAAAGAACACCCAATTGGGTTTGGTAAAAAAAGTGAGAATTAAAGAAAAAAAATATATAGCGGAGATTAATGCCAAACAAAAGGAAGAGCGAAAATTAGATAGGGAGATAGAACGGTTGATAAAAGCGGCTATAGCCAAATCCAATAAAGCTGCAAATGTAAAAAGAAAATCCAGTTTTAGTTTAACACCGGAAGCTAAGGTGTTAGAGTCTAATTTCATTGCCAATAAAGGAAAACTCCCATGGCCTACAAAAAGAGGTGTGGTGATTAGAAAGTTTGGTAAGCAAAAACATCCTACACTACCCAATATTACTATACAAAGCAGTGGTATTCAAGTAGCTACGGAAAAAGGAGCAAAAGCCCGTGCCGTTTTTAAAGGCAAGGTACTTTCCATTCAACTACTTACCGGCAGAAAAAAAATGGTATTAATTCAACACGGAAATTATATCTCTACTTATCAAAACTTAGACAACGTAACAGTAAAGGTTGGCAGCCATGTGAATACCAAACAAGAAATAGGTACCATTCATACAGATGCCGTAACCGGAAAAACAGTATTGGTATTTAGCTTGTACAAAGAAACCCAATTTCAAAATCCGGAGCCTTGGATAGCTAAGCGGTAACCCTAAAATTTAGCCTGAATTATATAGTGGATGATGCCATTATAATTTTTGATTTGTAGTTTTTTCTCCAGTATAAGTTATTCATTATTTCCTATGTACCGTAACGCTATTGGCCTGAGCGGTGGGTAGTATTAAAATATCAGCGAGGTTTACATGTGCCGGCCTGTTGATGGTAAAATATATAATTTCTGCAATGTCTTTTGCCTGCAAGGCATCAAAGCCTTTATAAACATCATCGGCTATAGCATTGCCTTTAAACCGAACTTTAGAAAATTCTGTTTTTACTAAACCGGGATTTACGGAACTTACCTTTATACCAAGCGGATTTAGGTCTATTCGCATGCCTTCGGTTATAGCGGCTACGGCGTGTTTAGTGGCACAGTACACATTACCTTTAGGATACACCTCCCTACCTGCTAAAGAACCAATATTGATGATATGTCCCGCTTTTTGAGCTTTCATTTGAGGCATTACGGCTTTGCTTACATAGAGCAAGCCTTTAATATTACTATCTATCATAGCATTCCAATCAGTAATATCACCATCTTGTATGGGGTCTAAACCATGAGCATTACCCGCATTATTAATTAAATAATGAATAGGCTGAAACTCCTTTGGAATACTATTAATTGCCTCAAAAACAGCTTTTTTATCGCCTATATCAAACTGTAAAGCACATGTTTTCACCTTTGGTTCCAACTCTTTTTTAAGTGCTGGGCGGTGGCTGTACCAATACCGCTGGTAGCTCCTGTGATTAATGCCGTTTTTGTTTCCATTTAGAATAGTTTTATTACATTTACTCTTACAATAAGGCTTAAGCATGTGATAAGTATTTCATTTTAAGCCTTTTAATTTTCGGTATAGATTTTGACTAAATATTGTCGATGATAAGCAATATTATTTAAAGTTTAAAGATATGGATAAAAAATTACTATATATAATCGGAAGTTTTGTTTTAATACTTTTTATGAGTTTTAAAATTCAAGAAGACCGATGGATAGCTCCTGAGGGGGCTAAAAAAATAAAAAATCCGGTTACGGCTGCTCAAAAGAGCTTATCTGCGGAAAGAGGAGCCAAATTGTTTAAAACCCGCTGTATGATTTGCCATGGTCCTAAGGGCAAAGGAGATGGCATTGGCGGAAAAGCCCTTACGCCAAAACCTCAAAACCTTACTTCTGATATGGTACAAAGCCAGACTGATGGGGAAATATTTTGGAAAATATCTAACGGTAGAAATGATATGATAAAATGGGGACCTATTCTTACTGAAGAGCAACGGTGGGATATTGTGAATTATGTACGCACGTTGTAAAAGTATTTACTTAGTTGTATTTTATTTTTCTCAATAACCTTAAAGTTTCCTTTAAGTGAATATATGGTGTTTTATCGGTTAAGTTTTTTAGGAGTGGCTTGGCGGTTTGCAGTTTTTGCTGGGCATCAATAAATCCGTTTAACGAACAAATAAGATAAGTTTTGGGCAGCTCTACTAAAATTTCATAATCTGTTTTGTTGAGTGAAACACCTTTTTCCAACTTTTTTAACACAGCATTATTGCTGTTAAAGATATGTTTTAAAACCGCCTTGTCAAACTGCGGCGGGTCAAATAACAATTCGGTAACAATATCGTATTGACCATTGTTTTTAAAATTTATGACCGTTTTTTCTAACGGATAAGCTCTTTGGTTTATCCTTTTTTTCTCAATACCCAGATGGACATATTCCGTAATGATAAAAGCACTGGTATTAAAGTTAATTGTAACTTCGTCTAAAGTGGAATAAAACAGTTTTACCTGTTCATTAATGAGTTCTATATCCACTCTGGAATACATAGTAGTATCCCCTGCTTTTTTCTTTAATCCTGCCCAGCATAATATAAACTGCTCTTTAAATACAATGTATTGCGGGTTTAACTCTTTGCTGTGTTTGTTCATAAATTCCATTACTCCGTCTAAGACCAGTTTTATATTGTTGGCTGCATTCTTTTCTATCCTGTCCACCACGGCAGTATTATTGGTCTGATTGCTTATTTTCTCTGTTTGAATAGAATTACTGCCCTGCCTTACAAAAAGTGTGTTCTTTTTGTATTTCCAAATGCCTTTTTTTAAAAATGTAGCTTTGCCGGATGATTTTATGGTAACCAAACCCACAACTTTGTATCGGGGCAATTTTGGAAAAGGAACGTTTTCATAAAGTACTAGTGGCGGATGTTCTAAAAAAGCATTTATTAAATTCTGAATTTTACTGTCATCAAAGAAATCTACCCCTTTTATTTTATCGGTTTCGTCTTCTACACCAATTATAATAAAAGAATTGTTGCTAAGATTAGAATTGGCCAATGCACAGATATGCTTTAAAAATTTCGCCTTTCCTTCTCTACTGTCTAAATTGAGTTGGGCTTTTTTGTCATAAAAGCTGTTCTCGTCATTAGAAGCGAGTAAGTTTTTTATGAGAAGGCGTTTGTTGAGCATAATTATAGAAGTAAGAGCCGT